>JAUNNJ010000010.1 GCA_030531495.1 Bacteroidales bacterium
TACTGGGCTCCGGGGAGGTATTTTGTGCTATTACGAGTTTTACCGGACAGCAATAAAAGGAATTCAAGATTGAGACTATTGTACTGAACAGCATCCAGAATGATCTTCTGCATGACAGCAGGGAAGACATCCAGAGGGAAACCGCAGTCATCCACATGCTCCACCTCTTTGCGGATGGCATTACATACATCTAATGTATTCATACGCGCGCGTTATTATAAAGATGTGTTGTTGTGGGAATGCGCCTTGTAGTCGTAGTTGTCTATCTCTTCCTTAAGATAGAGGACGCGACGACCACGACGAACAGAGTGGATGTCGCCAAGCTTCTCATGTCGCCAGACGGTAATCTCGTCAACATGCCACTTGGCAGCAACCTCCTTTCGGGTATAGAACTCGGAATCTGGAGCATTCTCCTCTTCCTTAAATGCGCGTAATGCGTTCATTACAGATTCGTGAATAATCTCTGAGAGTTCATCACGATGTAAAACTATGATATTGTCCATAACTTTGAACTGTTTTTAGTGAATACTGTAGCGAGAAACACCCATGGATCCGGTGAGTGTTTTATCTCGTTTTTGACACTGCAAAGTTACGAATATTAGCTAGTGGTGTTCTAATGTTTTTCTGTGGTATTTGCAATTATTTTACAGAGTTAAAATGTTGCATATTAGCCAATTATGGTCTGTTAATAAATGTAAATCCGTGGTTAAAGAGTTGAAATGCGTGGTCAGCCGGAACGCCGAGTTATGTCATGAGGCTTCAAAGAAGCATTTTGAGGTGAATTTTGACTGTAATGGGGGGCGAAGAAACGACATGAACACACATTGTTATGGCTTGACATTGCAATATGTCAAACCTATGATGATGGGGTAACGATTAGTTACTGGAGGTAGCGTAGGAAAACAAAAAAGAAGGCAACAACCTTAATTGGTCATTGTCTTCTTGACGATATTTGCCTGAAGAGTCAGGCTATGGGGTAAAGAATCGGTATTATGGCTGAAACGGATGATTCAACCTCAACAAGTCATCGCTTTTACTATTTCCTCGAATTTTTCTAGATTTTTCTTGAAAGAGACATTCTTCTTTGTCTCACTATTCACGGCATCACGATAGTGACTTTTGAAATGGTCGTAACTGACATTCGCAATTTCCAGCATCATGATAATCCATTCCTTGCGGTATCGTTCCTTCAGTTCTTCTGTGTCCTCATTTTCATCCATGTAATGATTGAGAAACTTCTTGGGCAGTTTGAGGTAATTTCTGGACAGGTGATCAATGAGGTAGCAATATCGGCTCATTTCATCCTTCTTTATTGTGATTTTGGAATTCATGGCGTGCAGATTGAATACCTTGGTATATTGAAAACCATTGCTAAGTCGGAGTGGATTATCATCATTGAAGCACTGTAACAGGGCATAGCATACGGTAATGGATATAAGATCGTGCACACGGGATAGGGCAATCAGGTGTTGGCGCTCTGTACTCATAGGCACTCTCCTTCCTTGTACTTGCTTATCAGATGAGTACAGACATCGTTTATACGGTTGACGAGAACAAAGAGCATTTCCAACTGGAAGAAATTAAATCCAGCAACATAGCACTCCTTTTCTCGTTGGATAGCATACGCCTTATTCTGCTTGGCTTTGTGAATGTCGCGCAGCTCCATCAGGCGGTCACATTCGGCATCCATCTGCTTGAACTCCTCTGAGTCACAATCCATGTAATCCATGCGGTCGGAAAGATGGCGCTTCTCTGTGTCAAGTTTTGCCCAAGCCTTTCCTTCCGTTTCTACTTCCAGCCTGTAAGGAGCAAGGTATGCCTTGCATTCCTCACGAGGATTGAAGGTAGACAGTACAGCCTCGTTGTCTGTATAGAATTGGATGAATAACTGGCAACAATTGCTCAATGGTAGTATGTCACCGGGCAGAATGTTATTGTCTCTGATATAGGTAGCCAAATCACTGACTTGCTCGTGTCTCTTGAAGAAATCAAAGAGAGATATTTTCTCTTCCATACTCACCTCCTCTTGGCGTATAATACGCAAGAGGATGGCTTGGACGGAAGATAGTCCTGTGACGAAATGTTTTATAAGGTCTTCCATATAGTTGCGGAGGATGGTTTTGAAATTGTAAAGGTGGCAACCGATAGAATGATTGTTCTGTTGGTTGCCACCTTTTTTGTTTTGTATCTACTTGTTATCCGATTTTGTAGTCCTCAACATTGCGAGTCTCGCGAGAGATGTTCATTCCAATACGAATAATCTGCTGACCAGTGAGTGCGAATGGCAAAGCATAGTCCTTTCTCGAAATCTGACCAAGTGCATCCTGAGCAGAACCATCAAACTTGAATTCGATGACATAGCAGAACTTAGGGGTCTGGAGTACCATATCAATGCGTCCATCACTGGTGTGGTATTCTGCTTGTACGTACATACCCAAGAGCTTGTGAAGCAACCATACCTGATTTTGGTAGTGGTTCTCCAGATCCTTAATCATTTCGTATGGCGTATCAGCGAAGAGGGACTTGATGCGCAAAATGAACTGCTCAACATTGCCACGTTCCACATCCATTACGTAATTACGGATGTCGAATGCAGATTTCGATCTCTTGTTGTTGAGATAATATGGAATGAGGAATTTAGCGAAACCATCTTCAACCTCCTTATTAGGGAACCCCAGTTTATAAAGACCAAAACGTTCGTCGTAGCCTTTTATGGTCAAATATCCACTCTGATAGATAACTGGAATAGGATTTGTAGATTCTGAATCTACGCTATTAAGCACATCGCTGTCAACTTCAGAATGTTCCATATCTTCAAGATTATAATCATGAAGAACAAGCAATGTGGCAAGATACGTAGGTGTACCTGTCTCAAACCAATAGCTGCCAAAATCTTTCTTCTTTAAGGTGTTAAGTACACTAAATGGATTATACATTCCCTCTGACTCTTTCATGAAATGATAGCCATCGTATAGATTACGTAATTTCCCTGTACACTCTTCATAAGAAAGTTTCTTGGCTTCTGCAAGACTTTCGATAGCTGGACGAAGTTGTGAATGCAGTTCTGATTCCGTTATACCACAAATGCTGTAGAATCGTCCATCCATGGACATATCTTCAAGATTGTTGAGGTCGCTGAATACACTGACTTTGCCGAATTTTGTTACTCCAGTCAGGAATGCAAATTTTATGCATCCGTCCATTGATTTTAGAGCACCGTAGAAACTCTTCAGTGTACTGCGGAATACATTTTGTAACTCTTTATTGCCAATAGCTTGAAGTAGTGGCTTGTCGTATTCGTCAACGAGAATGACAACCTGCTTTCCTGTTTTTTCGTATGCAGCTTTAATAACACGCTCAAATCTTGTAGCGTATGTGTATTTCTCAAAACCTGTAGGATATTTAGATTCCCATTCCTGGAGATTAGATTCCAACTTTTGCAGAAGTATTTCTTTGGTTGAATACTCCTCCGTGTTTAGGTCTAGGTGCATAATCGGATAAGAATCCCAACTCCAATTTACACTCTTGTCAGTAGCAATGAACAGAGGATTACCGATTGTACCATCAAAATACTGCTTCTTACCTTCAAAGAAAGCCTGAATTGTGGACATGAGCAATGACTTTCCAAACCTGCGAGGACGGGAAAGGAAATAGTATTTGCCCTCATTAACCATTTTCCAGACTAACGAGGTTTTATCAATATATATGTAGCCATCATTTCGTAGACTTTCAAAATCTTGTATTCCTACTGGCAGTTTCATTGTATTGCTCATATTCAATTATATCGAAGATTTTTTAGCGTCTGTCGTTTACAGCGCTTTGCGCTGCAAAGATATGACTTTTTTATGGATTATTGCGCAAATAGTTCTTGTCATCCATGAATTTTTATGATTTTTTGTGTAATAATTGCCGTTATTGCCAGATTTTTGTACCATTCTTGCGCCATTTCCCAATTCAATGTTCTTTGTTTATTGACATTGTTACTGCATAAATCCATTCATTTCTTTTTCTGCAACAACCGCTTTTTCAGCAGCATTAAGTTTTAGGTATCTTCGTAGTCCTTCTTCCCTGGCATGTCCCGTTATTGCAATTATGGATGACAATGGAACGCCAGCCTTGTATGCGTTCGTTGCGAAAGAACGTCTTGCTGTATGTGATGTAACCAGGTCGCAGAATCTATAGCCACCCTTTGCTGAACGATGAAGGTTTTCAATTTGAGGTGTCCATGTCCACCCCATAATCTCGCATATAATATGTACATAGTCGTTCAATGTGGAATCGCACATTTTGGGCATCCTGCCATTGTATCTGTTAAGTATGTCTCGAACACGCTTGTCCAACGGAATCATAACGGTCTTCTTTGTCTTGACCTGCTTTACTTTCAAAAAAATTATATCGTTGACAACGACAATCATATCATTGCTGTATCTAAGATAGTCAGACACTCGTTGACCAGTCAGACAACCTGCAATAAATATGTCGCGTGCGTGTTCCATTGTTCTTATCATGCTGTCCAAATATATGAAGTCATGGTCTTTAAGATCATATTCTCTCATCCATATCTCCTTGAATTTTTCAGTGGATTCTGGTGAGCGAAGATTGTAGTTCCGCATCTCCTCGATCTGTTCTACTGTCAGATATACAGCATTGGTAATGAGTCTCGTGGGAACAAAATTCGGATTCAGGAAAATATCATTCTTGGTCAGCTTGTTCACGAAAGCCAGCCGAAGAATCCTACACATGCTTCCAAAGTCGTTGGCAATTACATTTTGAGAGTAATTTCTTGCGTTACACCATCTTATATATTTTTGTTGGAAGGTCATATCCATTTCATCAAAGGTTACCCGTTCATTTTCTTTCTCGTATTGTGTGAACTTGTTGTAAAAGTGAATGATGTCCTTTATATATCCTTTGGTAAGAGGTGTTGATTTCCCTTGTTTAAGGATTTTCCCGTCCTTCGCGTCCGTTACATATTGTTCTAAAAGTACGGAAAAGTATTTGTCCTTACAATTGATGACTTTGTTCTCGGCAGGTACGAAAACATTCTGCTCTCTGATCTTCTTGATGTCACTTGCAACAGTCTGAGGGTCAAATGAGTTTTCCAAACAAGTTTTTATCTGATCGAGAATAAATTGAAAATGGCTGAAACTGATATTCAGTGTAGGTAGCCAATCAGTTGGATTGAATTTACCAGAACGATAGCTTTCCCATTCGGAAGGAAGAATTTTGAAGCCTATGGCAATTTTCTTGTCCTCCGAATAATGTCTGACGCGAGCATATATGCTGACATAATCTACTCCGTCCTGTCCTTTTACGTTCCTTGTGAAGTATTTCATAACTACATCTGTATAAATCCTTTGAAGTTCTCTGCTGCTATAGTTGCCTTTTCCTGGACATCAAGTCTCATGTATGTTCTGAAGCTCCGCTCTGATGCGTGTCCTGTTACAGCTATGATTGAAGCAATGCTGATACCTGCTGCATAAGCATTTGTCGCAAAACTTCTACGCGCCGTGTGGGTCGTGAGCATGTCACAGACACGCAACTGATCTATGTTCTCATAAGTAGCAAACTTGGCGACTTCCGTCCAACCAAGGAACTCTCCAAGTAAATGCAGATGGTTGCGGAATGTACAGATACATATATATGGCAATTTGCCGTTGTATTTGTCAAGTATTTCCTTGACGCGATTGTCGAGTGGTATATAGACCTCTTTCTTTGTCTTCTTCTGCCTTAGTTTGATGAACTGCTTGTCATTAAGAGTGACAATCATGTCGCTGCTTATTCTGCTATAGTCAGAATGTCTCTGACCTGTTAGGCATCCGACAATGAATACATCTCTTGCTTCGTTAATGAATTTCATGAACTTCCATTCAAACTGCGGAAGTGGTTTTTCTCTTCCTTCATTCTGTTTGTATCTCTTTACATAGCCTTGTAGGATTTCCTTTGACGAGAGGTCAAGTTTCATCATCTGGTCGATCTGTTCTGGATTTAGGAATATTTCATCGACCTCTTCCCGGCAGGGGACAAACTGAGGGTTCTGGTGGTCAAGGTTCGTGGTTTTCTTTTCAAGATACGCAACTTGCATGATTGTGCGGATTGCTGACAATCTTGTTGCAATGGTGTTGGGTTTGAGCCCGAGATCTCTTAGATACTTGATGAACAGTCTTTGGAACAACATTGTAACATCATCAAGTCTAAGCCTTTTCTTGTTGGCGACTTCAAATCCCTTTATTTTCTTCAATAAGTCCTCTACGTTATTGATATAACCATCGCTTACACGTGTGGAGTGACGCTGCTTGGTGCGTACCCCAGTCTTCAATTCATCAATATAGGTGGTAAGATAGTCACGTAATAGAATGTCCTTGGGCTTGTTTGCTGCAAGTGCTTCTACAGAGGTCTTGTTTATGTTTGAATAGATTATACTATGAATAACAGAAGGAGCCTGGTCGGGGATGAAACTTTCTTCAAGGCTGTGCTTTATCCGCATCAGCATGTTTGCAAATTGCCCGTATCTGATGCCGAGACTCGTCATCAGTGCAGACGATGTATACTTGAGTGACTTGTACTTTAGCCACTCATGTTCCTTTATCTTGATGCCGAGGCTCATCTTGTAAACCTTCCCCTCGTATCTTACTCGTGCACGTAAGCTCCCGTACTCTTCGTGCCCTTTCTTTTGAGATTTTACAAATACGTAATCCATGTTTTATGTATCTTGAATGGTGGATTCTTGAAGCAAATAGAACCATATTAAGCTCTATTGCCTTTTGGATTTTTCAGGTTGCTATACACAGAGATTTCTTTCTGGCTGCAAAGATACACAAAATATTTCAAAACGGGAACATTTGGTACTTCTAAAATTAAATTTTATGAAAAATTAGGGATTTGCATCAATTGTTGAAAATTACATAAATACTTTATAACGAGTGGTAATGCAATTGTTCGATATTGCAAGAATTTACAATATAGCTGCCTGGCTCATATGTCGGATGAGGGCATGGAGCAAAAATATGTGAAGGAGGCTTTCGACACTAATTGGGTGGTGCCTCTGGGACCTAATGTGAATGGGTTTGAGAAAGACCTTGAGGAGTTTGTAGGTGAAGATAAGCGCGTGGTGGCTTTATCTGCTGGCACGGCTGCCGTTCACCTCTCGCTGGTGGCATGCGGTGTGAAGCCTGGCGATGAAGTTATCGTGCAGTCGTTCACTTTCTGCGCATCCTCCCATCCCATCACTTATGTGAGCGCAACACCTGTGTTTGTTGATTCGGAACCTGACACATGGAATATGGACCCAGATTTGCTTGAAGAGGCTATTAAAGACAGAATCGCAAAAACAGGACGCAAACCGAAAGCTATTATACCTGTTGCGCTATATGGTATGCCTTATAATTGCGACCGAATAATGGAGATTGCTAATCGCTACGAAATACCTGTAATTGAAGATGCTGCAGAAGGTTTCGGTTCAAAATTCAATGGTCAAGTATTAGGTACATTTGGACGCTATGGGGTGTTGTCGTTTAATGGCAACAAGATGATTACTACCAGCGGTGGTGGCGCACTTGTTACTGAAAACGAGGACGCTTGGCGTGAAATCATGATGTACGCCACACAATATCGTGAGAGTTATCCTTACTACCAACACGAAAAGGTGGGTTACAACTATCGCATGAGCAATGTGTGTGCGGGGATTGGACGTGGCCAAATGACAATTGTTGATGAGCATATCGCACACCACAAACGTGTGCAAGCTCTGTACGAGGAACTATTGAAAGATGTGGAGGGAGTGAGTGTGCACTCTCAACCTGCGACAGGCGAATATGATTCTAACTATTGGCTATGTACTATCACTCTTGACCCATCATTGCGTGTCAAGGGACAAGAAAAGGCCTACAAAGCTATCGTTACGGGGGCTGTTGGAGGAGCTGCGGGGGTAATTCATGCTGCAGAATCTGCTACTACCGACTGCCAGCCAAACGAGAATGTGGAAGCAATGCGCGTTTGGCTTGATGCTGCCCAAGTTGAAGCACGCCCTGTTTGGAAACCTATGCACAAACAGCCTGTGTATCAAAACGCACCTGCATATGTGAATGGTGTAAGCGAATCTATTTTCAAAATTGGCATGTGTCTTCCCGCAGGTCCATGCGTCACCGACGATGACGTTAAATACATTGTAGACTGCATTAAAGCTGCAATTGAATAACTTATATTGTTGACGGGAATTTCTTGCTTCAATTCATATTTGACCAAATTGAATCAGTAAAATAAAACAAGGCATATATAAAAATAAGGCGGCCACATCACCAAAAGATGCGGCCGCGTTGTTTGATTGGGTGGAGTATAGCGGACTTGAACCGCTCACCTCAACACTGCCAGTGTTGCGCTCTGCCAGATGAGCTAATACCCCATATTTTTTGCAAATATAAGCAATGAAATCTATAATTGCATAAAAAATTTGCGATTTTTTAGATTTTTCCCTGAAAAATGTCACTTTTTTCGAGATAAGCTTCTAATAATGCCTTAAACTTGTCGGGCTTCACTCCCCATTTCGGACTTATCAGCAAATTGGATGGCGACTCTGAGACAAATCGTTCGATGGCGATTTTCTGTGAGAGGTGCTTTATTACTTCACCACAAAGTGTGATATAATCATCTAATGAGAAACAATTGAAATTGTCGATTTCTCCCGAGGAAATCATTTTCTCTAATTTCGTGTTTTTTATCACTTGAAGTTGGTGAAATTTGACTACATCAATTGGAAGTTGAGATATTCTATCTATTGTAGACAGCATGTCGTGTTGCGACTCTCCTGGCAATCCTAATATGATGTGAGCACATTGCGGAATGCCATATTGATTAGTTAATTCTATCGCAGAAATAGAAGCTGCAGAATCGTGACATCGATTAATTACTTGCAAGGTTTTGTTGTTTAGTGTTTCGATTCCATATTCAATCATCACGAAACAACGACTTTGCAACTGATGAAGATAAGACAGAAGCTCTTCTGTAAAACAATCGGGACGAGTGGCTATTATAAGGCCAACCACATCATCAACAGCAAGCGCCTCTTCGTAGAGCGATTTCAGACGTTCAATCGGTGCGTAGGTGCCTGTGTGAGCCTGAAAATAAGCAAGAAATTTCGTATTAGGATATTTTCCGGAGAAAAAACTCTTCCCTCTTTCCAATTGCTCTGTCACGCTAAGAGAGGAATTGCAATAGGAAGTGTTGAAAGATTGATTATTACAATAGATACAACCTCCTACGCCCTTCGTTCCATCACGATTCGGACAAGTGAAACCTGCATCGATGGGCAATTTTTGCACTTTATAGGCAAAATGCTCATCTAAAAAATCAGAATAAGATAGGTATCTTTTCGCAGACATCAAATACGCGAAGTACGGTTGAGAAGATAATTATCCAATATCACGAGTGCAGCCATGGCCTCAACAATTGGCACAGCTCGGGGCACAACACAAGGATCATGGCGGCCTTTTGCATGAAGAACTGTGGGATTTCCATCCATATCAACAGTCTCAACATCTTGTAAAAGAGTGGCTACAGGTTTGAATACAACATTAAAGTAAATATCCTCTCCATTGCTTATACCTCCTTGAATACCACCAGAATTGTTAGTTGAAGTTCTGATTCTATCACCATCTTTCACAAAGCAGTCAACCACTTCACTTCCAAGATGATTTACAAAATTGAATCCTAAACCAAACTCAACACCCTTAGCTGCATTAATCGACATCATAGCCATTGATAATTGGGCATTTAGACGAGAAAATACGGGTTCTCCCAATCCAGCGGGAACACCTTTTACAACACACGACACTACCCCACCAACAGTATCACCTTTTCCTTTAGCATCTGTGATTGTCTCAATCATTTTTTTAGCCGTTTCTGCATCTGGACATCGGACAATATTATTGTCAACATTCGACAAGTCAAGCGATTTATAAGGCGTTTTCAGTGATATTGTGGAAACTTGTGAAGTATAGGCTGTAACAGAAACACCCAGTTGTGATAGTGCCTGCATAGCAAATGCGCCAGCCACTACGCGAGCTGCTGTTTCACGAGCAGAAGAGCGTCCACCACCGCGATAGTCGCGAATCCCATACTTGGTTTGATAAGTGAAATCGGCGTGTGAAGGGCGATAGCATTTTGCAATGTCGCTATAATCAGAAGAATGCTGATTGGTATTTCTTATAATAAATCCAATTGGAGTGCCTAAAGTGACACCTTCAAACACACCAGAAAGAATTTCAACCTTGTCAGCTTCATTTCTTGAAGTGGTTATAGCAGATTGACCTGGACGACGACGTGCCACTTGACGCTGAATCTCGTCAAAATCTATTTTCACGCCCGCAGGGAAGCCATCAATAACGCCCCCAATAGCAGGTCCATGCGATTCACCAAATGTGGTGACTGTAAGTATGTTACCAAACGTATTTCTCATCTTTTGTTGAAGTTAATTATTTGTTTGAAACCAAGTCACATTCCGTAGCGCCTACATATTTCACAAGGTCTTGCGGATTGATTTTCAATTGCAAACCGCGCACACCTGCACTCACATAAATATAGTCGAACAAGATGCAAGTTTCATGAAAATAGGTAGGAAAAGGCTTTTTCATTCCGATAGGCGAACAGCCTCCACGAATATATCCTGTGGTAGGGAGCAATTCTTTCATCGGAATCAAATCCACTTTCTTATTTCCTGAAATTTTTGCGGCTTTTTTCAAATCCACCTCATCTTCACCAGGAATAACGCAAACAAAATGCCCAGTATTCTCCCCTCGAAGAATCAAAGTCTTAAAAACTTGTTGAATATCTTCGCCAAGTTGTTCTGCTATATGACCAGCACCCAAATCGCTCTCATCCACAACATAAGGAATGAGTTCGTAATGAATTTTAGCTTGGTCGAGCAACCTTGCAACATTGGTTTTAGCAATCTTTTTCATTATTTAATGCTTTGAGAATACAAATTTACTCGTTTTCTACCTATATTTGCAACTTAAAATGGAATTTAAATGAAGAAAAGCCACATATTTAGCATCATTGCTGCTATTTGCCTAACAAATAGCAATGCTCAAAACGTCGACTTCAGTAACAAAAAAGAAGCCCTCAAAGCACTTGCCGAAGCCGAAGCCACATTAGGCAATCCCCTCAGCGTAGATCACAACGAGGAGAAGTTTGTCGAGCTATTAAAGGCCATTAGTATCAACGACGCACTGTCAGAGACAGACAAAATGCGTCCCAAACTGCTCTTGGAAGAAGCTTTGAAAAATCATGTAGGCACAAAGGCACATGATATAGAATACATTACTCCGGATGATAGCACACACTATATTTCAGAAAGCTTGTCACCATTAACCCTAATCTACTTCAACGACCCAGATTGTGACGCATGCGAAATGGTGAAGGAACGACTCGATACATGTTCAATTCTAAAAACCATGGTTAAGGAACGTAAACTGGAAATCATTGGCATCTACACACTCAATGATGAGCAATCGTGGAGAAACACAGATTTTCCCGACTATATAATCAACGGATGGAACAAGAATCAAGAGATAGAATTTAAAGAGACTTATCTGTTACCAACACTTCCCCTATTCTATTTGTTGGATTCTGACAAAAAAGTTCTGCTTAAAGCAGAGGCAAGCCTCAGCAAAGTATTAAATTACTTGCAAAGAGAAACAAACAAATAAGACTCATCTTCAACCATCACTTTAAATAGTGAAGAAGCTCGATAGCCAATTACCCAAACAATTTGCCCATCAGCTTCCATCACCCATGCTTCTGCCTTTTCTCTTTCGCTCAATTTTAGGTCTGTAAACAAATCACTTATAAGTTTAGTCCCTTTCATCCCAAAAGGCTTAAATTTGTCGCCATTTTTCCACTTTCTAATTAGGGTAGTATTAGACTTAAGCACATCACAACTCAAAGCAATTACGTCTTTTCCATTGCAAGATTTTAAATCACATTCCGTACGCAAAACTTTTTTAATTTCAATTTCAACAGGGAAAGATATTTTATTGCTCTTCAAATTGATGGCGTACGAACATTCGAGTTTTCCTTTATTGACAAAAACTTCAAGTTTAGTACGGTTGATTGTTAAAGTATGACTTGAAGAATAGAAGTGTTTACCTACCCCATTTTCACTCTCAATCGCTCTTAAAACATCGCAACATTGAGCATAGTTGAAACCATCTGATTTAAGAATTTCGAAAAGTAAAGTATTTGAATTTACAAATTGCAATAATTTTTCAATTTGAATGTACAAAACATCTCCATCCAATTTACAAATATCATCCTTAACTTGTTGGAGAAGTTCATCATACAAAGAGTTGCAAGATCTAACCTGCTCAATTGTTTTGCAAAATTGCTCCATTGCCCCAGGAAAATATTGTTCAACCGTGGGCAAAACGATATTTCTTAGCTTATTTCTCTTTACATCATTTTTCTGGTTAGAAGAATCAGTCACAAACTCCCAACCGTTATCATTCAGATAATCAATAATTTCACTTCTTAAAACGCATAATAATGGTCGCACTACAGCACCATTTTTCGGTGCTATCCCTGAAAGCCCATGAATTCCGGAGCTTCTCAAGGCGTTCAGAAAGAAAGTTTCCACATTATCGTTCTGATGATGTGCCGCCGCCAATTCACGACAGTCTTGCTCACGAAGCAAAGCCCTAAACCAAGCATACCTCAGTTCACGACATGCCATTTCAAGAGAAACACCATTTTCCTCCATATAGGCAGGCACATCGAAATCTTTCACAAAAAGTGGCACACCGAGAGAGGAACAAATCGCTCGCACAAATTGCTCGTCACGATTTGATTCATCACCACGAAGGTGAAAATTGCAGTGAGCCGCCTTGCACTCATAGCCCAAAGTCAAAAGCACACGAAGCAATGCCACAGAATCTGCGCCACCACTCAAAGCCACCAAAACAGCCCGAGAACCACTTAGAAGATGGTTTTTATCAATAAAATCTTTTACCTTATGTACGAATTGTCGTGAATATTCTGTGCTCATAATTAATGCAAAGATAATAAATACCATTGATTTTTAACAATGTGAGAGGCATTAGACTATTAAAAGTTTTTAGGATTGAGGGATTTTTTGTAATTTTGCGTTAGAAACTACAATATTAGATATGTTAATCGACAAAATTAAAACTCTAAAAGAGCAAATCAACACGCTTCAAGCAGCCAACGAAGAAGCACTTGAAGCTTTGAGAATCAAATATCTCAGCAAAAAGGGAGAAGTGACAGCCCTTTTCAACGAATTCCGCAATGTGCCAGCAGACCAAAAGAAAGAATTCGGACAACGACTTAACGAACTCAAAACCCTCGCGACAGACAAATTGAATGAATTACGCGATGGATTTAAGGCCCAAGCAAAAGAAGCCAATAAAATAGATATCACACGCCCTGCCATGCCAGAAAAGCTTGGTACGCGCCATCCTATTTCTCTGGTTCGCAAAGAAATTATCGATATCTTCTCACGTCTGGGATTCACTTTGGCCGATGGTCCTGAAGTGGAAGACGACTGGCACGTGTTCAGCGCTTTGAACTTTGCAGCTGACCACCCAGCTCGTGACATGCAAGACACCTTCTTCATCAATGCCGACGAAAAGGATGTGAAACGCAATATCATTTTGCGCAGCCACACAAGTTCGGTGCAAGTTCGCACAATGGAAAAGAAGCAACCACCTATCCGCATTATCTGCCCAGGACGCGTATATCGCAACGAGGCTATTACTGCACGTGCACACTGCTTCTTCCATCAAATTGAAGGTCTTTACATCGACAAGAACGTTACTTTTGCTGATTTGAAGCAAGTGTTGCTTAACTTTGCGCAAGAGCTTTTCGGCCCCGACACCAAGATTCGTTTGCGTCCAAGCTACTTCCCATTCACTGAACCAAGCGCAGAAATGGATGTTTCGTGTATGCTTTGCGGTGGTGAAGGTTGCGGTTTCTGCAAGCACACCGGTTGGGTGGAAATCCTCGGTTGCGGCATGATTGACCCTAACGTGCTTGAAGCCAGCGGTATCGACAGCACTGTGTATAGCGGTTATGCTTTCGGTTTGGGTATCGAACGTATCACCAATTTGAAATACATGGTGAAAGACTTGCGTATGTTTAGCGAAAACGATGTCCGCTTCCTCGATGAATTTGAAGCCGCTCACTAGGTCAATTCATTAATTTTTCGACTATAATTTAGTTCATACATACTACACTCCCGCCTATTTCAAATATGAGCGGGAGTTATTTTTAAGAAAATGACAATTAAAGAGAGATACGAAGCTTGCCTGGCATACTGGATGGATCAAAATCCAAATCCTGGTACAGAACTCAATTATTCCAATAATTTTGAACTTCTGGTGGCAGTGATGCTGTCGGCACAATGTACCGACAAACGCATCAACATGGTCACCCCTGCCCTATTTGAAGCCTATCCAACGGCAGAGGCAATGGCAAAGGCATCGTTCGACGACATTTTCAAATATGTGAAAAGTGTGTCATATCCCAATAGCAAGGCTCAGCATCTCTTGGACATGTCGAGAATGCTGATTGAAGAATTCGACGGCGAAATCCCCGACACTATGGCTGAAATGACACGTCTGCCTGGCGTGGGCAGAAAAACTGCGAACGTGATGCTCGGCCAAGCATTTGGCAAAGCGGCCATTGCGGTCGACACGCATGTGTTTCGCGTAGCCAACCGCATAGGATTAAGCAATGGGAAAACGCCTTTGGAAGTGGAGAAATCACTCATGAAACACATTCCTGCCGACAAGCAATGGAAAGCTCACCACTGGATACTGCTTCATGGACGATATATTTGTAAAGCGCAAAAACCAGACTGTTTCAATTGTGAAATCAAGGAATATTGCAAGACCTATAACAAGAAATAGGCGTTACACGAGTCCACACAAATTCAACAGATTAATCCAATAAGTTATTAGAAAAAATTGGAAATCTTTTGTTACTTGGAGGCATGATTAGTGCTATTTTTCGCCCACAAAGTAACATCAATGCCCGTTAATATAACGACGTTCTCAACACGATGATAAGCAAAATCTCATCTATGCCCTAATTCACCTTCTGATTAAAAAACAATGGTGACCATCTCGGCCACCATTGCTGGATTAAAAAATACTATTACTAACTATCAAGAAAAGCGTTATTTAGTTTCCTTTCCCAACAATATATTTACAAGAGGGAGATCCTTGAAGGCGTGCTTTTTCTGGTCCCAAAAGCCAAAATCAGCATCATAGCACCAAGTGGCCCAGGCCACATGATTTTCATTAAACACAGAAATCATGTCACGCGTCCAAGCATAAGCCAATTCTCTATCCACAGGCTCATATACGCCCCATTCGCCACAAAAGAGCTGAACGTCGTATTTCTTTGCCACTTCTATAGCATCATTCATAAGGCTACGCAAAGAATCACGATTCCATTCCTTAGTATACTTCTCAATATCTTTCTTTATTTCTTCTGGCGCTTTTTCGAAATCCTCTTTAGAAATCATCATCCCAGGATAAGAAATCTTACCAGTATACTTGCCTACAGGAGTCCATGGTGCTTTGTTGTGAGTCAGCACCATCGGCTCATACAAGTGGAATCTGAGCACTATATTCTTGTCGCCTTCCGGAATTTTCAAATATTTAAATGTGTGAGTACCTTGCCAAAGATTAGAGCCGATGACAAGTGTGCGCTGAGGTTCCAGCTCGCGCAAATCCTTATGCACTTTGGCAATAAGCTTATTCCAGTCTTCGTGATTTTTTGCCACAGGTTCATTCATAAATTCATAAGCCACAGAATCGGTGCTAAATCAGAAAGCTGATGCCACATGCCTATGAGTTGTTCCTGAGCCTTTTCCGAAGTAAACAATGTATTGGTGTCTTCTCCTTCGTTAACGGCATTAAAATTGTGCGAACGGATAATATGCAAATCAACAATGGCGCGCAAGTGATGTTTCACACAAAGATTAAGCACATTTCTCAGCAGCCCCCAAGCTTCAGGAAGCCTATTGCCGCTTTCATCCCAAAACTGAACTTCATCTATTGGGATACGCACAAAATCAAAGCCCATGCTGTCGAGGCGGGCAATATCATCTTCCTGGATATGTTTGACACGAGCCTCACCACGCTCATCGCTTTGAGAGAGCCAATGACTTAAATTAGTGCCACGCTGAATCTTGAAATCGTTAATAGTGGTATCGGCATCACTTGTGGTTTCTTTACCGGAATTGCAAGAGCCCTCCAAAAAAGCTGACGCCAAAAAAGCAATAAGTGAAAATACAGTTTTTCTCATCAGTTAATTAAGTTGAATACTGGTTATTTTTAAACGGTTCAAAATTAATGGATAATAACCGAAAACTCTTTCAACATTCTAACCAATGATAACAAGATTATGGTAAGTTGTCTATAATTAAGGCATTATGAAATAAAAAAATCCACCATTCGGCGGTTTTTTTATTGTATGTATGAAAACATTAGAAGCGATAGGATGCACCTATTTGTATATTCCCGTTCTTATCGTCGATGTGCTTATAATCATTGAGGAAATCCATATTATAGCGAACATGGAACATCACATAATCGGTGAGATAATATGTGGCGCCAGCTCCAATGCCCACATCCACAGTGTGGCTTACATCTGAAAGATTGAGTTTAGGGTCAAGGCCATCAACCCTAACCTTATTGTAGACATTGAATCCGATTTGAGGACCAGCTTCCACACTGAAATAAGGAGTCAAGCGATATTTCAGCATAATAGGCACATTGATATAATTGGAGGTAATAATCAATTCCTTATCCAATGCTGCCAATAATCCATGAAATTCAAATTTCTCGTCAAGAAGATGGGAAATGGCATCACTGATTTTAAATTTACCACCTTGTGAACTGAACACCAATTCCGGGGAAATGCTCCACTTACTCAATTCTGGTTTATTAGAGCGATATTCAGCAAACACACCAACCTGGCCACCATTTCGGAAACCATGTGGAAATGTCCCTCCCCAAAAATGAGATAGATTCATTGCAAATTTCACACCTCCAGTAATGGTTCCATCAAAAGCCTTGAACTGGAGTTTTCCTTGCGCCATTGCTCCAATCGACAAAAGCAATGCCATTGCTATAACGAGTACTTGTCTTTTCATCGTAATTAATATTTGTTGCAAAAATAGCAAAAACTAATCGTTTACAAAACAAATATAGCCCAAAATGACCACCAAATATGAATTAATGAAAATATTGTAATGTCAGAAAATAGTTTTTAAAATAATCTACGGGGGTATAAGAACAAAAAAACGCCTTATGAGCACAATTGAATGGCAAAAAAGCATTAATTTTGTAACCCGAAACGAAAAAAGACTGATGGATATCGATATAAAGAACATAGAAAAAGAGATGAATCGCCCAATCCTCCACCTGATTGGTGAGGTTGCCGACTCAATGCAGCGTGAATGCTACGTTGTAGGAGGATTTGTGCGCGACATTATATTAAAAAAGCCATCAGACGACCTTGATTTCGTGACCGTGGGCAGCGGCATAGAAGTGGCTAAAGCTGTGGCTGAGAAAATTGGCCGACGTAAAGCCTCTTTAGCAGTGTTTAAAACCTACGGCACAGCCCAGGTGAAAACAAAAGGCATGGAGCTTGAATTTGTTGGAGCGAGAAAAGAATCGTACCATCGCGATAGTCGCAACCCAATCGTGGAGGACGGCACACTAAGCGACGACCAATGCCGAAGAGACTTTACTATCAATGCGATGGCCATCAGCGTGAATGCCCATAATTATGGAGAGCTTCTTGACCCATTCGATGGAGTTGGCGACATTGAACGCAAATTAATTCGCACACCACTTGACCCTGACATCACCTTTAGCGACGACCCTCTACGCATGATGCGCGCTGTGCGCTTTGCCACACGGCTTGGATTTGACATCTATCCCGAAACGATGGAAGCCATTACAAGAAATGCTGAACGCATTAAAATCATCACACGCGAACGCATTGCAGAGGAGTTGATGAAGATTATTCGCACCGACAATCCCTCGCGTGGGTTCATGCTATTGAGCGAATGTGGATTGCTTCCATACATTTTCCCAGAACTTGCCGCATTGCAAGGTGTGGATGTGATGAACGGAAGGGCGCACAAAGACAATTTCCTTCACACTATGCAAGTGCTCGACAATGTGGCTGCGCAAAGCAAAAACGAATGGCTAAGATGGGCTACCCTACTCCACGATATCGGCAAGCCAGCCTGCAAACGCTGGGACGACCAGGTGGGATGGACTTTCCACAACCATAATTTCATCGGAGCAAAAATGATTCCACGCATTTTCAGCAAGATGCGTCTGCCGCTGAACGAGCACATGAAATATGTGCAAAAACTGGTGGAACTACACATGCGTCCAATAGCCCTCGTAGAGGACATTGTGACCGACTCTGCCGTAAGACGACTGCTCTTCGATGCTGGCGATGATATCGACGACTTGATGCTGCTTTGCAATGCCGACATCACCTCTAAAAACGAAGCAAAGGTGAAGCGCTTCAAAGAGAATTATTTGCTCGTAAAACAAAAATTGGTCGACATTGAGGAAAAAGACCGATTGCGCAATTTCCAACCACCTATCGACGGCAAAGAAATTATGGAAATTTTCGGGCTTGAGCCATCTCGGTCGGTGGGATTGATTAAAGATGCCATCAAAGATGCCATACTTGATGGCGAGATACAAAACGAACGAGAGGAAGCCTACACTTTCATGCTTAATAAAGCAGAAGAATTAGGAATAAAGCCGATTAAATAGACGAAATTTGTCGACTTTAGACAATTGATTATTTTAATAGCAATAACAATATAAAACAAAATATATACTGTGCCAATTAATGTAGAAGATATGGCTGGAACGTTCGAGTATTTTCTTGAAATTGCAGCAACACTATTCTATGCAATCAGCGGTGTACGCCTGGCTGCTGTAAAGAAGTTTGACTGGTTTGGCGCCTACACTATCGGATTTATCACAGCCATTGGCGGTGGTACCATGCGTGACGTGTTCCTGAAATGCAACCCATTTTGGATGCTTGACCCCTGGTATTGCATTGCCACCTTTGTGGGATTCATTCTTGTGATAGCCATGAAGAAGAAATTGGTGAAAATAGAAGGCACATTTTATATTTTCGACGCAATCGGACTCGGGCTGTTTGTGGACGTTGGTATCTACAAAACTCTGATGCTTGGTTTTCCTATGTGGGTAGCCATTATCATGGGCACCATCACAGGCGCAATGGGTGGTGTAATCCGTGATATATTCATCAATGAAGAGCCACTCGTGTTCAGAAAAGAAATTTATGCCACCGCATGCATTGGAGGCGGCATCATATATTGGTTAGTCGGTTTGATTGGGGGCGATAGCGTTGCTCAACTCCTCACTTGTGCTGCATTTATCATCATCTTGCGCTTCTATGCAGTTAAGCACAACCTTTCCTTCCCTATCCTACGAGAAGACGATTAACCATCAACGCAGAAAAGAAATCGGAAGTATGAAAGTCGACAAAGCAGAAAGCAAGAAAACAGCAATTCAATTGCTCAAATACGGTGTAATCGGTGCAAGCAACACCATGATTACTGCTATTTCATTCTATGTGCTCAACTCACTGCTCAACGTTGCATACGTGCCCGCCAATGCGGCTGGCTATGTGCTCGGCGTTATCAACAGTTTCATCTGGAATCGCAACTGGGTGTTTAAAACAAAACAGAACCTCAAACGAGAGGCTCTGCTGTTTGTGGTTGGTTTCTTTATATGCTATGGCCTACAAATGGCCGTAAGCGCAGTATTGCTTGAGGGTTTTGATATGAAGCATTACACACTCGACTGGATTCCAAAAGCTGGGCAGAATATTGTGATGCTCATCTCTATGGTGGTTTACACTATATCTAACTACATCTACAACCGCACAGTCACCTTCAAGGTAAAAGAATCAGAATAAATAAGCGATTAAGATAACGCTATCATTTCTTCCGGTGCGTTGGTGATACATTCAAGGTAATCGGCACGCACAATGTAGGTGTTCTCAATACCCACTGCACCAACACCAGGAATCACAAATTTTGGCTCTATTGCCACCACTTGCCCTTCTTCAAGGATGTCTCTACTTCGAGGCGCCAACACAGGTGCCTCATTAATTTCAATGCCCAAGCCGTGACCTACAAAACCCGCTTTCTGTGCATGCCCCATGAAATAGTCGGAAAGTGCAGCCTCTTCCACCATACGGACAGCTTCATCATATAAATGTTTTGCGGGAGTTCCAGCACCAAATTCAGCCAAACGGCGATTGATAGAAACCGACAAATTGTGAGCTTTCAAGGCAAGTTCTGGTACCTCTCCAATTCGAAAGCACCTCGTCATGTCGGTCATATAGCCATTAAAATTGCCGCAAGCATCTACCATCACAGTCTTTCCTGAAGTGATTTCCTCACCACTTGCGCCCACTGGTAACGAAGCATCGACACCGGAGCCACCCATTGCAAAATCATAGGGTGTGGGCGAATCGGCATTTTCTCCAACAAGAATGTTACCCATAAACAATTCCATTGAATTGCCTTGAACGCGGAATATGCCAAGACAGCCCTCCAAGCGAAGCAGACGCTCAATTTCTATCTGAAGTTGCACATCGGTCATGCCTGTGTGATAGACCGCTGGAATGCGGCTATATGCAGCTTCGTGATGAATGCCACAATCCTTGAGTAGACTCTGTTCAAAATCTGATTTCACGCTTCGTAGGCTTCTCATCATGATACTTGCATCTACAATATCTGCATCAGGGAAGACTTGCGAGAGACGATTATATTCAGCCACAGTGAGCACGTCGGTTTTCAATGCCAACGTTTTTGGGAGCGTTTCAATCAAGGCTGGTATCATCTCTGGCTTTCTGATATAATGCACATTTGCTTCTCCTTCAAAACCAATAGGACGGCGTACACAATAATAAACATTGCCTTTTGCGGTGATATAAGTGAAGCCGGCAAACACGCGACCACTGGTATAATACAAACTCACGTTATCAGAAAGAAGCACAGCGTCAATACCGTTTTGCCTCAATTGTGCAGAAATATTAGCCACTCGGACTTTGATTTCATTTTCCCATCCTTGGGGTATGAAGGAAGTATTATTCATTGTTAGCAGAAATTACATGTTTAACGAAATCTGAAAAAGAAGAATATTCAAAATCTGCATCAGTGCAGTCGCCAAAACCATAGGTCATATACACGAATGGAACGCCAGCCTTGTGCGATTGGTTGCAGTCGGACTGGGTATCACCCACATAGATGGCCGATTTCACACCGTTACGCTCCATCAGCAACTTGATGTTTTCACACTTAGGCACAGGATTCATCCCCCACGACAAATAATCGGTGAAAAACGACTCTGTAGCAGTGTAGCGCATAAAGTTTTTCAATCCCTTGCCACTGCAATTACTTTGAAGCATTAAGGTGAAGTGCTTGCTCAGCTCTTGCAAACCATCGTGAACACCGTCAAAGAGTTCGCCGCCAAGCGTAGGCATCAATTCATCCTCAATCTCCTCCAGACGTATCAAAAACTTTTTCTTATCAAGATTATCTGGCGTTTCGATAATACCCTGTTCGAAAATTTCATCGATGGAAAAACCCATATAGCGCAAAAGGTCGGACGCTTCGACATGACCTTTTATCGCGAACTCATCCATGCAAACATTCCAAATATGAGCATACGACTTGAGGGCATTCCATAAGGTGCCATCCATATCGAAAATGATGGCATCCACTTGTTTCAGAATTGAATGTGATTTCATTATTTATGGGGGGTAATAGTGATTCCCAGATTATGAATACCAATAAGATTCTTGCAGTTTTTCATTGCTGGCCAAACAACCACCTTCTTTACATCATCAGGTCTGATATCAGATACCACCAATTGACTTCTCTGATAGTAATCGCCAAAGCCACCACCTTCAAAATTTCCATATTCATCGGAAATAGCAAAGTTGAGTATCTTTCTATCTACAACACCTTTTGACGAGATAAAATCAAGCACGAGATTAAGATTGCCATACCGATACGACGACGAATGACGCACAGAAAATGTGATATCGTAGGTCACAGACGAATCGCCATATTCAGTAACGAATGAAATAGGTGTATTTTCCATCCATCCGTCATCAGGAAGGTCACAAAAGTAGGAATATGAAGTATGCTTGGGCGCACATGCGCCTAAGCATACTAACGATATCGCAAGGAGTAATGCGTAACTCCAATTCTTACTTTTGTGAATTGTTTTGTGCAGATGCATTATTGTCTTTACGGGTGTTGTCACCACCATGGCGTTCTCTGCCACCGCCTTGACGACGTGGAGGGCGTTGACGACCTTGGTGACGCTGTTCGTTACGACCTTGTGGCTGATTCTCAACATTTTGTTGAACTTCGTTTGCTTCACCTTGACGTGGTTGACGATGTCGACCGCGCTGCTGACGTTGCTCACGAGGTTTCTCAGTGCGCTCTTGCTTCTCATCGGCAGGACGCTGTTCTCGAGAATCTTTCTCTTTATTGCCACCTTTACCGCCTTTGTTCTTTTTCTTCTTCTTTTTATCAAATCGGCTGATACTATCCTGTCCAAGCAAGTCGCCGAACGCCTTAATTTCAGGTTTCTTGCCATCGGTACGTTCAAGCTTCTCTGGCTTTTCGCCCTGCTTGTTCATTTCTATCACCTCATACACACGATCGGCACTGATAGTTACCAAATTGGCAGGAATATGCTTGTCGGTCGAGTAAGTGATTTGCTTTTTGAAAATATCAGTCTTGAAGTGATAATAAGTATTGTCCTTCGTTTCAAGATTGATGTCGCGAGGAGGCAACTGTTTAGATGCTTCAACATAGCCATCCACTTCAAAGTTGATACAGCACTTGAGTTTCGCACATTGGCCAGCCAACTTTTGAGGATTAAGCGAAATATCCTGATATCGAGCAGCACTGGTAGCAACCGACACAAAGTTAGACATCCAAGTTGCACAGCACAGTGGGCGCCCACAAGGGCCAATACCACCGATTCGACCAGCTTCTTGGCGTGCACCAATCTGCTTCATCTCTACACGAATCTTGAACACATCAGCCAACACCTTAATCAACTGGCGGAAATCGACACGTTCGTCAGCGATGTAATAGAAAATAGCCTTATTGCCATCTCCTTGATACTCCACATCACCAATCTTCATTTTCAATTTCAAATCAGCAGCAATCTGGCGCGAACGAATCATAGTGTCCACTTCTTTTGCCTTTGCCTGTTCGAAACGATCGAGGTCTGACGCCTTCGCTTTGCGGAAAACGCGCAAAATCTCGACGCCTGGCTTCAGGTTAGCTTTCTTCATTTGAAGCTTCACCAGTCGGCCCATCATCGACACACGGCCTATGTCGTGTCCGGGGTTAGCCTCAACGGCAACCATATCGCCCACTTCAAGAGCCAAATGTGCACTATTGCGATAGAATCCTTTGCGAGTGTTTTTAAACTGCACCTCCACAATTTCAAAATCGTTGCCAGGAATGTCACCCAGCCAGTTGGTGCAATCCAAATTGCTTCGCTTGCCACAGTCGCACTCACACTTATTACAGTTGAGACACTCCTGCCCTTTGGATTCTTTAATATAATCTTTATCGTTGCTCATCATGAGGCACGATTATTTAGCGTAGCTGACAGCACGCGTTTCACGAATCACAGTGATACGAACTTGTCCTGGATAAGTGAGTTCGTCTTGAATCTTTTGTGCGATTTCACCACTGAGCTTTTCGGTTTCAGCGTCGGTAATCTTATCTGCACCAACGATGACACGCAATTCGCGACCGGCCTGAATAGCATAAGTCTTCACAACACCTGGATAAGAGAGAGCGAGTCGTTCAAGGTCGTTAAGACGCTTGATATAAGCTTCAACCACTTCACGACGAGCACCTGGACGAGCGCCAGAAATAGCATCACACACTTGTACGATAGGAGCATACATGCTGAGAGCTTCTTCTTCGTCGTGGTGAGCAGCAATAGCATTGCAGATATCAGGTTTTTCTTTGAATTTTTCAGCCAATTTGCTGCCGAGCAATGCGTGTGGCAATTCAGGTTCATCATCGGGCACTTTACCGATATCATGGAGAAGACCTGCACGGCGTGCTTTCTTAGGATTCAATCCCAATTCGCTTGCCATGATAGCACAGAGGTTAGCAGTTTCGCGAGAGTGTTGGAGCAAGTTCTGGCCATAGCTTGAACGATATTTCATCTTACCAATCAGGCGAATCATTTCTGGGTGCAAACCATGGATACCCAAGTCGATTGAAGTACGCTTACCAGTTTCTACAATTTCTTCTTCCACTTGTTTGCGAACTTTTGCAACCACCTCTTCGATACGTGCAGGGTGAATACGACCGTCGGCTACAAGTTGGTGAAGAGCCAAACGAGCGATTTCACGACGAACAGGGTCGAAACCAGAAAGCACAATAGCTTCAGGAGTATCATCGACGATAATTTCAACACCTGTTGCGGCTTCAAGAGCACGAATGTTGCGACCCTCGCGGCCGATAATGCGTCCCTTAATATCATCATTGTCGATATGGAACACTGTCACTGCATTTTCAATCGCAGTTTCTGTAGCCACGCGTTGGATAGTTTCAACGATAATTCGTTTAGCTTCCTTATTGGCAGTCATCTTTGCATCGTCCATAATGTCGTTGATGTAAGAAGCTGCGGCAGTTTTGGCTTCATCTTTAAGTGATTCGACAAGTTTTTCCTTTGCCTCTTCTGCAGAAAGACCGCTCACGCGTTCAAGTGTGTCGCGCACGCTCAATTCCATGCGATCAAGTTCTTTTTTTCTATCGTCGAGCACCTCGCTCTTGTTTTCAAGAGAAGCTTTCAACTTATCGTTTTCGGCTTGTTGCCTATCGTTTTCGGCCTTCTTGCGCTGCACGTCGGCCTGCTGTTGCTTCACCTGAATTTCGTGTTGCTTCAGTTTTGCCTCTTCAGCCTGAACTTTTGAAAGTCGTTGGTTAGCCTGCTTTTCAGCATCGCTTTTAATTGAAAGACCTTCTTCTTTACCTTTAATTACTTCGTTGTTCTTTAATACTTCGGCTTCAAGCTTCGCCTTTTCAATGATGGTGTTGGCTTGAGATTTCGCATTTTTGCGAGTCACGATGAGAGTCACAACAGCCCCCAAAATGAGCGCCACAATCACCGCAATAGTCAATACTATGTAATCCATAACGGAATGAATAAAAATTTAAATATATATTAATAAAAAAGCACCCTCATCAAGAATCGCGACAGGTGCAAAAGCCACCATATCGGTTACTTGTAGAGAAGTGCAGGAACCTTATAAACAAATTTGATGTGAAAAACAGCAACGTCAGCAAGAATTTCACTTTAAACTTTAATGACAATTTCGTCGAGTTCTTTTTCGAAATCGGCCAAAAATTCGTTAGTCGCTTTATTGTCGCGATATGCCAAAGAATAGAGGCGAGCGAACTGGAATGCCACCTTTGCCATCACCTCATGTGAAGAGTCGGTCCCCTTGAATCGAGCCATCCACTTGTTCCAAAGTGTATTCACAAGTTTTTCCGACTCCCTGTAGAGGGCTTCATCATCAGCTGGAATGCTCATAGCAAAAGGCTTGACATCAGCGATACGAATATTAATATTTTGTTTTTTATCAGTAGTTGGCATAGCATCATTCATTTAATTGAGAGATGCATTTGTCGATATCCCGCACTAAGGAGGAAATCATTTTCTTAGCTTCTGCCGCTTTCTCGCTATTGGGCACAAAATTTCTTGCCAAAGTGAGATATTGATTATCGGTTGACAGCCTTTCATTTTCCTTTTTCAAAGCATTCACTTCATTTTGAAGCTCGGCGACAACCTGCTCAAGACGCTCTTTTTCAGCATTAAGCACATGGTATTTATCAACCAAAACTTTACTTTTGGTGACAATCCTCGCAAGAGTTTCTTGTAATTCAGAAGCCATATTACTCCTTTTTTCTACAAAATTAAGAAATTCTATTCAATAATCCGCTATTTTGATATTCTTTTTTTCCTATAAAAATCAAAAGATTTGTAAAGTTTCCCGACTTGTTTAACCATAAGTTTAACGAAAAGCACTAAATAGAGCAATAAATTCTGCCATTATGATGGCCTTAAAATTCTTCACCATCAAACATTGGAGGCATGAAATAAAACAATTTTTGAAAACTAAAATGATTTGCGGTATTTTCCATCGTCGCCATCTTCCATTATGCTCAAATAGCTGGCATACCTACTTTGGCTGATGCGAGCCTCTTCTACGGCTTGAAGAACGGCACACCCAGGTTCATGCGTGTGGGTGCAATTTCCAAAACGACAATCATCAGAAATCTTAAATATTTCTCTGAAATAGTGAGCAACTTCCGTTTTTTCAAAATCAATTGTGCCGAAGCCCTTCACTCCAGGTGTATCAATTATCGCTCCTCCTCCAGGCAAATCGAGCATTTCGCTGAAAGTGGTGGTGTGCATACCAGTATGATGAGTTTCCGAAACATCCCCCACCCTCAAATTCGCATCAGGCACAAGCTGATTGATAAGGGAACTTTTACCCACACCAGAATTACCACTGAAAAGAGTAGTTTTATCTTTAAGAAGATTTCGCAATTCATCGACGCCTTCTCCTGAAAAAGTAGACATCTTGATTACAGGATAGCCTACACTTTCATAAAGATAGGCAAAAGCATCAAGCAAGTCTCTATCTTCATCAGAGACCAATAAATCAATTTTATTAATCGCCATCACTACCGGCACGCGATAAGCCTCAGCTGTGGCAAGAAAGCGGTCAATAAAAGTGGTATTGGTTTCGGGATTGACAAGAGTAACCACCAACACCGCTTGTGAGAGGTTGGCTGCTAAAATCTGAAACTCTTTTGAGAGGTTGCTTGCCCGACGAATGATATAATTTGTGCGTGGTTCAATTTTTACAATGAAAGCAGTCCCATCTGGTTTCACTTCGATGGACACGATATCACCTACGGCAACAGGATTAGTGCAACGAAACCCCTTCAAACGGAGATTTCCCTTGATTTTACAGTTCACCACTTCGCCACTTTCCGTGCGAACGATGTACCAGCTACCTGTATTTTTAATGACTAAAGCTTTCATCTATTGTGCAAAGTTAATAAAAATCCTGATTTGATTCAAGGCAGGCATTATTTATTATGGCAAAATTATCACCTGAACTTTATATACAGAACTCATAACTACAGAAAAAAGAAATCCTATAATTAATCAGCTAAAAAAGCACCTTATCTTGCGCGCGCGCGTGCGCAAGAAATTGCCGGATTTTCGCGCACGCGCACGCGCGAGGATTTTATAAAAAATGATTTTATATGTAGTTGTCTATTATTCAATGTATTACAGTATGTGATTTTTACGAAAAAATTGGCATAAAACACTAATCGCTTGATAAATAATTTGTTAAAAATTTGCGCATTTGGATGATGATTATTAAATTTGCATCGTTTTTAGAACATATTTTATAACAAAATTAATTAATTATTATGAACGTAGAAACTATTGGATTGTGGGCTGGTGCAGTTTGGAACGCACTCAACGATGCAAACGGTTCTTTAACCGTTAAAGGTCTTAAGAAAGCCACTAAGCTTAAGGAAAAGGAAGTATTTGCAGCTATTGGTTGGCTTGCTCGTGAAGGTAAAGTTAACACCAACGAAATTGAAAAAGACGTTGAAGTTACTCTTATCTAATTGATTTTGAAACACATCTTTGTGTAAGATACTACTAATTAATGGATAGCAAATTTGCTATCCATTTTTATTTTATCGCAGAATGTGAGTTTTTAGATTTAATATTTCATAAGGATGCAATAGGAATGCAACCTTAGGGCCTTAGTGATTTCTACTATTTACGAAATTTCCTGCCAAGTGCATATAAAACGAGCCCAATAAATAGAAACACAAGAAAAACTAATCCCAGCAGTAGATATTGTCTTAATTCATTAGCATTCAGCAGATTCTTTATAGAGCCCAACGTACCTCCTACCATTACACAGATGCCAAATATCTGAAGTACGTATCCCCACAAATCTTTATTATCTTTAGTCATATTCTCAAATATATTAGTGATTTTAAGATACGGACTTAGAGCTTTCCACCCATTTTCAAAAATAATCCTAACACAGCGTAGAAATCTTTGATTTGAGCATCGGTAAACTTCTTAACATGGCTGAAACCTTCAGAGCCAATAAACACTACGCGTGACCAAGTGGCATGAGAAAGAGCATATATCATATCCTTGTCTGCAGCACCCAATTCATCATCAAGAGTTTCCCAATACATGCGAGGGCCGTCTTTGCCAGTTTTTGGCAATTCCAAAGGCGTAAAGAAATAATTGAAGCCATTCACTACAAATCTCACACTTTCAATTTGCAAAGGGTCGTCGGCGTAATACTGTGCATGGAAACGAAGTTTTTGAGGCATTCCATTCACAACATCAAAATAAAAGAACATATCGTTGTTGGTCAATTCCATGCTCACATCTTTTGGCATCACTCTATCTGGAGTCACCAAAAGTGTTTCCGACAATTCGCTAACAGATTCGCTAATTGGTTCATCAACCCAAACCAATGGCTGAGGCCCGTATTGTAATTCCTCTACTGTATATTCAATTGCCAATAAAGAATCGAGTTGAGCCCTAAGCAAAGCCTGACGAGCTTTTCTTTCCTCTTGCTCCTGTTCAAAATCAGGATTTTGTTCAGCCTTCTTTTTAAGATATTTAGCTATCCTCTCTTGCTTTTCTTTTTCTTCCTTTTGGCGTTTATTATCTGCTTTCTTGGCCTTCTTGTCGTCTTTCTGCTCATAATAATAGGTGGTGTTGTCAGTTGAATCCACAACAATCACAGCTGGTTTCTTATGAAGACGGCGAACAGGCATTTTAGAGCGCCAATCCTCATCATTATTATCTTGCGCTATAGCAGAAAAGGAGAATACAGAAACAATCAAAAAAAGTAATATGCGATAGAAATTAAGCATCATCTTAAAAATAATAAGTGTTTTTATTTATGCAAAATTAGTGATTTTCATAAACATACGCAAATCAGTGCACATACATAAACAATAATTATAAATAATACATTTGTATATTATGCCATCAAAGCGTAACTTTGTACAACGAAACAAATATACTCTATACAATCATGACTAAAATTGGATCATTCGGCACAGAGATTGGCAAGAAAGCAATGCTTCTTGGCAGTGGCGAACTCGGTAAAGAAGTGGCGATTGAACTCGTGCGCTTAGGTGTTGAAGTTGTGGCATGCGACCGTTATTCCGGTGCTCCAGCCATGCAAGTGGCGCAAAGCAGTAAATCATTCAGCATGCTTGATGGCGAAGCATTGCGCACAGCCATCAAAGAAGAGCAACCCGACCACATTATCCCAGAAGTGGAAGCAATTGCCACCCCTACCCTTGTGGAACTTGAAAAAGAAGGCTATAATGTAACTCCTACAGCCAACGCAGCTCTTCTCACAATGAATCGTGAAGGCATTCGTCGCTTGGCTGCCGAAACACTTGGTGTGCCTACATCTCCTTATCGTTTCGCTTCTACAGAAGAAGAATTCAAGGAGGCAATCAAAGAAGTAGGTATCCCTTGCGTAGTAAAGCCAATCATGAGTTCTTCTGGTCACGGCCAGAGCGTTGTCAAGACTGAAGCCGACATCGATCGCGCCTGGCACATTTCACAAGAAGGTGGTCGTACTGGTGCTGGCCGAGTAATTGTAGAGGGATTTGTGGATTTTGATTACGAAATCACCCTGCTTACCGTTCGCAATGTGGCAGGCACACAGTTCTGCGAACCTGTAGGGCATATCCAACAAGATGGTGACTACCGCTACTCTTGGCAACCACAAGCCATGGCACCTGTAGCTATTGCGAAGGCCCAAGACATTGCAAAGAAAGTGACCGATGCACTTGGCGGATATGGTATTTTTGGTGTTGAGATGTTTATCAAAGGTGAAGACGTCATCTTCAGCGAAGTGTCACCTCGTCCACACGACACAGGCATGGTGACCATGATATCTCAAAACTTGAGCGAATTCGCTCTTCACGCTCGCGCATTAATGGGATTGCCTATTCCTGCCATTCGTTTCTATGGTCCTTCTGCAAGCAAGGCCATCGTGGTGGAAGGCGACAGTAATCGTGTGGAATTTGAGAATGTGGACAAGGCACTTGAAGAATGCGGTGTGGACATCAGAATCTTTGGCAAACCAGAAGTGAAAGGACATCGACGCATGGGTGTAATCCTCGCGACAGCCGACAGTGTGGAAGAGGCAATCGCTAAATGCGACAGAGCATATTCAAAACTTAAAATCAATGTTCTCCCTGCAAAATAAAAGATAATCATACATTTATATCACAACGATGGGCTGAAGTGTTATGCTTCAGCCCTCGTTGTGTAGTGTAATATTACCTTACCTGATTTTACTTTGCCATACAGGCATCTACCATCTCTGCAAGTTTCTTTCCTTGCAAGCCACGTGAAATAATACGACCTTCTGGATCAAAAATAATGATATGAGGAATGCCCATAATACCGTATTTTTGTGTGGGTTCTGTAAGGTTCTTGTTGCCCACAATCACAGGCCAAGGCATTTTTAATTGTTGGATAGCCTTGTGGGTATCTGCTGGAGCATCCCATACGGCAACCCCGAGGAAATTCATGCCCTTGCCGTTATACTTTTCATAGAGCGTCTTAATATTTGGAATTTCACGACGACATGGTCCACACCAGCTTGCCCAAAAATCGACAAGTGTGTAAGTACCCTTACCAACGTAGTCGCTCAATTTCACAGTGCTTCCATCCTCTCTGGTAACTGTGAAATCGGTAAACATCTGTCCTTCGGCAGTCACCGCCTGTGCTTTCACATTTGCAATGGCACTCTTCACACGCTTCTGTTCCATGTATGAAGACGGCACATTGGCAAGTTCTGCTTCAAGTTGAGGCAATGTGAGAGGCTTACACATCAAATAATTATAGAAAGCCCATGGCCCCACACCATTGTTTTTATTTTCTTCAAAAGCCTTATAATAGAAAACAGCAGCCTCTTCCTCAGTCTGTACATTTTCCATCTTTTTATCTAAGTCGTTAAGATAGTCATTGAGTGGAGCACCTGAAGCAATTTTAGTAGACCAATCTACTGCGATTTCACCATCTTCAACAATCATGCCACAACGCTTACCGTCAATAATCAAACGAGCAAAATATGAATCTTCAATCTTACCCTTAATCACACAGCGCTTACCATGTACAGTGCCTGTGGCTACAGTATCGCCAGAGTCATAACTTGTAAGATAAGCAGTAGCATTATTTAACGACACATCGGGAAAACCGATTGTAATTTTGTAGCCGCCCGCATACGCAAAAACTGAAAGCGTAGAGGCCAAAACCGAAACGAGAATCTTTTTCATATAGTAAGTATTTTTAATTATTTTCTTCTTTTGAGACTATTTGTTCGCCATTATGGTTTAAAACAAACCAAATTAAAGTCGCGACAGCAGCCACGGCTCCTGCAATCATCCCCACCGCATAATCAAGTTGCAATCCTTCTGGCGCAATAATAATATAAGAGGTGCAGATAAATGTCATAAACACTGCTGGAGCAAAAGTGATCCAATATAGTTTCTTGTTCTTTTTAAGATACACAGAAATAGCCCACAGAGTAATCGTTGCCACCAATTGATTGGTCCAAGAGAGGTATCTCCAGAGTTTACCAAATCCATTAGCATCGGTCAAACTCCACACGAGCAAAGCTATTGTGAGCACAAAAACAGGCACAGCCAGCACGAATCGCTTCAACAAAGGCTTTTGTTCATATTTGAAAAAGTCAGCCAAAATGAGACGGGCACAGCGTAAGGAAGTGTCACCGGTAGAAATAGGTGCAACGATAATACCTATCACAGCTAAAACACCTCCAAAAGTGCCAAGCCAACTATTACAAATAATATTGGCCACAGCGGCACCGGTATATGCGTTACCAGTATCGGGATTCATCACGCCATGTTCGTGAAAAAAGACTGTGGCTGCAGCAGCCCAAACGAGCGTAACAGCACCTTCGGTAAGCATCGCTCCATAAAAGCAGTGGCGCGCAACACGCTCTGAGGTGACACAGCGTGCCATTAGTGTGCTCTGAGTGGAGTGAAAACCAGAAATGGCACCACAAGCAATGGTGATAAACATCAGGGGTAGAATCGGAGCTGATTCCCATTCCTTATTAATAAACGAGCCAGATGACCACAACTCGGGCAACTCGGGCTGAATTATCAAGATGTATAACATCACACTGATAGCCATAAACAGCATACAGAAGCCAAACACTGGATATATTTTTCCTATAATCTTATTGACCGGACAAACAGTGGCCAAAACATAATAACAGAAAATAATGCCAATCCACACAAAGGCATCCATTCCCCACTGTCCTGTCATCTTTGCCAACAGTTCGGAAGGCCCACTCGTGAAAGTTGCCCCCACAAGTATCAAGAGCGCCATAAGGATGACAAGCATCACTTTCCCAACTTTCTTCCCGAGTTGCTCATCGATTATTTCAGTAATCGACGCGCCACCCTTGCGGATGCTTATCATAGCCGACAAATAATCATGAACTCCACCAGCAAAAATTGACCCCAACACAATCCACAAATAAGAGGCAGTACCAAATTTGGCGCCCATTATGGCACCAAAAATCGGACCGAGGCCTGCGATATTCAAGAATTGGATGAGATACACCTTCCATGCAGGCATCGGCACGAAGTCGACGCCATCAGTCTGGGCGTATGCCGGAGTAGGACGATCAGTTTGCACCCCAAATACATGGCTCACAAACCGGCCGTAGAAAACGTAACCTAAAATTAATAACAGAAGTGCTGATACGAATGAAATCATATTAGTCTAATTATTGTCCAATTTGACTACGAAGTTACAAATAATTTCCAATATGCCCAAAACAACACTAATTTATAATAAATAGGCCCAAAACCTATGGGTTTCAGGCCTACTACATTTTTATGATTTCAGTAATTACTTTTCAATAGATTTGTAGAGAATTGACTGAATGTTGGTGCGAGCACTTACACGTCCGAAATTAGGATTGCTACGTGTAGGCGAAACACGGTTGCACAAGAAGATATAAATCATATCAGTCTTTGGGTCAACCCAATAGCAAGTGCCAGTGAAGCCGGTGTGACCAACAGTTTCTGGACTTGCTTCTTCACAAGTCGACGACCAGTCAGGATTATCAAGACGAGGTTTGTCGAAACCTAAACCACGATGAGAATTAGGACTCTTTGAAGTGAGGAATGTCTCCACTGTAGACTGTTTTAAATAGCGGTCACCACCGTATTCACCACCGTTGAGCCACATTTGGAAAATCTTGCAAAGGTCGTTGGCATTTGAGAACAAGCCCGCATTACCTTGAACACCACCAGAGAAAGCGGCAAGTTCATCATGGACATATCCATGGATGTGTTGACGACGCAAATAAGTGTCCTTTTCGGTGTAGGCAATTTGATATTGAGGGAACTTTTCAAGTGGACGATACATGGTGTGGAAAGCCCCTAGAGGCAAGAATATATTACCTTGAACAAATGTGTTGAGCGGTTGTTTTGTGATGTTTTCAACAGCATTGGCCAACAAGCAGAAATTCAAGCAGCTATAGAGATATTTCTTTTCACCTAACTTCGAAGTATAGATGCGCGCCATAATTGAATCATAAGTAGCTTTACTACCCCACAATCCTTCAGCGATTGGCAAATTGAACTCGTCGGTCTTTACACGAGAAAGGATATCAGTACGGAGTTTCGCCTTCTTGTTGCCGTAGGCATCCTTCATAACCCAAATGGTGTTGTACTCATCAGGAGTTGAAGTTATAAGTTTGCCACTATATGTTTTAGGGTCAAACATCATATACCACATATTGAGCGATGCTGGCATACCTGTTTCGTGATAAAGAAGATCGCGGAAAGTTATATCCTTTTTATCGTCAATTTTCAAACCAGGAATAAAATCACTTGCGGGTTGATCGAGTTGGAATTTACCATCATCATACACCTTCATCACACCACTGAGTGTGCCAGAAGCCTTCGATACCGAAGCCAAGCCATAAAGAGTGTTATCTGTAACAGGAATACCTGTGCCGTAAGCAATCTGTCCATAGGAGCGCTTGCAAACCACTTTACCATGACGTGCTACCACCACCTGACACCCAGGGAACGCTTTTTGTTGAACACCATAATTGCAAACAGAATCAATCTTCGCCAACAAGTTGCTTTTGAATCCCACTTCTTCAGGAATGGTATAACCAAGGCGACATGCATCGTAAGTGACACCAGTTCCAGCCTTCAAAATTCCATTACCAGTGTTCATGTCAACAGGAAGGACACCCTTTGCAGCATTACCGCCAAAGATAGTTTGAGCCAAATAGTCTTCATCAGTAATGGTGGTTCCAAATGTAATCAACGACGCATCAACTTCGCTATTACCAACCAATGAACCCACAATGTCGAGCTTTTCAGGGTGGCACATTGCAGCAACCACCACATCGCCCTTCGCTCTTGCTAAAAGCTTAGCAGCATTTAAATAACGTTCATCATTGTTTGCAACGCAAATGATGACCGTGTTATATCCCTCACGGATGATTCTTTGCTGAAGAGCTTCAACAGTTCCAGCATAATTATAATCAATCACAGTGACGTCGGCATAATCATTGCAACGGCGAGCAAACATAGATTTCTCTCCATTTTCATTGCCCATCACCACTACAGCAATCTTACGACTATCCAACTTCTTCAAAGGAAGAAGATTGTTAGCCGACTTCACTACTGTGACAGTGGCAGCAGAGAGCTTACGTTGAAGCACACTCGATTCTGGAGAGTTGATGTCACTCACAATATTGTTGAGGTCAATTACAGGCTTTTTTTCCAATCCAAGAGCATATTTAAAACGAAGAACCTTCTTCACTCTTGCATCAATATCTTTTTGCTTGATTTTACCAGACGCAACAGCTTGTTTGATGGCTTCAATTTCTGGTCCAACTTCATTTGGCATCAAGAGAATATCGTTGCCTGCAAGGAAAGCGTTAACGCAAACAGAACCTTCCACAGCTTTTGCGCCTTCCATTCCAAGAGCATCGGTGAAAATAAGTCCATTGAATTGCATCTTTTTCTGAAGAAGGTCGGTGACATAAGCCTTCGACATTGTGCCAGGAACTCTGCGCTTTTCAATAGCAGGAATATAAAGGTGTGCAGTAAGACAGCCACCCAAACCAGCGTCGATATATTGCTTAAATGGTGCAAAATCATACTGTTTCAGCTCTTGCATTGATTTGTCGACAGTTGGCAATTCAAGGTGAGAATCAGCAGTTGTGCTACCATGACCTGGGAAATGCTTCATTACAGAAAGCACACCGCCATCTTCCATACCACGCGCGAAAGCCACCCCATGATTTCCAACCAAAGTAGGGTTAGAGCCATAGGCACGTGTACCCAATACAGTCTTTGGACGGTCGATAACATCGAGCACAGGTGCGAAATTCACATGCACACCCATACGCTTACATTCACGAGCCACTTCACGACCATATTCATAGAAGAATTGGTCGTCGCTGATAGAGCCGAGAAACAAGTTGCGCGGGAACTTCGGCGCATCCTCCAGACGCATAGAAAGCCCCCATTCTGCGTCAAGCGTAATCATCAGAGGCACTTTTGCCAACGATTGTGCATAGTTGGTCAACTTTGCCTGAGTGCGGATGTCGTTCTCGTTGTAAATTAGTCCACCAATCTTGTACTGTGCCACATACTTATTGACCAATGCCTCCGCTCCTGCACTACGTGGATTAACAGCCATTACAATCAGCTGTGCAATTCGCTCGTCAGGAGAAAGAGTATTGAATGTGGTGTTCACCCAAGTCTCCATAGCCTTTTTATCAACCTTGTTGAAAATAGAAGGCTGACGCTTGGCTCCCATAGATGCTGAAGCGACAATTAAAACCGCCACTGCAATCAATAAAACTTTCTTGAGATTCATTATGAAATATTATTAATCATCCAGTTTTATTTCTTCACAAATCGAGGGGTGTCGGTGGCATCAACTTTCTTGCCTTGTGCAGCGAGTTGCTTCACATATTCGAGCATGTGTTCGCCATAAGGTACTGTATCGGTGAAGAGGACCTTTCCATTTCGGAGAGAATCAAGGAAGTCGCCACCGTTGGCAAGGAAATTAATGGTCACCAATTTGTAAGATTGCTCAGGCTTGATAGACTTACCATTGAGCTTAGCGCTCAAAATTTCGTTTTTGCTATTGTAGACCACGCTCACTTGCTTGCTCACAGCGTCGCCGCCACGGAGCGACATTATACGGAAAGCCTCAATCAGATCCTTCCCCTTAATGTCGAGCACCATGAAACGATTGTCGAATGGGAAAGTAGAGTTGATCAATCCTTCCGAAACCATACCCTTAGGCATATCTTGGCGAATACCGCCCTTGTTCATGATGCAAAGGTCGACCTTGCCATTGTACATCGTCTTGATAATGTCCATAACAGCATCGCATAGCCAGTTTTGATAAGCATCGCTTGAAGCAGCCATAGCACGTGCGCTTTCGCCCACGGGCGCGTTCATAATCGAATCCACTTTGCTTTTGTAAGGATAGAGCCACTTTTCAAATTCGGGATATTTTTTTGCACCCTCATCATAAGCAGAATTGACTTTAATGTGCTTGTATTCCACCTTTCCTGTTTCGAGGTCGAGGTCGTAAACGCCCACAAGCTTGCCATATTTCCCGTTCTGTCCGATTGGAACAATCTTTCCGTCGGCATTCTTCACATTAGCTTGAGGAGAGCCTGGTTTGATTTCAGAGTGTGTATGACCACCGATTACGATGTCGATGTAATGGCTCTTGGTTACGACATCGGAGTCGCAAGGTTCGCCAGGGATTTCTGCGAAGTAGCCAATGTGAGAAACCATCACCACATAATCAACTTTTTGAACTTCTTTCAAATACTTTGCTGTAGGGTCGGCAACAAGCGCACCGTTTTGATAAACTAAGCCATCGTAGTTACCTTCCGAAACCATTCCACGAGGGTTGACATTAATGCCAATGAAACCTACGCGCTTTCCACCAAAAGTTTTGATAAGATATGGCATCACACCTTTCACAGGGGTGGCACTGAAATCGTAGTTGGTAGAAACCACTGGAGTTTTCAAACGATTGTAATAATCGGCAAGCTTCACGATACCGTTATCAAATTCATGGTTACCAAGTGTAATCATATCATAGCCCATGCTGTCGATAGCAGCAAATTCAACTTCACCCTTAAACAAAGAGAAGTAGATAGTGCCTTGCACAGCATCACCACCATGGATAATCATTGTGTTTTTGTTTTCTCTACGAATCTGGTCATAAATTGCACGACGGCGAAGCAAACCACCCTTGCCATCACTTGCCGGGTCGATTTGACTGTGAGTGTCGTTAACAGCAGCAATCACAAGATGCTCAGCTTCCATTGCAGGCATTATTGATACTGCCAATAATCCTGCCAACAATAATTTCTTAAAAGGATTCATAATGATATAATTTTTAATTAGTTTTGTTTGCTTTTGTTCAACTTACGAATTTACAAAAAAAATACGAGTTGCAAGCGCTTTTCGGGCAAAAAAAGAATAAAAATACTGATGAAAAACATGTTATTGAGTTACACTGAGAAAACGGAGAGTGATGCTCTATTTGGGAACTTGATTTATCTGGAGTTTGTATATGCAAATAATCCAAAATGGTTTTAATAATATTAGGGCGAACTGCCTGACAAGAACAGAAATTCATGACATTGGGATAACGAAAACACCTGATACACCCGAAACACCTTTCCAATACCATTTTGACCGTGAAACGGGTATGTATCTTGCTGTGGATGAACATAGTGGCGTGGCAAGATGTCGGAAATCGGTATTTGGAATTGTAAGTAAATGCGTGTCATTTGATTGTGAAATACAAATTATTAAACTCGTTGAAATAAAGATTGAAAAAAACACTATTTTATCTCATCCACAAAGCGAAACAGCTGATGTGTAATATCCTTTACAGCTCTTTATAGAAAAAAAATATGGTGCGAAGATAAGATATCTTCCTCCCATGAACAATGACAATAAGGGATTTTAGAAGATGAAAGATGAAAGATGTTATGAAGATTAACAATCTTGACAAGAACCACTTTTGACGAAGATTGATTATAAAACTTAGTAGATTCTGACAGTGCCTTCAACATAGAAAGCAAAACAAAAAACGGCTCTACGCGGAAATTGCATAGAGCCGAAGGTTTTTAGAACGAGTAGATATGAAATAGATTATATTTCATTAGTCACTTCTTTCACAAGAAGTTTTTTCTTTTTCACTTTACAATAAGACCCTTACCGGTCATTTCTGCTGGCTGCTCGAGACCCATAATTTGAAGAATGGTTGGAGCCACGTCAGCGAGACGTCCATTTTCAATCTTGGCATCCTTATCGGCAGTCACATATACGCAAGGAACATCGTTGAGTGAGTGTGCAGTGTTTGGAGTACCGTCTTCGTTCACTGCATTGTCGGCATTACCGTGGTCAGCGATAATAATCACCTCATAATCAGCAGCCTTTGCAGCCTCAACAGTATCCTTCACACATTCATCGATAGCAACAACAGCCTTTTCAATAGCTTCGTAAATACCAGTATGACCAACCATATCACCGTTGGCATAGTTCACAACAATCCAGTCATACTTCTTTTCACCGATAGCAGCCACCAATTTATCCTTCACTTCGTAAGCGCTCATTTCAGGCTTGAGGTCGTAGGTCGCAACCTTTGGAGAAGGAACGAGAATGCGATCTTCGCCTTCGAATGGAGCTTCACGACCACCATTGAAGAAGAAAGTGACGTGAGCATACTTTTCAGTTTCGGCAATATGAAGCTGCTTCAATCCTTTACTTGAAACATATTCAGCGAGAGTGTTCTGCACATTTTCCTTAGGGAAAAGGATGCCAACACCTGTGAACGAAGAGTCGTAAGGAGTCATGCAGAAGAATTGCAAATCTTTGATTGTTGCCATTCCTTCTTCTGGCATATCTTGCTGTGTGAGAACTTGTGTAAGTTCTTTTGCACGGTCGTTGCGGTAGTTGAAGAAAATCACCACATCGCCTTCTTTGATTCGGCCATCTACAGTGCTGTTCACAACAGGCTTAACAAATTCGTCGGTCACACCCTCATCGTAAGATTCTTGCATTGCTTGAACCATATTATCGCTCTTGCGGCCTTCGCCGTTCACGAGTTGGTCGTAAGCAAGTTTCACACGGTCCCAACGCTTGTCGCGGTCCATCGCATAGTAGCGACCAGTGATGGTAGCAATCACGCCAGCGCTCTTTGCAAGGTGGTTTTCCACATCTTGAATGAAGCCCTTGCCACTTTCAGGGTCAGTGTCGCGACCATCCATAAAGCAGTGGAGATACACCTTTTCCAAGCCATATTCCTTAGCGATATCGCAAAGTGCAAACAGATGATCCATTGAACTATGCACGCCACCAGTAGATGTCAAACCCATAATGTGCAAGCCCTTACCAGTTTCTTTAGCATAAGTGTAAGCCTTCACAATCTCAGGATTCTTCAGAATTGAACCGTCGGCAATCGCCTTGTTGATTTTTACAAGGTCTTGGTAAACTACACGACCGCCACCGATATTGAGGTGACCAACTTCGCTGTTACCCATCTGTCCGTCGGGCAAACCAACATCTTCACCACAAGCCTTGAGGCTACTGTTTGGATAGTTTGCAATAAGACTGTCCCAATATGGGGTTGGAGTGCTAAAAATTGCGTTGTTCTTATTGTTAGGGCCAATTCCCCAACCATCAAGAATCATCAATAATGCTTTTTTTGCCATAATTTTTTTATATAATTCGAATTAAAAATTGCTAAATGATCAATTTACGCAAAACAGGATTAATCGCTGTTCTGAAAAATCATACAAAGATACAAATTTTTAGGCACATAGCGGGAAATATCGGATAGAAAAAACCGAACAATATCGACAAGCATTCACGAACCATAGTGCAAAACATATTTAGATTAATAAACACATCGGGACCCAGATAGAAATATTTCGTTTCTCAGTCCCAATGTGTTTTCTGGATTTAATTACAATTTTTATTGCATAAAATTGAATTAATTGTTATTTTTGTATGATTAATTGTGAACAATTTAAATAATGACATATGAATTCTAATGTAAAGCTTTATTCATTATCATTGCGTGAAGCACGCACCTACGCTTTTGCTGCAATGTTTATTGTAGGAAACATCGTATTTCCACAGTTGTGCCACGTGCTGATACCAAAAGGTGGCCTCATCTTTTTGCCCATCTACTTTTTCACTCTGATTGGCGCGTATAAGTATGGTGCAAAGGTGGGTATGCTCACAGCGCTGCTCTCCCCTATCATCAACTCTGCCATTTTCGGAATGCCTGCACCTGCTGCACTTCCAATGATTTTGATGAAAGGTGTGCTCCTCGCTGGTGCAGCATCGCTCGTGGCAAACCATGCGAAGAAGGTATCTATTCTTGCTATCCTTGCAGTAGTTTTGCTCTACCAAGTGGTAGGTTGCGGCATCGAATGGGCAGTGAAAGGCAGCTTTATGGCTGGCGTTCAAGATTTCCGTCTTGGCCTTCCGGGTATGCTTATCCAAGTGATTGGTGGTTGGGCGATGTTGAAATATGTTCTTAAAAAATAATTAAACACGATGAGAAAACTTGGTATGGGGCTGATGCGCCTCCCATTGCTCGACCCTAACGACCAAAAGTCGATTAACTACGAAGAAGCCACCAAGATGGTGGACCGATATATGGAACGCGGCTTCACCTATTTCGACACCGCTTTCATGTATCATGCAGGCGAAAGTGAAGTTTTCGTACGGAAAGCCATCGTGGAGCGCTATCCCCGCGAAAGTTTCACCATCACCGACAAACTTCCAGCTGCAGAAATCACTACTTATGAAGATATGCAACGTGTGTTTGACATACAGCTCGAACGCACTGGTGCTGGATATTTCGACTATTATTGGTTCCATGCTATCAACAAAAACTATGTGGAACTTCTCGACCGTATCAACGGATGGGACTTCCTCAAAAAGCTGAAAGAGGACGGCAAGGCGAAACATATTGGCTTCTCTTTCCACGACGATAGCGAAACACTTGAATCTGTGCTGGCAAATCATCCCGAATTCGAATATGTGCAACTTCAAATCAACTATATCGACTGGGACAGTCCTGTGGAAGGAAAAAAGTGCTACGAGATTTGCGAGAAATACGGCAAGCCCGTTGTGGTGATGGAGCCAGTGAAAGGCGGTAGCCTTGCAAATGTGCCAGAGGAGGTTGAAAAGATGATGAAGGATGTCAACCCCGATATGAGCCCAGCATCGTGGGCTGTTAGATATTGCGCTTCACTCCCCAATGTGCTCACAGTGCTGAGCGGTATGAGCAACATGGAGCAACTTGAAGACAACATAGGCTATATGGAAGACTTCAAACCACTGGACGAGCAAGAAACCGACCTCATTCACCGTGTGGTAGACACTATCACCAAAAACATTGATATACCTTGCACAGCCTGCCACTATTGCACAGGAAAGTGCCCACAGAATATTGCCATTCCGCAATATTTCGGATTGATGAATGTGGTGAAGGAATTGGGCGAAAGCCAGGTTCCCAACAGCCGTCTATATTACAATTTGCTTGCGAAAAAGCACGGCAAGGCAAGCGACTGCATACAGTGCGGACAATGCGAATCAATGTGCCCGCAACACTTGCCGATTATTGACAATTTAGTTAGAGTGGCCGAAAGATTTGAGCAGAAATAATGCAGGAACTGATTGCGATACTCAAGAAGGAAGGTTGTTCGTTAGTGATAAAAAACCACGGAACTATAACTACCTACAACAAACCAGGCGTTCGTGATTTGGAGCACCTGCTTGACCATGAGCCGGAAGTGCTGAAAGACGCTATCGTGGCCGACAAGGTTATTGGAAAAGCGGCAGCCGCTATGGTGGTGGTCGGGGGTATCAAGCAACTCTACGCCGAAGTGCTGAGCAAGCGTGCAATCCCATTTCTTGATGAGGCAAAAATCAGCTACACCTACGGCGAATTAGTCGACGCAATACAAGAGGAAGGCGGTAGATGCCCACTCGAAAAGATTAGCGAACCCGCCGTTACGCCCGAGGAAACTGTGGCATTGCTTCGAGCACACTTCGCAGAAATGCAAGCAAAAAGAAATCAGTGACATTATTGTCAGAACACAAAATAAAGTCGGAGAACTGCCATACTGCGGTTCTCCGATTTTCTATGTGATGCCGATTTTATTTTTCTGCAGCTTCGGTGAAAGCCTCCATGATTACTGTGGGACGATGATTCTCGAATGCACCCAAAGGATATTGCCCTTCAAGTTCGGGGGCCCAGTAGAACACACCGTGGCAATGACCGTCGGTACAGTTTTTGGCGGCGTTGATGATTTCTTTCAAAATCACTTTCCCCTCTACAGGTTTCTTTACTTCCACGCCGGTCTCAACAACCATAGTTTCAACACCATATTTCTTTGTGATACGGCGAAGATTGTCGGCAAAATGCTCAATGGTGCCGTGCCAGTCTGTTTCGAGCTTGCTGTCGATATCCCAATAAGGATACACGCTCACTCCAATCATGTCGAATCGGGCCTTGTATTTGCGAAGCCCATCGAAGATAAAGTCATAGCGCTTTGCATCGCTTGCACAATCGAGGTGGACGATAACTGTGGCTTGATGATAGACCTTCTTTACTGCAGCATAGCCTGCATCGGTCAAGCCCGCATACTGACGCATATTCTCTTGGGCTCGTCCCATTGGCCAAAGAAATCCATTGGTGGTTTCGTTGCCCACTTGCACCCATTTCACATCTATGCCATTGCGCTTGAGAAGCTGAAGCGTTTCCTTTGTGTGCTTTGCTAAAGCGCGCTTCATTTGCTTATAGGTGTAGTTTTTCCACGCCGCAGGGATATTCTGCTTTGCAGGGTCGGCCCACCAATCGCTGTAGTGGAAATCAATCATAATGGCCATACCCAGGGCTTTTGCTCGCTTTGCCATAACGAGCACATCTTCCTTGCTTGAAAAACCATCCTTAGGATTCACCCACACACGAAGGCGAACGGCATTCATGCCAAGTTCTTTCATCAACTGGGTGTTTTCGCGAGGTTCGCCGGCAGCGTTATAGAGTTGCACACCGTGGGCTTCCAATTCCGTGGTCCCGCTAATGTCGGCACCAAGCCAGAATGTAGTTTTGCCAAACACTGACAAATTCACATTAAATAAAAGCAGAACAAGTAAAGCAAATAATTTATTTTTCATATTTTATAGTTTTAGTTATTAACCCAATTGCCATTTGCCTCTAATGAACTTTCTGGGATTAATAGGGCTTGAATGGTAATTCTCCAGTATGCCATTGTTTGCGAGGTTCCTCACTGCGTTCGTTATCGGTTCTCGACACCGACAGCCCGAGCAATCTGAAAGGATGTTCCTTGTAATCGACCTTTGCCAGCAATTGCTTTGCCAAAGGCAGAATGTCGTCTTTATCGCGAAGCACTTTGCCTTGAGTCAAACTGCGAGTCACTTGCGTGAAATCGGCAAATTTCACTTTCAAGGTGAGTGTGCGCCCTTCGAATCCGCTTTTGGCGATACGCTGCACAAGCTCAATCACAGCCTGATATAGAACGATAATGGCAGCCGACGGCTTGCTGATGTCATTCTCGAAGGTCTCCTCACATCCGACCGACTTTCGTGTCCAATCAGTGACCACTGGCCGCTCGTCAATGCCACGCGAAAAATCATAGAACACCTGCCCCATCTTGCCGAATTCGAGTTTCAGAATCTCTAATGGCACTTCCCGAAGTTGACCGCAGGTGTGAATCATCAAATCGTGCATCCGCTGCTTTGTTTTCGGCCCCACCCCCCATAGGTTTTCCACGGGAAGTTGAGCCAAAAACGCTTCAACACGCTGGGGATGCACCACTGTGAGCCCGTTAGGCTTACGGAAATCGCTGGCTATCTTTGCCAGTAATTTATTGCACGAAACGCCAGCCGACGCTGTAAGATGCAATTCATCCCAAATGGCTTGCCTAATCTCCTTGGCAATATCCATAGCCAGGGGAATGCCTTTCTTGTTTTCCGTGACATCGAGAAAAGCCTCATCCACCGAAATAGGTTCCACAATATCGGTATAGCGATGGAAGATTTCGTGCACTTGCTGAGAGATTTCCTTATAGCGGGAGAAATGTGGCTCCACAATCACCAAATGTGGGCACAAGCGCTTCGCCTGCATCATAGATTGGGCAGAATGCACACCATATTTGCGTGCTTCGTAACTCGCCGTAGCCACCACGCTGCGTGGCGCATCGTGCCCTACAGCCAGTGGTTGCCCTTTCAGAGAGGGATTGTCGAGTTGCTCAACCGATGCAAAGAAAGCATCCATATCCACATGTATGATTTTACGCTCAGCCATTGTGCTTCAAAACAAATCAGGGCATCTTCCAAATGCGTGAGAGGCCCTGACGATTTCATATTTTCAATAATTAGTTTTTCTTACCAATTGCGTTGGCAATGAAATCAACTGCAGAGTCGACCACATCGGGCACTTTGTCATCAATTGAATCAGGAGTTACATTCTGAATCATTCCGGTGATTTTCTCTTTGAGTTCTGAGCGATCGCCTTGGAGAAATTCCCCAGCCTTTTCCCCAGCAAATTCCTTAGCTTTATCCAGCATACCGTTCATATCTGCCATAATAGTAATAGGTTTATAAAGGTTTTGCCTACTTCCTTTAAAGCGTTTCGGCCATCTCTAATCACAAATTTACAATAAAAGATGAATAACCACAAAAAAAATTGCCGCGATCTGCAATAGATTGCGGCAACCCTTAATAATGGAATATCTTCTGGCAAGCAGATTATGCTTCCTTCTTAACGATACGACGTTCTTTGATGCGAGCCTTCTTACCAGTGAGTTTGCGGAGGTAATAAAGCTTAGCGCGACGAACGCGACCGTGCTTGTTGATCACGATGCTGTCGATGAATGGTGACTCGATTGGGAAGATACGTTCAACACCAATGTTGTCAGAAATCTTACGAACGGTGAAACGCTTCTTGTCGCCTTCGCCGTTGATTTTGATAACAACACCACGATACTGTTGGATACGTTCCTTGTTACCTTCTTTAATGCGATAAGCCACTGTGATAGTGTCGCCAGGGAAGAATTCAGGAAGTTCCTTCTTTGTAGCAAATGCTTGCTCTACAACTTTAATTAAATCCATTGTAATAATTTGTTTTATAGTACTATATCGTTCTCGCAACATACAAGGGCCACACTAATTTCCCAACAGAGGTTACGAAAATCGGTGCAAAATTAATACAAAATTCTGTAATAGCCAAATATTTCGCAAATTAAGGGGGATGGAAGAAAAAATAGCACTTTTTAAAAAAAAAATTGAACTTGTACCACAATTTGATACAAGTGGCGCTTTATTTTGCAGTGTAATTAAAAAATAACAACCACTAAACCCAGAAAGTTCATTAGGAGCAAATGGCAATATTTTGCTTCTCATAGGCATGATTTGTGCTATCTTTCGCTCACATAGGAGCCCCTATGCTCGTTCAAAATAGCGCAAATTCTGACACTATGATAATCTCAAATCTTATCCATGCCCTAATGCACTTTCTGGGTTAATTAACTGAAGCAATGAAGACAGACAAATTATTTTACGATGAATTTCACTTGGCCGGATGCCAATACTGGGATGTGACCGAAGCGTGGGACAAACTCAGAATCGGCCTTAAGGTGAAATTGGAACGAGAAATGGATAATCGCTACGACCCTGATGCAATAGCTGTGCTCTTGCCTTGCGACGATGATGACGAAGATAAGGAATTCTACAAGTTGGGCTATGTGCCAAGGGGACACAACAGCGACATCGCCAAACTTTTAGAAATGGGATGGGGAGAGATTTTCGAGTGTAGAATTTCAAGGATTTCACCTGAGCAACATTATGAAAATCAAATTCGGATGACCCTGAAAATTAAGCGTAATAAAATGGGGTAATCAAATACAGGGATAAATAAAACACACAATTTTTAGAGGGTGTATCAAAATTCACAGTTTGGTACACCCTTGCTGTTTTTAAGTGCCTG
>JAUNNJ010000106.1 GCA_030531495.1 Bacteroidales bacterium
AACCGGGTAAGGGATACTATGTCTCTACTTTTATCTTAAATGAAAGAGCCGTGACTTTTTGCAGCGATGTTGATGGCTTGTGCAAGTGTTAATGCACAGGAAGTAGTAACTGTTGGTAGCTTGGAAGATGCAAGTACCACCAACAAGTATCCTTTGTATTCTTTTTATGAATGCAGCTCTTCTGAAATCGTTTACACAGCTGAAGATCTCGCATCTCTTCCTGTTGGTCAATTGTCAAAATTGGAGTTTGCTGTAACAGGTGGTCAAACGCTGTATACTCATTTGACCGTATGGCTTGAAAACACTACCGATGATGAAGTGTTGGCTGCTGGTTCTGATAAAAGTCTCTATCCTGTAGATCAAATGTCAAAGGTGTATGAAAGCACCAATAAGGGTTATTACAACAACGAACGCACTTTGAATAAGTTTGATGGTGCTACTGTTGAAAATCCAGGCTATATGGATTTTGAATTTGACACTCCATTTGAATACACTGGTGGTGGCCTTCGTGTTCGCTTTGAGTCTATTTCTGGCAGTTACTGTAACTCTGAATTCAAATTTGTTGTTGACAATGTAAAAGCTAACGAAAGCGAAAAGAAGAATTGCAGCTCTGCATACGACTTCTCAGAATCTGGTATGAGAACCCGCAATGCAGTTGCAGAACGCTCATTCCCTGTTGTGAGATTTACAGTTACTCAACCTCAACCAACCAGTGTCAACGATGTAGCTGTTAAGGACGTTAAGGAAGTTTCTTACTACAACGTATATGGTCAAAAGGTTGCTGCCGACACTAAGGGTTTGGTTATCTCTTCTGAAGGCAAGAAGTTTATCAACCGCTAATCTTTTTAATGACAATTCATTAAACGCATTATAATTCTCTGAGCTACCGCTGTATGGGTGGCTCAGGGAATTACTGCAATATAGAGGGCATGAACCCATTGTTCATTGCTTTCAAAATCACTAATAAAAAACAACAATGAAGAAATTATTTTCAATCATCTTTTTAGCGACCTTGATTCCACTGACCATGTGGGCGCAAGATAGCAAAGGCTCGATTGTGGTAACTCTTAAGGACGGCTCTAAGGTGAGCATGCCTCGCTCAGGGATTCAGAAAATCACAATTGAAGACGTGAAGCTCAGTTCTATCGATGAGGTAGACCTTGGTTTGAGCGTTAAATGGGCCAATGTTAACCTTGACCTCACTTGTGATGGAAAGGTCGTAGCTTCGCCTGAAGGATACGGTGGCTACTATGGTTGGGCTGATCCTACAGGTCTGAAGACAGTGGACGACAAAAACCAATATCCGTCTTACACCCGCCCAAAGAAAATTTCTGGCGGTCAATACGACATCGCGACTCAGCAGATAGGCGATGGATGGCGACTTCCAACCACCGAGGAATTCAACGAATTGCTCACCCTCAAGCACGAAGAAGCTACTTTAACTGATGCTGAAGGGAATGCGGTGAAAGGTGTGAAGTTCACTGCAGAAAACGGCAACTGGATTTTCCTTCCTTATTCAGGTTATCGTTACAAGGAGAATGTGTTCCAAACTGGCCAATATGGTTACTACTGGACAGGTGACCTCAACTCGGTTTTGGACTGGATGGCTTGCGAACTTAATATTGGCGAGGGATTCAACCGAATTTCCAACAATGCAGTTTACAATGGTTGCTCGGTTCGCCCCGTAAAAGATTCGCTTCCTGTAGCCGAATAATATTTCCCAAATAATTTTTTAGAGTCATGAGACAATTGCAACGCATTAACCTCGCGGCTCACAAACATGAATCCAACTCTTGAAAAATAAAATATAATGAAAAAGATATTAGCTTTATTCGTTGCTGTTTTCGCAGTATTTCAATTTGCTTCTGCAGCTTACACCAACGATGATCTCATCATCGAAACAAAAAGTGGACAAAAGGTAAACTACAGTTTGTCTACTCGTCCAGTAGTTACTTTTGAAGGAACCGACCTCGTGCTCACTGGCACTGGCGTTAAGGTGCTTTATCCTGTTGCGGATGTGAAAGAAATCACATTTGGTACACATCCAACAGGCGTCAGCAATGTGAAGTCGAGCGACATCACTTTTTTTGTAAGTGGTAGCGAAATCACTGCAAAAGGTTTGCAAAAAAGCGATAAATTAGAATTGTACACCGTTGATGGCAAAGTTTTGACCACAAAGGCGGTTAGCGCTGAAGGTGAAGCCACCGTGGATATCTCTTCACTTAATGGCGGCATCTACGTGGTTAAGGCCGGTGAGAAATCGTACAAAATTTTGAAGTAATCACTTTTTGCAGATAAATCAAATATAGAAGACTACTATGAAAGTTAAGATATTAAGTCTTGTCGCATTGCTATCGGCTGTTGCATTCAATGGCTCGGCTGATACAAAGCGATATGTGTTGAATGTCAACAAGACCGACAACACTGTTGAGCGATTTGACGTGTCGGATGTGAAGAGCGTCAATGTCAATCCTGCTCCCGACGACGACCGTTTCGGTAGTGTGGACTTGGGCTTGTCGGTAGAATGGGCTACTGTGAATGTTGAAGTGTATCGCCCTTCAAAGTGTGCCAAAGCTCCTGAAGCATTGGGTGGTCACTATGGTTGGGGTGACCCAACAGGCGAGCGCCTGGAGCAACCAGATAACCCAAGTTGGACTCCATATGAGGGCGACAGAGCCACATGTCTGTCGTATTATGGTGGCGCTGAACCTTTGAAGGATATTTGTGGCACCGAATTTGATATCGCTCATGTGCATTGGGGTGGCGATTGGCGTTTGCCAAGCCGTGCTGAGCAAGATGAATTGCGCACAAAGTGTACATGGACAAAAGAAGTGCTCAACAATGTGACTGGTTATCGTGTGACAGGTCCTAATGGCAACAGCATCTTCTTGCCAGCTGCAGGTTTCCGTTTCGCGGCAAATAACTTCGGTGGCGATTATCTTGGATATTACTGGTCGGGTACGCTTAATCCTAACGCTGGATTCTCCGACTATGCGTATTCGCTCGACTTCACCGAGGATTATCACGAGTGGTTCAGCGATGCACGTTATATTGGTCAGAGCGTGCGCCCTGTTCGTGATGCCTACAATATCATTCTTGAAAAGAATAATGGTGAGAAGCATGTTTATCGTATCGACGAGGTTGAAAAAATCGCAGTGGAAGAATTCACCACACACGAAGACTACTACGAAGCTGTAGACCTCGGTCTGAGCGTGAACTGGGCTGCTGTGAACCTCGACATTGATTCATACGACTATGCTGCTTCTGCTCCAGAGGTGCTCGGTGGCTACTATGGTTGGGGCGACCCTACCGGACGAAACCATTCCAAAAATGAGCAAGACTATCCTCTCTACGACCACGAAGTGAGCATCAGCGGTACCGACCTCGACCTTCTCCACAATTATTGGGGTGGCGACTGGCGCTTGCCTACCATGCAGGAAGTTCAGGAATTGCGTGAAAAATGCACTTGGACTTGGGAAACTGTGAATAATAAGCCAGGTTATCGCGTAACAGGTCCTAACGGCAACAGCATATTCTTGCCTACATCTGGTTTCCGCTATGGCGACGAAATTAATCAAACTTACGTCAACACTCACGGTTACTATTGGACAGGAACGAATGTTACTTCATATTATGTTTACCAACTCGCATTCTCTCAAAAGTATCAATGGGAATATAACTATCGTTACAATGGTTACCAAATGCGAGGTGTAAGAAAAAAATAATTCAGCAATATGAAACGACTTACAATTCTATTAAGCACAATATTTGCTTTGGCCTCTTTGCCAAGTAGCGCAGAGGTGAAGCAGCTGATGATGATATTTACCGACACAGCTGGTGTGCAAAAGATGATTCCGGTAGATGACATCGATAGCGTGACTTTCGTCAACGACGTCATCGAGGAAGTGAAAGAAGGTCATGCTGTGGTTGACCTGGGACTTTCGGTAAACTGGGCATATAGCAACCTCGACCTTGATGGAAACAATCTTGAGTCAGCTCCATATGTCCACACATATGCCCTCTACGGTTGGGCCGACCCTACAGGTTTGAAGCGTTCGACCGACCCATTCGATTATCCAAGCAAGGAAGAGAGTGGCTCAGGCTTCGCTCCAGAATCTATCGTGGGTACAAAGTTTGATATCGCCCATGTAAATTGGGGTGGCGACTGGCGACTTCCAAGCGATGCTGAGATGAAAGAACTTCTTCATGAATGTGAATGGGTTTATGAAACAGTTAACAGCACCACTGGTTACCGCGTAACTGGTCCTAATGGCAACAGCATCTTCTTGCCTGCTAACGGTTGGCGCTATGGTGAAGAACTGGGCGCTAAGGGTACTTACGGCGGTTATTGGAGCGGAAACTCTTCTAAAGATGATATGAACGCTGCTCGCTGTATAGCTTTCAATCCTCTTATTCATGACACTGGCTACACTAATCGTAACTACGGTCTCTCTGTTCGTCCAGTTGTGAACAAGAGCATCTTCGGCGATGTGAACAACGATGGCGCTGTTGATGTGAGCGATGTTACCGCACTTATCAACCAAATTTTAGGTTCTGTAGACTATCCAGTAGACCGATGCGACATCAATGGCGACGGTATCGTCAACGTTAGTGATGCTACTGCACTCATCAACTTAATTCTCGAATAATCGTATTATTCATACATTTGAGGCAGCTTCGAAACTATCGCGAAGCTGCCTCATTTTTTTTGTTCGCCCTATACGAAAAAGAGAAACTCTTGTGGGTGATTCCACAAGAGTTTCTCTAATTTTATTTTCAGCAAATAAATATATTTTCTGATTAGATTTCTTTTGCTTCCCAACCGAGTGCAGAAGCGCCGAGGATAGCCGCATCAGCTTCCTTCATTTCGCTGAGGATAATCTTCGCTTTACCCTTGAAGCAAGCGAGGATATTCTTTTCGTAAGCTTCCTTCACAGGTCTCATGATGAGGTCGCCACTCTTGGTAAGACCACCGAAGAGGATGAATGCTTCAGGACTTGAGAATGTGCAGAAATCAGCAAGCGCTTCACCGAGAATGGTGCCGGTGTAGTCGAAGATTTCCTTTGCGAGCTTATCGTCTTGAACTGCGCAATCGTAAACATCCTTTGAAGTGATTTCATCAATAGGAATGTTGCGGAGGAGAGAATCTTCCTTGCGGATTTCGAGGAATTCGCGAGCAGTGCGAGCCACACCTGTAGCAGAGCAGTAAGCTTCAAGACAGCCTGCGCGACCACAACCACACATACGACCATTAGAACGCTTCATCACCACGTGACCGAGCTCACCAGCAAAACCGTCGTGGCCGTAAACCACTTGACCGTTGACAACGATACCGCTACCAACGCCAGTGCCGAGGGTGATCATAATGAAATCTTTCATGCCGCGAGCAGCGCCATAGGTCATTTCGCCGATAGCAGCAGCGTTAGCGTCGTTAGTTACGATACATTGCACGCCGAATGCGTCGGTAATGAGTTGTGCCAATGGAATTGGACTTGGCCAAGGCAAGTTTGGAGCTTCTTCAATCATACCATTGTAGTAGCAGCCGTTAGGAGCGCCAATACCGATACCGTGAACTTTGTCCACTGCGTCGTTTTCTTCGAGAAGACGGGTTACAGCTTCGTGCAATTCTGCGATATAGTCGTTGATGTCAGCGTGTTTAGCTGTTTTGATAGAACTGCTTGCGATTACGGTACCGCGAGCGTCAACCAGACCGAATGCGGTGTTAGTACCACCCATATCGATACCAATTACATAAGGTTTTGCCATGTCGTTGTTGTAATTATAAGTTTTATGAATTAATGATTATGTTATTGTCGTACAAAGATATTCATTTTTGCGAAATTATCCACAATTAATCCCATATTTTTGCTGCGAAATTGTGTCTTGATTTAGAAGGTGGCTGAAATGCGGGCAGAGATTTGGCGGCGAGTGAGGTAGTTTGGCACTGCATATTGGATGCTGTGAATATCGGTAATCCAGTAGTAGCTGCTCACATTGTAGATGTCGAAGAGGTTGAAAACATCCACACCTACCCAAATGCTCTTGAACTTGCTCAAGAAGCCACTTGTAGGGCGATGTTCGCGACCCACAAGTTCGTAGCTCAATCCCACATCCACACGTTTGTAGGCGGGCTGACGGAAGTAGCCTTCAGAGCGGGTGCAGTTAGGCGCTGAAGTGGGAAGACCGTCGCTGAGCACACCTTTGAGGCTGAATTTCAGACGAGGAATCTTTGGGAAGTAGTCGGTGAAGAAGATAGCCAGACTGTAGCGTTGGTCGGTTGGCATTGGCACTTTTACGCCGTTTTGGGTTTCGCTGGTCTTCATCAGCGAGAAGCTAATCCAGGAGTCGGTGCCTTCCACAAACTGTCCGAAGAGCTTCATGTCGATACCGGTGATGTAGCCCTTTCCGTTGTTGTTGCCGGCATACACCACTTTAAGATTGTCGACTTCGTATGAGTTGAGGTTGTCAAGCTTCTTGTAATAGAGTTCGGTAGTGAACTTGAATGGACGGTCCATAGCGCGGAAAGTGTAGTCGCCACCGAGGATGATTTGTGTGCTTCGTTCCGACTTGATGTCGTGGTTGAGCGCAATGTAGTTATTGCCTACGGAATCCACTTGCTGGATTCGGTATTCCTTGTAGAACGGCTGTTGGTAATAGATGCCGCCAGCCAGACGGAGCGTTAGGCGAGTGTTGCGCGCAGGCACATAACCTATGCTGAAGCGTGGCGAAACGAGTGTTTCCTTGTTGAAATCCCAGTACGAAACTCTCACGCCTGCATTCACAGAGAGGATGCCGTTGCCCATATAGAGTTTGTAGGTGTCTTGCAGATAACCGGCAAAGCGAGAAGTGCGGATGTCGTTTTTCGACGCCATATTGTAGATCACGTTCACTTCTTCAGGGTAGTGGGGGAGTGAATAGCCTGCAGAGTCGCGCCATTGCCATTCGCGGCTACGCTCGTAGATGTCGTCGCGGCGATAGTTGAAGCCATAACTGAAATTGTTGTGGCTAATGGAAGTGTTGCCTTTCAGTGCCAGATTCCACACATTGATGCGCAGACGGTTGCGAGCGTGCTCGTGATACATGCCCACGCCGAGTTCGCCTCGGTTTTCTTCAGTGGCACCTCCGGCTTGGTCGAGCCAGTATTCACCGTGGATGTCGTAGCCCACCAACTCATTGGTTTGATAGGCCGACCCAATCAGTGAGAAGTCGTTGCCCTTGTTAGGCTTGTAGTTGAGCGACAGCGCACCGAAGAAGGTTTGGAATTTATCGTGCTCCTGACCGTCGAAATACACGGTGAAAGTTTTGGCGTTGGTCGATGTACCGAAACTTGTTTCGCGATTCTTCGGTATGAATTTATAGTCGTTGAGTGCCACATTGCCAAGGAATGAAACCTTGAATTTATTGGAAGGCTTGAGCACGATGTGGGTTTGGTAATCGAAATATTGAGGGTCGTATTCGCCCTTGGTTTCCTGGCTGCTGAGGAGTGATGCGTTGTGTTTGTAGCGTACGCCATGAAGCATAGAAAACTTCTTGCTTGATGTGCCCAGAGCCAAACTTCCGCCTTGCATACTTGCGGAAAACGCGCCCTCAAATGCTTCAGGCTCCTTGTAGGTGATATCGAGCACCGACGCCATCTTATCGCTGTATTCGGCATTAAAACCACCAGTAGAGAAGGCTACCGAACGCACCATATCGGGGTTGATGACACTGAGGCCTTCTTGCTGACCGTTGGTGACCAATTGTGGACGATGGACTTCGATGCCGTTGATGTAAACGCTATTTTCGTCGTAACTACCACCGCGCACCATGTATTGCGAACTCATTTCGTTTTTTGAACTCACACCAGCCTGGGTGGCGATGATAGCTTCCACGCTATTGCCCGAAGCGCTTGGCGTGAGATTCATCGCATCGATATCAACACTCTGCAAGGTGTTGGTCTGCTTGCGGAATTCCGTCACTTGTACACCTTGAAGTTCCACCGCAGCACTGTAGAGTTTTGGATTGATGGAAACAGTGCCTGTGGGCTTGAGCAATTGGCGTCGCACAGTGCTGTAGCCAAGGCAAGAGAATACCACCATCACGGTGTCGCGTGTGGGGGCGGTGATTTCGTACATACCCTTTGTGTCGGTGTTCACACCAATAGCGGTGTTGGCAATCTTTACAGAGGCAAACTCGATGGGCTCGCCTTTCTCGTCGACCACCTTACCCGTGATTTTCACTTGTGCACCAGAGGAAATGGCGGTGAACAAAATGAGCGCTGTGATGAATAGCGATTTGAAAATATGTTTTGTTTTCATCTGAAATCGTGGTTTTGTGTATGCAATATGCACACATTATATTATATAACGCAAAAAATGGGCATTAAGTATAATTCTGCGCAAAAAAAGAATGTGCCCGCTTTGAGTGGTCTATGGGAAACGCTCCGATAACAGTGCTTTTAATAGGGGGCGGTGACGCCATGGGAAAAGCTTAAATTTGTGAACACCTGAAACACTTGAAACACCTGAAACACCTTTTCGATACCATTTTGGCAGTGGGAAGGGTGTGTATCTTGCTGTGAATGAGTAGTGTGGTGTGGACAGGTGTTCGAAATTTCTATTGAATACTGTAAGCAAATGCGTGTCATATGGTTGTGATTTGGAAGATTATTTACTGGTTAA
>JAUNNJ010000107.1 GCA_030531495.1 Bacteroidales bacterium
TGTTTCAAGTGTTTCGGGTGATTCGGGTGATTCAAGTGTTTTTTGTAATTCAGACAACAATTTGCAATTACCCGCAAAGAAGCAAAAAAAATCCCTTTTGGCATCTAACGAAAAACTCGACGAGAGACATTAGAAAAAACTGTAAAATCAAGCAAAGCGGGTTGCTTCCATGTTAGTCCAAAATCTAACATCTAATGCCCTTTTTGGCATTGTAGGTAATTTTGATTATCTTTGCAGATATATGAGAACTGGCAATAAATATAGTTATATGGTGCTTGCGCTGGCATTGATTGCTGGGGTGGCTGTGGTGCTGACGGGATGTCGTCTTGTCAGAAAAACCACACCTTCGGTAGTGGTGAGCATTCAGCCACAGCGCTATTTGCTTGAAGCAATAGCAGGCAGTAAGGTGGAGGTGATGTGCTTGCTCGACGACGAGAGCAACCCCGAAACCTACGAGCCCGATATGAAGGTGATGATGGCTGTTGAGCGGAGCGACGCCTATTTCACGATGGGCACCATCGGCTACGAACTTGCCGTGCTTTCGAAAGTGAGAAGCAACAATCCGGATTTGCCAATTATCAACACATCGGAAGGTGTGAATTTTATCGACAGCCACGATGCTGACGAGGGTGATGTCGACCCGCATGTGTGGTTCTCGGTATGCAATGCAAAGATTATTGCCGGCAATATGTATAAGAATTTGGTGGACTTGTATCCCAAGAGGAAAACTTATTTCACCAAGCGTTATAAGGAACTTCAAGTGAAACTCAATCAAATGGATCAAGCATTTTCTTCTCGCTTGCAAGCGGCATCAGATTCTGTGTTCCTCGTTTGGCACCCCACCATGAGCTACTTGGCTCGCGACTATGGCTTGCATCAAGTGTCGCTCGATAATGGCAAGGAGCCCACGGTCACCAATTTGCGCGAGCATATCGATTTGGCACACAAAAGTGGGGCTTCGGTGCTGTTTATCCAGCCACAAATCGACAGCCGACAAGCCAGTGAATTGCTCTCGGAACTGGATGTGCGTAAAGTGACTGTTAATCCCATGAGTTTTAAATGGGAAGAAGAATTAAACAAAATAGTGGATGCATTGGCTCCACCCGTTAAAAAGTAGATTGGCGATGGAGAAACAGTGCATTATTTCATTGAAAGGCGTGAGCCATTCGTATGGCGAAAAGTCGGTGCTCAGTGGCATTGATTTAGATGTAAACGAAGGCGACTTCGTGGCTATCACTGGGCCCAACGGTGGCGGAAAAACCACGATTCTGCGTTTGATTCTACATTTGCAGAAACCTACAGAAGGCTGTGTGGAGTATTACCACGAAGGAGTGAAGACCGATAGTCTGCAGTTTGGCTATCTACCCCAAAAAAATGCCATCGACAGCCAATTTCCCATCACGGTGGAAGAAGTGATTGAGTCGGGCTTGAAGATGCGTCCGTTGCATCGCATCACGCCAGAAGAAAAGCAATTGGTGACCGACACCATCGCTATGATGCGACTGGAAGAAGTGAAGAATCGCTCCATTGGCAATCTTTCCGGTGGTCAGTTGCAACGCGCTTTATTGGGGCGAGCAATTATTTCAAACCCAAAGGTGCTGGTGCTCGACGAGCCTCTCAGCTATATTGACAAACAATTTGAAGAGCATCTCTACGACATTGTGAAATCGCTGTCAGCCACCACTACCATTATCCTTGTCAGTCACGAAATGAGCGTGATTTCTGGCATGGCGAATCGGCATATCATTGTGGCCGACGGGAAGATACACGAATGTGGGGCGCATCATCATTTTGTGAAATCGGAGTGTAGGTGATTTGTTAAAAAAAGTGTTATTTCAACATGTTTTAGAAAAAAAATATTATTACTAATTGAAATAATTATTCTTTTGAGTAAATTTGCATTAACAACTAAGTGGCACTCTATTTATCAAGTGTTTTTTTAAATTTTGGTATATTTATAATCGTATATGACAAAGATAAAAGGAACATTGAAGAAGGACGGGAAAGAACTTACCGCTCTCCGTTCCAGTGTTGAAGAATTCATCGGCCATACGGTGAGGACTTCAAGTGACTTTGCCGAATTGTCAGAAACTATTCAAGAAAAGATTCACGAATATGTTTCTGTAAACACATTAAAGCGAATTTGGAACTATATCGACGACGGAAATGTGCCAAGCATCTCCACATTGTCGGTAGTGTCTCGCTTTCTTGGATTCAATAATTGGGATGCATTTCTCACCAATCTCGACCGCACTGCCACATCGCAGGCATTTGTGGGCGATGGCATCAGGTGCGACTCTTTGAATGTAGGCGACAAGGTTGCCATTTCCTGGAGCCCGAATCGCAAACTTGTGATTATGTACACAGGCGAAAACTCGTTCATTGTGAAGGAGTCATACAATTCAAAACTTGTGGAAGGCGACACTTTCAAGTGTATGTATTTCATCGACAACCAACCGTTGTTTATTGATGAACTAATGCACGAAGGTTTCGACAAGCCGATGAGTTACATCTGTGGAAAGCAAGGCGGCGTGCAAGTAGAGCGCCTGTAACCCATCCTCCGCATATTTTTGTTGAAATATTTATTCAAACCATATTAGAATCGGTAGGTGAGCACACCTACCGATTTTTTTTACCCGATTAGCATTGATAGTGCCAATATTTATCACTATTTTTGCAATCAGAAATTAATAATATTGAATGATGAAAAAAGCATTGTTATTACTGGTTGGTGCTGCCGTTGTTGCAGCATTTACGCTCACCGATTGCTCTAAAGGAGAGGCGGGCAGTGAATCGGCAGAAGAAAATTCAGAAAGTGTGAATCCTGATGAGGCTGCTGCCGAAATTTCAGAAGGTAAGTTCCGCCCCGATACTGCAAAGGTTTTCTTTGAGGGCACCTACGACAATGGAAGCGCATTTGTAGTGATTTCCAAAAAGGAACTTCGCTTGAATGTGTATGCCACAGTGAAGGGCGACACCACGCTCATCGCGCGCTATCCAGTGTGCATGAGCCGCGCGAAGGGCCAAAAGGAGAAAGAAGGCGACATGAAAACCCCTTCATGCACAATGGACACCCCATTCTCTATCTCAGAAATTAAAGATGCGAGCACATGGGTTCATGACTTTGGCGATGGCCGTGGTGCAATCTTGTCGTATGGCCATTGGTTTATGCGCCTTGCCACCCCACATAAAGGTATCGGCATTCATGGCAACACCGGCAATGAAGACAAGATGCCAGGCCGCGATAGCGAAGGCTGTATTCGCCTCACCGACGCAGGTATTGACCACTTTAAGCAACACTATGCTGAAGTGGGCATGAAGGTGGTGATTAAAGATGAAAACGAAGGCCGCTTGCCATTCGAAACCAAAGCCATCAAAGGCGAAGGCAAACCAATGTGATAATAGTATCCACGTTATAATAAAGGTATAAGGCATCCTAATATGGGTGCCTTTACTTTTTATCTTGCTTATTGTTTTGAGGTGAGGAGGATGAGGGCGCGGTCGAGGATGGTGTCGTGGCCGGCTTGTCGGTCGGCTTCGGTCATGTCGACCTTGATGTCGGGCTCTACGCCGAATTCTGTGAGCTTGCCTTCTGCATCACGAATCACAGCGGCAGAGAAACGCACGCTCCATCCGTTGGGCAGTTCGCTGGTGAATGGCAAGCCACAACCGCCGCCTGTGGTGTCGCCAATGATGGTGACGTTAGGCAATTGCTTCATAATCGACACGAAATTGTTGGTGGCGCTGAAACTGCCACGGTTGCATAGCACCACGATGGGCTTGTTGTAGTGCTGGCGATTATGTGCAGGGCTGAAGTAATATTCATAAGGCTCTGAAAAAGCGTTGTGCTCGGGACCGGTTTTGTGGCTGATGCTCCCCACTTTAATCTTTTCGTTGATGAATCTGCCCACCAGTGTTTCTACATTTGTGAGGAAACCTCCGCCGTTGCTGCGCACGTCAATCACCAGTCCGTCGCTGCTGGCCAGATAGGCAAGGATTGCATCAAGGTTACCCTCGCCAATTCCCGAGGAGAAGTCGCCGTAATACATGTAGCCGATGTTGTTGCTCAGAATTTGATATTTAATGCCGCTGGCGCGCTTGTATTCAAAGTTGAGGTAATGCTCATTGATGAGTCGCTCATCGTAGTTGACTGGATATTTTTCCCAAATCCAGTATCTTGACACATCGCTGCCGCAAATAAGATTAGTGTGTCCGTCTTTCAATTCCTTCAGCATGTCGCTGCAAAGGTCGAAAAGTTCGTCGCTATTGATTTCTTTGGTGATTTTTGAGCGGTATTGTCGGCCCACGGCATCCCAATCCACATTTTTGTATTCAAAGAATGTGTAGTGCTCGTCGAGGATAGTCCAAAGGGCATCAAAGTTGCCTTCTGCATCGTTGCTGAAAGTTTGCTCGCTGCAACTTGCCATCGGCAGAAGGATGGTAGACAGCAGGATAATATGAATGAATTTTAGTGATTTCATAACATTAGTAACTGAAAAGATTGCATCCAATGCCAATGACAAACGCATGGCTGATGTCGCGGGTTGAAATGTTGCACACACTGGATGTGGCGATGCGATTGCGATAACCCACACGCAGCACAGTGTTACGACTGATGGTGTAGTCGGCATAGAGATAGTTGGTGATGTCGAAGCGGTTGCCCCACCATCCGAAGTGTGCCAAATTTTTGCGGTTGCCCAAATAGATTTCGTAGTATGCCTCATCGTATTCAGGCGAGAAGAATGCTCCAATCACGGGTAGCGTCATCTCGTAGGCGAGTTTTAGCGAATGCTTCCAGAGGTGGGTGTCGTAGGTGGCCATCGCATTGACGCCTGCAGCGAGGTGTATTTTAGCCGATGCCACATTGTTGCTATTGTTGGGATTGTAAAGTACGCCACCGCGGAATTGCGCCATTGGGCCCACCATCACTTCAAATTTGTGCCAAGGCATGTCGCTCCAGCGGTGCATCGTAGCCCACTTTACGTCGGCCATGAGCGAATGCATCGTGTGGTTGCCGGCGGGATTGTGGGTGAGGCTATAGTCGACGCCAGCTGCTATTATGCGGTTCCAATCGTTTTCGAAATTGTTGCGGTAATTGTCGTAGCCAATGCGGAAATGCGCTCCACTATAGCCTACGGGCGACACATATTCATCGCGTATGGCATCATAACCGGCATCAATGGTGAAGATGCTGGTCGTGATTTTAGTTGGGCCAGACACGCACGCAGTTCTTCCTTCAAGGCCTCTTGAAATGTCTTGATAGGAGCTGTCGGCTGTTTGGGCGCAAAGTTGGATGCACCCCATCGCCCCAAATAGCAATATGAGCAAAAACTTATTCATCAGTGTCGTCGCCGAAGAGACGAGTTTGACCAGTGAGTTGGTCGCGCACTTCTTGTTGGCTGATTTCGTCGCTCATTCGTTCGCCAGCAGTGTCGGCGTCATCTGCATCTGCCACCACGGCTTGCTGTTGTTCTTCTTCTGGCACTTCGCGTGGCTCAATTTCTGTGATAGAATCGATGGCGAAGTTGCTCACGCGCTTACCCTTAGCCTTAAAACTCTTTACACCAATGTATTCGTCGGCATCAATCACGAGATTTTCGCGGAAAGCATCGCCACCGCCAAACTTCACGTCGAAGCGAGGATATTTCACATCGGTGAGTGTGAGCAGTTTAGAGGCAGGATTGCCGCCAATCATGCTCTGCTTGTTGTTTTTATCTTCAAGAGTGCAGCGCTTGATATAGTAGAAACCTTGGTCGGCATCGTCGACGATGGCAGTCCAAACCTTGCCCTCCTCGTATTTCTCGATGCGTAGAATTCCGTCCTCGTAATGGTTGGTGGCTTCGCTTGTGGTGGTGTAGAAGTCGCCATTCTTCATGATTACGAGAATGCGGTCGTCGCCACTGAACTTGCCCAAAGAGAAACCGTGGTTCTCGTAGTTGATACGGAGCACATCGGGGTCGAACCACACTTCGCGGTCACCGAGTGTCGATACACCGTGTTCCTTAAGCGAAATGCGGTGCACTTCGTTCTTGGTCACCAGATTGCCACGGGTGAGTTTGCCTTTGATGGAAAGTTCTGCCAAGTCCACATCGAATTGGAGCACCTTCAGGCGAGGCTTTGGCTTGAGGGTGATGCGAAGCACTTCTGCTTCACCATTAGGATTGGCGGTGAACCACATTACCTTGCTGCCCGGCTTGCCTTGGGTGAGGTCGTATTCGCGGTCGCGAGTCACGCCAGTGACGGCAAAACGCTTCATGTACACGATGCCGCCGCGGCCATCCTGATAAAGCACATTGTAGATGGTGCGGGTGTCGTTGCGCTTAAACACATTGAGGTAGATGATGTTCTTGCCCACATATATTTTTTCGCTCACCTTAATCACCTTGAACTTACCATCCTTGTAGAAGATGATAATGTCGTCGATGTCGGAGCAGTTGCACACAAATTCGTCTTTCTTCAAGCCGGTGCCAATGAAGCCGTCGGCGCGGTTGATATAGAGTTTCTCGTTGGCTTCAGCCACTTTCGATGCCACGATAGTGTCGAAGTCGCGGATGATGGTGCGGCGAGGATACATGTGGCCGTATTTCTTCTTGAGTCCTTCATACCATTCGATGGTGAATTCCACCAAGTGTGCGAGTTTGTGGTCGATGTCGGCAATACGCTCGTTGAGAGTGGCAATATAGTTGTTGGCCTTGTCGATGTTGAATTTCAAGATGCGGCCCATCTTGATTTCAAGCAAGCGCAGAATGTCGTCGCGAGTGATTTCGCGCACGAATTGTTCCTTGAACGGGTCGAGTCGTTTGTCGATGTGAGCCACTGCGGTGTCGAGGTCTTTTGCTTGTTCGTAAGCACGGTCCTTATAGATGCGTTCTTCGATGAAAATCTTTTCAAGTGAAGCATAGAGCAGCGATTCAAGTGCATCGTTGCGCTGGTATTCAAGTTCGGCCTTGAGGATGTCTTTGGTGCGGTCCACGCTGTAGCGAAGCAGTTCACTCACATTGAGGAACTGAGGCTTCTCGTCCTTGATTACGCAGCAGCAAGGAGAGATGCTGGTTTCGCAGTCGCTGAAGGCATAGAGTGCGTCGATAGCCTTGTCGCTTGATGTGCCAGGCTGGAGTGTGACGATGATTTCGGCAGTAGAGGCGGTGTTGTCTTCCACCTTCTTGATTTTGATTTTGCCTTTTTCCGCAGCCTTCAAAATGGATTCAATCACCGTGGTTGTGGTCTTCCCGTAAGGCACATCCTTCACGAGAAGTGTTTTGTTGTCGACCTTCTCTATTTTGGTGCGCACGCGCACATTGCCACCGCGTTCGCCATCTTTATAATTGTTTACGTCGATGTAGCCGCCGGTTGGGAAGTCGGGGTAGAGATGGAATTCCTCATCGCGGAGGTAGCACACCGCCGCATCGATGATTTCATTGAAGTTGTGTGGAAGGATTTTACAAGACAAGCCCACGGCAATACCTTCGGCACCTTGTGCCAAAAGCAGTGGGAATTTAGCGGGAAGGGTGATAGGCTCCTGGTTGGTGCCATCGTAACTCCAAGTCCAGTCGGTCACCTTGTTGTTGAACACCACTTCGAGGGCGAATTCCGAAAGGCGAGCTTCAATGTAACGACCTGCCGCAGCGCCATCACCTGTGAGGATATTACCCCAGTTACCTTGAGTGTCGACCAAGAGTCCCTTCTGACCGATTGCCACCAACGCCGAATAGATGGAAGCGTCGCCGTGAGGATGGTAGTGCATAGTGTCGCCCACGATACCAGCCACCTTTGCGTAGTGTCCGTTATCGCTTTTCTTCATCACGTGCATGATGCGGCGCTGAACGGGCTTGAAACCGTCCTCGATGTGTGGCACAGCACGTTCAAGAATCACATAGCTGGCATAGTCGAGAAACCAGTTCTCATACATGCCGGAGAGTTGCAACTTCTTGTCTTTGGGCAACTGATAGGACGAATGCGACGATGTGGAATCTTCGGTATTTTCAGCTTCAACTTCCTCAACAGCAGTTTCTTCAACGGCATCGGTTGTTGCATCTGACGATGTGGCATCGTTCACTTCACCCTCAGGGTTGGCCTGTGGTTGTTCATTCAATTCTTCGGGGTTCTTCTCGTTATCGTTCATATCTTGTTTGTAAAATCTGCGTATTTTGGCAATTAACTCACAAATTTAGTGATTTTTTCTTGATTAATCGTCCTTTTCTGTCTTTTAATTTAATGAGTAAGCAAGGATACTGGTTTGTGGATTTTACACGGGTGTGATCCTCTTGACTCGATTCAACAGATTTCGGATTGCTTTATCTGTGGATTTTTTATTGGTGCCAAAAGGGATTTTTTTTGCTTCTTTGCGGGGAATTGCAAATTGTTGTCTGAATTACAAAAAACACTTGAATCACACGAATCACCCGAAACACTTGAAACACCCGAAACACCTTTTCGATACCATTT
>JAUNNJ010000011.1 GCA_030531495.1 Bacteroidales bacterium
GCCGGAAAACCGGCGGGAACGGGGGCTTTTGTGGGTGGACGGAGGATGGGTGGCAAAAAAAAGTGTGAGCCACAACTGCAGCCCACACATTATATATAATAAAATAATGCGATTGATGCTATTCTTGCGCTTCGGCGTCGGGCACTTGGTTGCCGCAGAACCGCTGCATGACAATGGCGCATGATGCATCACCCGTAATCGACATGGTGGTGCGGCCCATGTCTACAATTCGGTCGATGCCTGCTACGATGGCTACGCCTTCAAGTGGGAGTCCTGCCGAAGCAAACACCATCGCCATCAACGCGAGTGCCCCACCCGGAATGCCGGGGGTGCCTATAGATGCCACTGTGGCGGCAAGCGCAATCGACACATATTGCCCCATTGTGAGGAGGATGCCTGCACAGTGTGCAACAAACACGCTTGTGACGCCAAGGTAGATGGCCACACCATCCATATTGATGGTGGCCCCCAATGGAAGTACGAATTCGCGAATGGGCTTTTTTACCCCTAATTTGCCTGCACACTCTTCGGTGTAAGGCAATGTGGCGATGCTGGAGTCGCTTGAATAGGCGAAGAGCATAGCTGGTGCCATACCCTTGAAGAATTTCAACGGACTGATTTTGCCCAATGCGCGCACGGCTGCTGAATAGACAAACACTGCGTGGATGACGAAGCAGAGGTAGGTGACCAAAATCAACACGGCAAACGAGCCAAGCACAGTGGGGCCATTGACAGCCACCACTGGGGTGAGCATACAGAAAATACCGATTGGAGAGAGCGCCATAATGTAGGCGAGCACCTTGGTGACCACCTCATTGAAACTCAAGACCACCTCTTTGGCATATTTTGCTTTTTCCCCAACATTCACGATGGCTACACCGAAAAATATGGCGATAACGATGACTTGCATCATCAGCATTGAGGACAATGGCTCAATAATATTCTTTGGAAACATTGCCATAATCTGGTCCATCAGCGTGATTGAAACGGCTTCAACGGTGTTGGTGTTTGGAATCTTGACGGCTGGAAACAAGTCGGCGAGAACAGACGACAACACCAAAGCGAGGGTGACGGCAAAAACTGTGGTAACCATGAAATACAACAGTGAGCGTAAGCCCAACTTCCCCACCAGCTTGATATCTTTCATTGAGATAATGCCTGATATCACAGAAAGCAACACAAGAGGCACAACAATAAACTTGAGCAGATTCAAGAATATCGCACCAAAAGGAGCGATATAGGTTTGTGCAAAATCAGCATAATTTTGCATCAAGCATCCCACTATCACCGAGAGAACCAGCGACAGTGCGATTTGGGCAGAGAATGACAACTTTTTCATATTCAGTAGTGGTTTTAAAGAGTAATTAGTTTTTTGTATTAGTTTTCAATATCATCCGGAATTAGAACAGCGACATTTGTCGACTGTCGGGCACTTTCCGCACAGGTTCGGGCTCGGGTTCGGGCTCAGGAATCACCTTATTGGATGGAGGACTTGGCACAAGCCAATCGATGTCGTCGAGGAAATCATCGATTTCCGGACTATCGTCGGTTTTTGCCTCCTCAACTGGAGCAGATTCAGGCTCAACAACGGATAAATCATCGTCGAGCGTTGGCAGCTCAGCAACTTCTTCCGCAGGAGTGACATCGGAGGCCACGACTTCGGGTTCGGGCTCGAGGTCGGGTGCAACTTGCGCCTCATCCTCTTCAGGCTCTGTGACAGGCTCTTCTGTTGAAGATTCTTCTACAGTTTCAAGCGCTGGTTCTTCTACCCCATCGGATTCTTCCGGCTGTTCTTCTGCCTGGAAAATCAGTTCTGTAGCCAAATCGTTGAGCGACTGTTGCTGGTCCGACAATTCGTCGACAGTTTGTTCAAGCACCGCGTTGGCATCGCGGAGTTCGCTGTTTTCAGCCTTTAGCGAATCTAATTCCTTTTCAAGCGACGCAATCTTTTCATTCAACTGCTCACTTGCACCGGCCACGGCATCAGCATTTGCATTTTTTGCATCCTGCAACGACTGATTAAGGGCGGCAATCTCGGCATCTTTCGCCTCAACCGACTTCGAAAGCGCCTCAACCTTCTGAGTCAAAGCATCCGCTTCCTTCTTGCAGCTCTCAGCCTCCTCGCGAATTTCATCGTGAACGAGTTTGGCACCGTCGTATTCCTTACGCAAAAGTTCGTAATCTTTTGCTGCATTTTCATTTTCAATGGCCAGCGAATCGCGTTCCTTGGTGAGCGTGGCGATGGTTTCGTCGGTCTTGGCAAACGCCTCCGCACGTTCGGCCAAAGCCAGTTCCGCCTCTTTGAGCTTCGCCTTCAACTGATCGATTTGATTGGCGAGAGAGATGTCGCGACGATTGTGTCGCTCGGCGGTGTCGGCCACGTGGCGATTAAGTTCAGACACCTGCTTGCTCAACTTCGTGTTTTCGTTCTGGGCAACAATCAACTGCTCCTTTGCATTTTCAGCAGCCAGATTGGCCTCATCCACACTTTGCTTCAGCGCCTCAATCTCTTTTGATTTCTTATCTTTGAAATCCTCAACCTCCTTAATCATCTCCTCCATCTCAGCCTCCATTTCCTGCTCCTTGTCGGCATCGGCAACGGCGGCTTTAAGGGTGGCGATTTCGGCATCTTTGGCAGCCACGGCTTCGGCATGCGCCTTCGCTTCGGCCTCCAATTTCACATTTTGCTCCGACAGTTGCTTTTCAAGCGCCTCAACTTTTTCATTCAGTTCGCCAGCGGCCTTGGAATCGTCGGAGGCGGCATTTTGCACTTCCTCCAACTTCGTCTGCAACTCTTTCACCTCTTTAGCCTTGCGAGCAGCCTCAGAGCGAAGGTCGTTAAGGAGCGCGTTGGTCACCTCCATCTTATCCTTGTATTCGGCGGCGATGCTGTCGAGTTGCTCTTGCACAGCCTTGTCGTCGGCAGAGGCGCCTCCCGACTGCACTTGAGCCACTTTAAGTTTGTTGAGCAAGCCCTTCTTTTCCACCTCCAGCTGCTCGATATCGCTTTCAAGCGAAGTCACGCGCTCGGTGAGCGTGTTGTAGCGAGTTTGGAGAGCGCGGCGTTGGTTTTCGCTTTCCTTGAGGCGCTCGCGCAAAGGCGAATCGGCTGCGGCATTTGCCGTGAGCGAGCCCAAATGGGTGGTCAGCACCGAGGTGATGTCGTCGATAAGCGCAGCAGGGATATTACCGGCTGAAACCGCAGGCGATGCTGCACGAGTTGCGGCAGGCTGGCCACCTTGCGCAGATGCAACTTGTGCAGCCTTCTTTGCCGCTTCGTGCTGACTGCGAGGCACAATGCCCTCCTCCACCTCTGCTACAGGTTGCTGTTGCACAGGCTGACGGCGAGGCACCACGCTTTCCTCCACATGAGGAGCCGCAGCGGGCTTTGTATCATTTTTGAACGGGTTGACATAAGGTGAGCGAGCGGCGCGGCCATCGATACCATCGAGTTCGTCGTCGTGTTCTTCGCCATTGTCGGAGAAACCAAAAGCTCGCTTAATTCCATTAAAAAATCCCATATCAGTAAATATTTCAACGTTAATGTTCAACAAAATTTATTGTGGCTTCAGCACCACACCACGGCCCTTCATGCCATTGATGGCCACAGGCAGAGGTGCGTCGAAACGCACGATGCGCACAAATTCGCACTCGTAGACAGCCGGCATCGACGCCAAATAGTCGAAGTCGACCATGCCTGCATCGGTCTTCATTCCCACCGTGAAATAACCCACGCCAAACGACGTAAGGTTTTGGAAGAAATGGGTGCCTTGGCTCGGCTCGATAGCATTGTTTGGAGCAGCCACTTCCACGATAAGGCGTGCCGAAGAAATGTGCGGCCACTTCACCGGAATGCCCAGCGCAGAGTCGGACGAGCCCCATCGGCCAACGCCAATGAGAATGTAGCCCTCTCCAGAATCTGTAAAGTTACGATTTATTTTTGCAATTTCATCGGCTATGAGCACATTATTTGTCATAGAAAATTTCTCGGGCTTCACCATCACCACATGTTGCACCCCATCCATCATACCGTGACCGAGCGCATTGTTGCTGCTAATGAGCAGTTTGTCGGTGTCGGCCTGGAGCACTTCTTCGTCGAGCATTTCGCGGCGGTCGACCATCGGACGAATCTGGAGCCAATATAGCGTGCCCTTGTTGCCCTCGCTCATTTCCTTTGGCGACGCCAGCACACCGGCGAACTCAATTTCCACCGGGCGGCCCATTTCCTGCTGCCCCGTGGAGAGCATGAAATCGAGCGCTTGAGCCAACGGGAACACGCCGTGCTGAAGCACATTGGCGAAAGTGACCACCTTGCGGCCCATACCCTCGTCGGTGTCGATGATGCGCTCGTTTTGGAAATCGTAGGTCGACACCAGATATTTCAGATGGCCCTGCTTGCCGGCATCGTCCACACGCAGACGCGCGATGTCGAAGCCCTCGTCCATCGAGAATTCCTGCTCTGGCACATTGGTCGACAGGCCGTAGAAGAAACGCTGCGTGTCGCGAAGCGCGAGGTCGAGCGTGGAAGTTTGCAGCACATGCGACGGGTGACGAGGCGAGAAACGCAACGCCATGCCGCCGTCGACGATGTATTTCCCCAGTCCCACAGCCACTTCGGCAATGCCGTCGGCGGGTTGCTCGTCGCCCACGGGATAGTAGTTGAGCGAGCGGCCCACACCCGAGAGCGAAGGATAGTAGTGGTCGCCATGCTGCTGGCCCACCGCCTCCTGAATGATAACCGCCATCTTTTCCTGGTCGATGACATTGCTCGTGGCCACCATGTAGGCCTTGCTGTCGGCAAAGAACACCGACGCATACACACCCTTCACCGCATCTGAAAGGAGACGGATGGTGAGCTCGCGGTCCTCGAAATGAGGCACCATATATGTAGAGTAGACGCCAGCAAACGGCTGATAGTGACTGTCTTCAAGCAAACTTGAGCTGCGCACCGCCAACGGGCCTTCGAGCACATCGTAGAGCGAGTGCAAATCGCCCTCGACCGACTCTGGAAGCCGGGCGGCGAGGAAAGCCTTCAGAATCTCGGCGTCGGAAATGTTGGACAAAGCCAACGGATAGAGGCCGTTGATTTCCATAAATTCGTCGAACACATCGGTGCAGAGCACCACAGTGTGGGGGATGCGAATCACGGCACCCTCAAAATTGTCGCACACCGGATTGTTCTTAATCATGGAATCGATAAACGCCAGGCCGCGTCCCTTGCCGCCAAGCGACCCCTTGCCGATGCGGGCAAAGTTGCTATAGCGGTCGAAGCGGTCTTTATGGAATTCGGCAACCACGCCACGATTCTTCATCTTACGGTATTTCACGATAAGGTCGAAGAAAAGTTGGCGTACGGCGGGAGCCTCGCTGATGTCGCGGAAACGGTGCATCTTCACCACCTGCGCAATGGGGAACAAGGCGCGCGAATAGAGCCAACGCGAAATGTGGTTGCGCTGGGCATGGTAGAGCAGCGACTCGGCAGGAATTTTGAAGATATTGTCCTGGAGTTCCTTCAGATTGTGGATGCGCATAATCTCCTCGCCCGAATCAGGGTTGATGATGACGAAATCGCCGAAACCGAAATTCGTCATCACGGCATTGCCCATGTCCACAGGCAGTTTCTTGCTATTCTTGTCGAGGAATGTGCCGTCAAACTCATTCATATAGGCGGCATTTTCCGTGTCGCTCGACTCGATGATGATAGGCAGGTTGGGATCCTGGCTGCGCAGGTAGCGCGCCAGTTTCAAGCCCGCCTGCTTGTCTTTCTCCTCGCCGCGCACAAACGACACGTCGCTGATGACGCCCAGAATATGGTCGTGATACTTGTCGTAGAGCGCCACCGCCTCGTCGTAGTTGCGCGCAAGCATCACCTTCGGACGCCCGCGCATACGCATCATCGTTTCGTGGGCGTTGAGCGCCTCGGTGGAGAAGCGGCGGCTCTGGCGCAGAATGAAGTTGTAGAGCGTAGGGAGAATTGAAGAATAGAAGCGAACGGAGTCCTCCACAAGGAGAATCATCTGAATGCCCACTTGCGAAACATCGTTCTCGGCATTCATCTTGTCCTCAATCAGTTTGATAATCGCCACCAGCAAATCCACGTTGCCAAGCCAACTGAACACATAGTCGACCGCCGAAAAATCTTCGTTTTGCAGCCTTCGCGACACCTCGCGGGAAAACGGCGTGAGCACCACAAAAGGCACCTGCGGACGCATCAACTTAAACTCCTTCGCCTTCACGAAAGTTTCGCTCACATCCACACCGGGCATGGCGATAATCAGGTCGTACTCCTTTTCGCGAATCGCAGCAAACGCCGCGTCGTAGTTAGGCACACGCGTCACGCGCGGAGGCGAAGAAAGGTTCAGCGACATGTATTCGAAGAAAATCTGTTCTTCCACACGGCCATCCTCCTCCATCATGAAAGCGTCGTAGGTGGAAGCGATGAGCAGCACATTAGTGATGCGCTGGCGCATCAGGTCGTGAAATGCCGTATCCTTGAGAAATAGTTGACTTAAAAGCGCTTCGTTCATTCTGTTGACAATTATTTATACAAAAATACTGAAAACGAGCGAGCTTTCAAAATAGCGAGGCGAAAAAAAAGCGGGGTTTGCTGGGTTGTATAGCTATATTGCTTTAGTCGTTAAACTTACCGTTGGCAAATCCAAAGTACTTTGTAAAGAATGCCTTTAGCCTGTTAAGAACATGCTCCACCTTGCCTTGGCGGTTTGCATTTGGATCGAATGGGTTGATTGGAGGCATAATGTTGTTCAGTTCCAGACCACCTTCAGGAACATAGCCACGAGTAAAGGCCATTTCAATGAACTCCAAAGCCATGTCGCTCTTCAGATGCTCTTCTGCAACAAGTTCTGCAAACTCAGCCTTCTTCTGTTCATTGAGATATGTCTGCCATTCCTCATAGACATCGCCAGTGGCAGTCATGCTTTCTATGAAGCGTACAATAAGTTCCTTCTTGTCTCGCAAGTCGGCACTTGACTCGATGGATTTGATAATGCGGATGTGAATCTCGCTATCCTGACAATGACTGTCATGATACAATTTCACCAGATAGAGAATGTAATCAATGTTGACCTCCACCTGCTTAACGAGTTCCATTTCAAACTCAATGTCATCATTTACATTAGTCTTATCTCCATCGCGGTGTGTACGATAGAAATCGTGCAAGTCAATGTAAACGCTTGTATAATCTTGAATTTCTCTTGCAGTAAGCGGATTGAGTTCTGCAAACTGATCGAAGCAACTCAAAAGGTTGATGAAACGGAGAACCGTGCCAAACAGTTTGATGAAGTCACGCTCCTTCTGTTCACCTACAGGGATAGTACCAGGTGGGACGAGAGCCTTCAACTCTTCAACAAACTCAACATAGCCCTTAACGTGTTTGCCCTTCTCATCTGTATAGCCGTTAAAGTAGTCCTCGAACGGACGGAGTATCACTGTACCCTTGGCATCAGCATCGCCAAAGAGCGACAGAGCTTTGTTCGTCTGGTCTTCAAGATTACGGAAGCATACGATGTTGCCAGCATTCTTCACAGAGTTCAGAATGCGGTTTGTACGGCTGTAAGACTGTATCAGACCATGATAACGCAGATTCTTATCAACCCACAAAGTATTGAGGGTTGTGGCATCAAATCCTGTCAGGAACATGTTCACAACAATAAGAATGTCTATCTCACGATTCTTCATGCGAAGCGACACGTCCTTATAATAGTTAGGGAACTTGTCTGCTGATGTATCATAGTTGGTCGAGAACATGTTGTTATAGTCCTTGATAGCACGCTCCAAGAAGTCACGGCTGCTTTCATCCATGCCATCGGTGCTGTCGGAGTCTTCATCCTTAATTTCTTCGCCCACTTCATCATTGACTCCATAAGAGAAGATTGTGGCTATTTTGAGTTTTTTGTTCTCTGGCAATTCTGCCATCTGCTTCTGGAACTCATTGTAATACAGTTTGGCTGCCTCAATGCTTTGCACGGCAAGCATAGAGTTGAAGCCACTGAGTTTAGCTTTTTTCCTGACTTCCTCATAGTCCTTTTCTCCATAGTGCTTCACCACATCAGCCACATCATTCAACTGCTTGAAGATGTAGGAACTTGCCTGTTTCGTCTGCTGTGCATAATGCTCCAGAATATAGCTTGTGACGTTGCCAATGCGCTGTGCTGACATCAGAGCCTTTTCACGCTCAATGTCCCAAACCTGAGCGTTCTCGATGCTCTTCTTGCTCTTCATGGTGCTGACATAGGTCACACGGAATGGGAGCACATTGTGGTCACGGATAGCGTCTACAATAGTGTAGGTATGAAGTCTTCTGCCAAACACATCATCCGTTGTTCTGAGGTTGCCACGACTGCCAGACACATTCTCTGCAAAGATTGGTGTACCAGTGAAGCCAAAGATGTAGTATTTCTTGAACTTCTTGACGATAGCCGCGTGCATATCGCCAAACTGTGAACGATGGCACTCATCGAACACCATCACCACATTCTTGCCGAAGATTTCATGTGTTGGGAATCTCTTAATCAGCGATGTGAGCTTTTGTATTGTGGTGATGACAATCTTGCACTTTGGATTCTTCAACTGACCTTCCAGAATCTTTGTAGATGCGTTGCCATTGGCAGCACCTTTCTGGAAGCGGTCATACTCCTTCATTGTCTGATAGTCAAGGTCTTTTCGGTCAACCACAAACACAACCTTATCTATGAAGTCGTACTTTGTAGCCAACTGTGCAGCCTTGAACGAAGTCAGGGTTTTACCCGAACCTGTTGTGTGCCATACATATCCGCAAGCGCGTATTGTGCCTTGCTTCTTCATGTTGTGAGCACGCTCTATCTGGTTCAGTAGCGCCTCGGTTGCAGCAATCTGGTAAGGGCGCATCACAAGCAACAAGTCCTGTTCTGTCAGCACACAGAAGCGTGTGAGGACATTGAGCAGAGTATGGCGAGAGAAGAATGTGGCGGTAAAGTCAACAAGGTCATTGAGAACCTGGTTACTGGCATCTGCCCAATAGCTGGTAAACTCAAACGAGTTGCTTGTCTTAGGCTTATTCTTGTTCCCTCCTTTTTTAATCTCATTGATATGGCTATCTCGGGTTGTATTGCTATAGTACTTTGTTTGTGTGCCGTTGCTCACCACAAAGATTTGAACATACTCGAACAATCCGTTCCCTGCCCAGAAAGACTCTCTGCCGTATCGGTTTATCTGGTTGAAAGCCTCTTTGATGCTTACACCTCGCTTCTTCAACTCAATATGAACCAAAGGCAAACCATTTACAAGGATGCTGACATCATAACGATTAGGACGTTTACCCTCCCACACCTCGTATTGGTTGATTACCTGTGTGCGGTTGGCATGAACATCATCTTTCTTAATCAGATAGATATTCTTTTCCTCGCCATTGTCGCACTTCAGGGTTTTTACAAAGTCGGTCTGGATTGTCCTTGTTTTGTCTATAATACCTTTACCCTCTGAGGCTATTTCTGTCTTGAAGAACCTGCTCCATTCGTTATCGGTGAAGTGGTAGTTGTTCAGTTCCTCCAATTTTACACGCAGATTGGCAATGAGTTCATCCTCATTGTGTATCTGTGCATATTCATAGCCCTGACGTTGGAGTTGTTCAATAAGCGAACGCTCCAAGTCGGCTTCAGTTTGATAGCCATCATCAGCAACCATTGCAGAACGCTCATAATGAGCCACAACGGTGCTGGTGTTATTTTCTGAAAGGATACTATAATGCATGGGGGTGAGTCTTGTTGATTTTGTTATTAGCGGGAGTAATGTTATTATCGGGAGTGACGTCAATCACGTTCTTTTTTTACTGATTGCTTATACTTCTGCTGCCAGAACAGCCTGTCTCGGTGTATTTGCTGCAGCTCCAGAAGGCTCTACCTTGATTGCTGCCACGCTTGGCGTAGCGCTTCACCATTGGAGCACCACATTTGGGACACGACGGAGCACCCTCCTCGATGCTCTGCTTCCGTTGGGTGTCAATGCGCTCCTTTGTCATGTTCTCGGAAAAGCCTCCTGTCTGCTTGAATGTCGCAAGGCTGTTCTCCAGGTACCTGGTAATCATACTGTTGACTCGTGCACAGAGTATCATCAGCGCATTGGCAGCTGTGGTCAACTCTGCATGTTCTATCCATGGAGCAAAGCGTTCTTTTTGTTTGAGTACGTGTTCCATCACGTCGTGCATGATGTTCTCGCTATAGTGCGGATAATCTGGCTTTATTGCTCTCATTTGAATGGCAGCAGGGTCATCGTTGCGCCATGCCACTTGCTTGTTTGCCATCAAGATAAACGAGAAGTCATTACTCAGTTCGTTGATGCTGGCGCGAGCCACATCCACCAACTTCATTTCTGTCTCTATTGAGGTTTGGTGGCGTGATACACCTTCGGCTATGTTTGCTTGGCCCGAGCGTGCTGCTTGTGTCATTTGGTCGAACAGACGACCACACGGGTCGTTGTGCTGGTTAAGAAACCGACGGCAGAAACTGAATGTTCCTAACTGCAGAATGCTTGACAGTACCCACATGTCCATATACATATAACCTGCGGTGGAGCCTATTTTTACACCCATTATGCTACTTTATTGAATGTTAATAATTTGTTGCGATAATACTCATATTGCTGACGGCGTGCCTCAATTTCAGCAGGCAAGCCTATCTGCAAATCGGTAGTGAGGGCTTCAAATCGGTCGAGAATAGAAACTATACGCTCTTGCTCCTCCATGGATGGAACAGGAATCATGAAGTCTGCCACAGCATCAGCATTTATACGTATTACCTTTGTGCCAGTTGCGACTTTCTTTTTGTAAGTTGAGAATGATTCTGTCTGCAAGAGATACCCTAAATACTTAGGATTCAAGGTATGCTGTATGAAGCAAGCATCATTACTAACAATGACATCATCTTCTCCGAGCCAGACTATGCATTTACCAACATCTTCAATGTTTTCACTGGTTGTTGCCATTACTATTGCACCTGTCTTAGCTCTTCTTGGGGAACGGCTGATTTCATCACCAACAAACGAAATCGTTTCATAAGCATGATGAGCATACAGAGTGTAAATCTGCCCATAATGGATGCATGGCGTTCCTTCGTCTGTAAAGTGCTTTTTCTGGAAACTGGTACCTCGCATAACTGTTCCTATCTCACTGATTTTCTTCCAGGCTACTTGCTTGCCCCCCTATTTCGCTGAATGTCAGCAACTTATTGCGATAGTATTCATATTGTTGCTTTCGCGCTTCCAGCTCCGCTTCCAGCTCCGCTGTAAGCGTAGTCATCTTATCGAGGACTTCAACAATGCGATTTTGGATTTCCATTGGGGGAAGAGGGATTTCTATTGAACCAACCTTTTGAGTGTTAATTGTTGGTACACCTCCCTCGCTTTGAAGAGAAGTCAAGGTTGATTCATTCTGTTTGAGATAATAGTAAAGATACTTTGGATTTATCTTGTTGCCATTTTTTACATTTGGAATGACTGAGAAGCATTTGTCATTGAGATAAAATTTCTCTGTCATATAACCAACCCATCCTGCATTTGCTCCTACACGTGAGACCGTTACGACATTTGGTTCCCGATTGTATAGATGGAAATAACCCATAGGTGTAACACCCCCACTAATTATAGGATAATCACCAGCGTTCGCAGCATCCTTTTTTGTAATTCCTTTGCCTGTCTTTATGTCGCATACTTCACCCAATTTTGAATATTTGATACCATTTGGGCAAAGCCTATCTATCATTTCCTTTATACTTTCCATAAATCAAAGTGTTTTTACAAGTTCATCGATTTCTGTTCGAAGTAAACTTTGTCGAGACACGATTTCTGCAATTCGTTGATTAAGCTCATCTATATTGATTTCTACTGTTGTATCTTCTTTATCTACGTATGAAGATACAGACAGATTATACTTTTGAGCTTCAATATCAGCAGTTGTTACAACCTTGCTAAAGTATTCAATCTCAGTCTTGTTAAACTGTGTATCGTATATCTTTTCGATATTTTCATCACTCAACTTGTTTTTGTTGCCTTCATGAACAAACTCATTGCTGGCATCAATGAAGCACACTCGGTTATCACTCTTATTCTTCTTCAGCACGATAATACAAGTAGCAATAGAAGTGCCAAAGAATAGATTTTGAGGAAGTTGTATAACTGTGTCAACATAGTTATTGGCTACCAGATATTGGCGAATCTTTTGTTCTGCAGCACCACGGTAAAGCACACCAGGGAACTCGATAATTGCTGCGGTACCCTCGGTTGAGAGCCATGACAGCATGTGCATGGTAAAGGCAAGGTCTGCTTTGCTGGCAGGTGCAAGCACTCCAGCAGGAGAGAAACGAGGATCGTTGATGAGGGTCGGGTCTTTTGGACCATCCCAAGGTATAGAGTAAGGAGGATTTGACACGATAGCATCAAAAGGCTCTTCGTCTGAGTGACGAGGATTCTTTAGCGTATCGCCTTGCTGAATGTCGAAATGGTCATAGTTGACATTGTGCAAGAACATGTTCATCCGGCAGAGGTTGTAGGTCTTCAGGTTGATTTCCTGACCAAAGAAGCCATCTATGACATTCTTTGTGCCAAGTATCTCCTTGAATTTTAGGAGCAACGAACCACTACCACAGGCAGGGTCATATACCTTGTTGACCGATGTGCGACCGCTTGCAGCAATCTTGGCAAGCAAGTAACTAACCTCGGCAGGTGTGTAGAACTCACCTCCCTTGGTGCCAGAATTAAGGGCATACATCTTGATAAGGTGCTCGTAGCAGATTCCGAACACATCAAGACCAGAGTCCTGATACTTTGCAAATTCAAGGTCACGAACACTTTCCAAAAGGGTTGTCAAGAGTTCGCAACGCTCAGCAACTGTTCCTCCAAGCCCAGGATCATTGGTGTTGAAGTTGGCAAACAATCCTTTTACATCACTTTCACTCGCAGTGCCGATGGCACTTTCCTCGAATGCACGGAAGTTGTTGGCAAGTGTCGTATTAAGTTCGGGATTGTTCTTTGCCTTATTTGCCACATTTATAAACAGATGTGATGGCAAGATGAAAAAGCCTTTTGCATTGATAATCTGGTCTCTGGCATTTTCTGCCATTTCATCAGGCATATTAGCATAGTCAGGATTCTGCACACCTGCTTCCTTCATCAGATTATTGCAGTAGTCAATTACATCCTCAGAGATAAACCGATAGAAAAGACTGCCCAACATAAAGTCCATAAACTGAACTGGTGACACCTTGCCACCATGAACGAGACTTGTTGCAGTCTTCCATATCAGGCTGCCCAACTCATTACGAAGTTCATCTGCTGTCATAATTGGTGTTTTTTATTTGGTTTTCATTTGTTTGTTATCAAAATGTAAAGATACGCACTTTTATTGGCTTTTCACATTGCTTGGGCTCTCTTTTTTCTGAAAAAAACCAGATTTTATTGCCCCCTATCGGTGTTAATCAGGTTCAAATAGGATGAAATCGGTGAACCTCACTCCAACACTCGCTGACTTTTTAAGGCATCACCGTTTTGGCATTGTCGTCGGTTTGCAATTTTCATATCTTCGCACAAGAGTTCTTTGGCGTATTGAAGATTTCGCATCCACTGTTTCACTTAAAGTAGTGTGTTCGTATATGGACCAAAAAATAGGCGGTTTTTGGTCCAAAAGCGAACACGAAATGGGTGTTTCGGGTGTTTCAGGTGTTTTGAGTGATTCTTGTGCTTCGGGGACGAAACACGAAACACAAACCTTGCAAAGCCTTAAATTTCCCACCACCCACACAAAGCCCTTTTGCTTCATTCGCAATATTCCCACTTTTTCCACAGAGCCGCAAATTGGCATTACGGTGATTGGGCGGGGCGCGGAAAAAAAGCGGGGCTTGCTGGTTGGGGAGCAAACCTCGCTTTGTATCGGGTGGTGGGCTGGGATGAGTGCCCATGCCCTGGGTGTGTATAACTTTCTGTGATTAATTTGCGGCAGTTTTCTTTGCTGCGACTTTGCGTGGAGCTGCCTTGCGTGTGGTCTTCTTGGCTGCAGCACGGCGTGCCGACGACTTTGACGCATTGGCTTCGTCAGCCACAATTTCGCGACAATCTTCGAGAGTGAGCGCCTTGGCATCACGACCCTTTGGAATCTTGTAGTTGGCCTTCTTGTAGCTGATGTATGGTCCGAAGCGACCGTTGAGCACCTGCATTTCTGGCTCCTCGTCGAAGGTGGCAATCACGCGTTGTTCTTCGTTTTTGCGGTTGGTGACGATGAGTTGCTGCGCCTCTTCCAGGCTGATGGTTTCGGCGGTGAGGCCTTCAGGGATGGAAACGAACTTGCCTGCATGACGAACGTATGGACCGAAGCGGCCAATCGACGCCACCACATCCTGACCTTCAAACTTGCCGAGTGTGCGAGGCAATTCGAAGAGCATCAATGCTTCTTCAAGGGTGATGCTCTGCATACTCTGGTCGGCGCGGAGCGATGCAAAACGTGGCTTGTCGCCATTTTCGCTGGCATTGCCCAACTGCACGGCGGGACCGAAGCGGGTGATTTTCACCGACACTGGCTTACCGGTCTTTGGATCGGTGCCCAGAACGCGTTCACCCACCTTGTGCTCCAAGCGTAGGCTCGACACGCTTTCGATGTTGGGGTGGAAATCGGCATAGAATTCAGAGATGGAGTCGGTCCATTCGGTGCTACCTTCTGCCACATCATCGAAGTCGTTTTCCACATTTGCAGTGAAGTTGTAGTCGATGATATTGGGGAAATATTCAATCAGGAAGTCGTTGACCACCATACCCACGTCGGTAGGAAGGAGCTTGCCCTTCTCTGCGCCCGCGAGTTCGGTCTTGTTCTTGGTTGTAATCTTGTTTTTTGCCAGAGTCATCACCTCGCAAGTGCGCGATTCGCCCTTGCTTTCTCCCTTAGCCACATAATTGCGCTGCTGAATGGTGGAGATGGTAGGCGCATAGGTTGATGGGCGGCCGATGCCCAATTCTTCCAGACGGCGTACGAGCGATGCTTCGGTGTAGCGCACTGGCTGCTGGGTGAAGCGCTGGGTGGCTTCAACCGACTTTGGCGCCATCACTGCTCCTGCCTGGATTGGAGGCAGGTTGTCAGCGCTCTTGTCGAAGGTTTCGTCGTCGGTCGACTCGGTGTACACTTTCAAGAAACCAGGGAAAGTGACCACTTCGCCAGTGGCAGAGAAATGCTCGTCGCGGTTGCTGATAGAAATGTCGACAGTGGTCTTTTCTATTTTAGCGTCGGCCATTTGCGAAGCGATGGTTCGCTTCCAAATGAGGTTGTAGAGCTTCTTTTCCTGTACTGTACCCTGAATTTCGTGGTCGGCCACGAAAGTTGGACGGATAGCCTCGTGGGCTTCCTGTGCACCACGAGCCTTGGTGGTGAACTGACGGCGCTTGTAGTGGTCGTCGCCATAGTTATCCTTCACCTCCTTGGCGATAGCGCCGAGGGCGAGGGTGGACAAGTTGACCGAGTCGGTACGCATATAAGTGATGCGACCGGCTTCATAGAGCGATTGTGCCACGCGCATGGTTTGCGACACAGAGAAATTCAACTTGCGTGCCGCTTCCTGCTGGAGCGTGGAAGTGGTGAAAGGAGGAGCAGGACACTTGCTGAGAGGGCGAACAGTGACATCGCTCACTTCGAAAGAGGCGCTCTTGCAATCTTCGAGGAAAGTGATGGCCTCTTCGCGACTGTCGAGACGGCGCGAGAGCTCGGCAGAAAGCACAGCGTCGGTTCCTTCGGGCTGCATAGCGCTGGTGACGCGGAAATATGGCTCGCTCTTGAAATCGGCGATTTCCTTTTCGCGGTCGGCAATGAGGCGCACTGCCACACTTTGCACACGACCAGCCGACAAGCCCGGCTTAATCTTGCGCCAAAGCACTGGAGAAAGTTCAAAACCCACAATGCGGTCGAGCACGCGGCGTGCCTGCTGCGCGTTCACCAGATTGATATCGATGTCGCGTGGGTGCTCGATAGCCTCGAGAATGGCGGGTTTTGTGATTTCGTGAAACACGATGCGGCGTGTGTTTTCGGGCTTCAAGCCAAGCACTTCGTAGAGGTGCCAAGCGATAGCCTCTCCCTCGCGGTCTTCATCGGATGCGAGCCAGACCATCTCTGCCTCCTTGGTTGCTTTTTTCAAATCAGCCACACAGCGCTTCTTGTCTTCGGGGATTTCGTAGATGGGAAGGAAGCCGCGCTTCACATCGATGCTGAAATCGCTCTTGTGCAAGTCGCGGATATGACCTTGACTGGCCATCACCTTGAAGTCGGACCCGAGATATTTTTCAATAGTCTTCGCCTTGGCGGGAGACTCTACAATTACTAAATTTTTTGGCATATTATTTACCAGTGTTTTAAAAATTCGCACCTGACAAAGCAGGCAAAATTGTGAAATCGGGTGCAAAATTAGACAAAAAAATTCAACTTCCTATAATAATGTGTGTTTTTTTAAAATTTTTAGGACACCTCGCCACCCTATATCATTATATGATATCTTTTTTTTCAGCCCACAAGGATTTCACGAATTTAACGAATGGAACGGATGGGGCGGATGGGGCGGATTTTCTGTGTGGACTCTTTTTTGACCTATAGGCCGGAATGGGGAGCGCAACGATTAAAAAAGGCAGCCCCCAATGCGGTAGGGACTGCCTTAAGGTCAACACAAAATAAACCTTAACATTATTGCGCGTAGAAAAGTCTGCTTATTTGAGCACTTCAGTTTCGTAATAATTCTTCACATCGCTCCAGCGATAGAATGGAGCCATGTCGGTCTTAAGGGCCGGAATGCTGGTTTCCTGCTCGTTGAGCAAGAATTTGACAATCACTTCACCTTTTTTGTTGCGGAAGAAGATGATTTGCACATTGCCAGCCATTGGCGCAATGTAGTGCGAGCGGAAAGCTTGGTAGAACTCGTAGGGGTCCATCACAGAATTGTAGCAATCCTTCAGCCCCAGAACGCCTGCAAATGGAATGAGATTGCCATCGTGTCCGAAACGGAGTGTGGCCACATCGCCCTTGCCGGCAATGGCAGCTTCAGCACTTTCAATCACGTTGCGAAGCAGAGGATGCACATTCTCGTACGCCATTCCGCGTCCGCCAGCATAATTAGCGTCTTGCACATAGAACCGGAAGTTGAACACCTGATAGATGTCGAAGAGTTCCTGCTTGGTAAACAGGTCGAAAAACGACACCTCCGACTCCATATCCTGCATGTCGACAGCCAGCCAGTAGAACCCCCATGCCAATTCGCGAGGATTCACGTGCTTGTTGATGTATTCCTGACTGCTGAACAAGGAATTAGCCAAGCGCTCGCCATTCACATGTTTTTCCTCAAACTTGCGGTATTCTTCGCGCCAAGGCCCGCTTTCGCTATTGAAATCGGACGACTCTTTGCTGTGATAGTTGAGGTAACTCATGTGCTTGTTGCTCGATTCACGAGTGACCACGAGAGCTGGGTTCTTCTCCTTCAGTCCTTCGCAAAAAGCCGACATGGTGAGAGAGCATCGCAGCGACACAGTGCTTCGTGCGGTGACACGACCACCGTTCTTGAAGATTTGTGGATAAGCGTCGAAGAGGCGGTGTGCGATGCCATTAGCCTGACGAGCCCCGAGTGGCGAAAGGTCGCCCCCATGGCCTTCAGCATCCACCCACACTTTTTTGATGCGATTCAATGCATCTTCGCCGAGAGGCGTAAGAGCACCGGCATCGTGAGCTTTCTGCATAAAGTCGAGCACGCGTTTATAGTCGTTGTCGCTAATCAAGTATCTTGAACCGTGACGGCCATAGTGGCTCACGTAGAAAGGCTCAAAGCCTTTTGGCGGAGCGGTCACATGCTGTGGAGTGGTCACCGGGTAGGCATAATAGACCGCACCTGCTTTGTTGAGGTCGGCAAAGATTTCCTCTTTTGCGTCTTGTGCAAATGAAGTGATTGCTACCCCCAACAAGAGCAAAGAAATAAATAATTTTTTCATAATCTTATTCAAGGTATGGCAGAGGCACTACAGTACCCCTGCCATAGATTGAGTCAGGAATTAATAACCTTTGTTTTGTTCGAGTTTCGAGTTGTTGGTACGTTCAGCTTCAGGAATTGGGAAGATGTTGAAGTGGTCGTCAACATCCTTACCTTCAAACACAGCGTCCTTCCAATCCCAGTTCTTGCCCTTGGTGAACTTACCGAAGCGAACCAAGTCGGTACGGCGAATGATTTCAGAAGCCAATTCGCGTTGACGTTCGTCCAAGAGGAAGTCAAGAGTGAGTTGAGCGTCGGTGATGTCAGCACCCACACCAGGCTTCACGCCAGCCTTAGCATACTTGCCGCTCATGTAAGCACGGTTGCGAACTTCGTTCACATAGTTCACAGCATCGGCACGTGTGCCACCTTGAGCACCGCGTACGATAGCTTCAGCAGCCATCAGATAGGCGTCGGCCGTACGGAACATTGGGAAGTCGATAGAAGTGTATTGAGTTCCAGAAGGGCCAACTTTGTCGTCCTTTGTGACGTTGCGCCACTTGATGTAGCCATAACCGCAAGTGAATGTGCTGGTCATAGCGCCCTTGTCGTCGCAAGTTTCCTTCTTCTGACCTGGGAGAGCAGTCATGAATTGAGCACGCTTGTCGTTCTTGTTGTTACCCCAAGTGTCGTTGGTGTCGAATGCCACGTCGGCAGCATCGAAAGCGTCGCAAAGGGTCATCTTAGCGCGAACATTACCCCAACCACGGGTTTCGACGCCAGTTTGATAGAGTCCGTCCATCGCACCATTCACAAAAGCCTTCACATAGAAGTTGGTGCCGGCAGAACTTTGACCACGCAAACCGTCTTGAACGAGAGGCCAAATGATTTCAGAGCACTTGTCGTTGTCGGCAAGGAAGATTTGACGATAGTCGCTTGCCAAAGGATACTTTCCACAGTCGATTACCTTCCTGCTGTAGGTCAAGCAGTCGGTGTAGCGGTCAACGCCAATCCAAGTTTTTGCATTGAGATACATACGAGCGAGCAAGAACCAAGCAGCAGCCTTGTTGACGTGGCCATATTCAGTAGCGCCAGCGTCGCCAAGCACATCTTCGCTTTCAGTTTCGCCGAGGATAGCCTTGAGTTCCTTTTCAGCCAATTCGAAAGTTTGTTGGCGAGTCATCTGGTCGGGGAGGTCGGTTACAGAAGTGTTTTCGTCCACGTATGGCACACCACCGAAAAGGTCGCAGAGAGTAGCATAGCAGTATGCACGCAAGAAGCGCACCTCAGCACGGTATTCGCCACACTTAGCACCGAGTTGGCTTTCCAGACCGCGTTCTTTCAATTTACCAGGAGTGCATTCGCGCAAGAATTCGTCGCAGTATGCGATACACATGTAAAGGCGTTGGTAAGTCCAAGTGATTACAGGAGCGTTGCTTGAATCCCATTGCATGTTGAGGCACTTGCGCAAGCCGTTAGAGCTTGAAGGCATCAAGAAGTTGTCGGTAGAGAGTTCTTGGAGGTAGAACATGAGGCGCACATAGCCAGAATATCCTTCATTAGCCCCTTCAAGGTCGCCATTACCACCGTCGCCACCCTTTTGTCCGGTAAGGATGAGTGAGCCATAGCACTTAGCAAGCACACCCATATACCCGTCGGCAGTAGAGTAAACGGTGCTTGCCACCAAGTCGTTATCGTCGAGAGGCTTAGTGTCGAGGTCGCCTGTACAAGAAGAAATTGTCAGAGCAGCAACAAGAGCCATTGCGACTGAATAAATATATTTTTTCATTGTAATCTAATGTTTAATTGTTTAGAAAGTTAAGTTAACACCAAAGTTGAATGTGCGTGGACGTGGATACACATTTCGGTCGATACCGTTTTCGAGTTCTGGGTCGATACCATCATAGCTTGTGAAAGTGCACAAGTTGGTAACGCCGAGAGTCAAGCGGAGTGAAGAAGCAGAGTTCCACAACTTATTGAAGGTGTAACCCAAAGTGATGTTGTCGATGCGGAAGAAGTCGCCCTTTTCCAACCAGTAGTCGCTGTAGAGTTGTTGGATTTGGAAACCAGCATCGCGCGTGCTCTTGAGAATGTTAGCATAATAACCTTGGTCGCTGTATACGCCTTGAATGTATTGGTCGGCCTTCACGTAATTGTAAACATAGAAGCCGAAAGCACCGTGGCCAGCGATTGAGAGATCCCAGTTCTTATAGTTGAAGCGGGTGTTGAAACCAAGATACGACTTAGGAAGTGCGCACTTGTCGGTAGCGTAGCGAGTTTCGGTAGAAGAAACCGAACCGTCGGGTTGCACATATTGTCCTTCGATAGGCTTTCCAGCATCGTCGTAAGCCTGTTGAGCGAGATAGAAGGTGTAAGGGCGCTTGTCGACCATAAACACCTGAACGTATTTACCAGTTCCAGAGATAGCACCAGTGGTCACATAGTTGGATTCAGAGTCGATGGTGTTGAGTTTTGTAATCTTAGAAGTGTTCCAAGTGTAGTTGAAGCCAAGCGACCATTCGAAGTCGGAAGTCTTCACAGGCACAGCATTGATAGCGAATTCCACACCTTCATTTTCCATCTTACCGATGTTGGTGGTGATAACAGAAGAGAAGTTGGTACCAGAAATCACGTTGATGGTGTTGAGAAGGTTCTTGGTGTAACGCTTGTAGTAGTCGATAGAACCGTAGATACGGTTGTTGAGGAAGCCGTAGTCAAGCCCCACGTTCCATGTGGTGGTGCTTTCCCACTTGATATCCTTGTCGTAACCGTTTGGACGAATCATGTTGTACCACTTGTCGCCGAACTTGTAAGAAGATTCGTCGTAAGAATAGCTGTATGTGCCCATGTAAGGGTAGTCGTTGAGGATATCTTGCTGACCGGTAACACCATAGCCAAGACGAAGTTTGAGGTCCGACATCACGTTTTGCTCCTTAAAGAAGTCTTCTTGAGAGATGCGCCATGCAAGAGCCACTGATGGGAAGAGACCCCAACGGTTTTCTTTTGCGAAGCGAGAAGAAGCATCGTTACGAAGAGTAACGGTAGCGAGGTAGCGGTTGTCGTAAGCGTAGTTCAAACGACCGTACCAAGAAAGGAGGTAATATTCCGATTCAGAGTGGAATGGAGAAGCAAGTTCTTCACCATCAGGAGCATGCTTAGTGGTGTCGAGTTTTTTCCAGAAGTGTTGCCATCCGTAACCCACCATAGCACCAATAGAGTGCTTACCGAAGGTCTTGTCGTAGTTGACAAAGAAATCGAGGAGGTAGTTGTTCTTCTTTTGAGTTTCACGCAACACCAAACCAGTACCGTCTTTCTTGTTTTCTGTGTACATCAAGCCGGCGAGAGTTGGCACGTCTTCGTTAAACTTACTGCGGAGAACATCGTAACCGAGGTTGAGGTTGAACTTGAGGTCTTCAAAACCATGCACCTTATAAGAGATGGCAGCACTACCGATAGAACGGATAATATCGTTGCGACGCTTGTCGAGGTCGATAGTAGCCACAGGGTTGTTGGGCTGGATAGCCATAGGAGCACCGCCGTTGGTCCAAACGAAGTAGCCCAAACCAGGGTCGGTAGCGGCTGTTGCGCTGCCAGTCATTGGAGCGCGTGTAGGATCGTAGTTGATAGCCGAGTTCATCACAGAGCCGCTCACGCGATGGTTGTCTTCATACGAAACCTTACCGTTGATATTGGCGGTGAGGTGGTCGTTGAGGAACGAAGGAGCGAGGCTCAAGCCCAAAGAATAGCGCTTGTAGTTGCTGGTCTTGAGGATACCGTTTTGGTCGGTGAAACCGAAAGACACGCGGTAAGGGCTGTTGAAAGCAGAAGTGTTGAGCTTGCCAGAAACAGAAATGTTCTGGTCGGTGCTGAATGCGCCGCGGAGCACTTCTTTTTGCCAGTCGGTGTTGGCTGTACCAAAATCAGGTTTGCTTGGCACACCTGTAACAGTAGGAACAAACGCCTTGAATTCTTCAGCAGAGAGCACTTCAAGAGTTTTTGCAGCCTTGCTGTAAGCATAGTTTGCATTGTAGTTCACTTTGAGGCGATCGGTACCCTTCTTGGTGGTGATAACGATTACACCATTAGATGCGCGCGAACCATAGATAGCTGTTGCAGAAGCATCTTTAAGAACGGTGTAGGTTTCGATATCTTCAGGATTGAGCGAACCGATGAGGTTGCTCGAGCCATTGATACCAGAGTTGTCAACAGGCACACCGTCAATCACGATAAGAGGGTCGTTGCTTGCAGAGAGTGAAGATCCTGAACGGATACGGATAGTAGCACCTTCGCCAGGAGCGCCGGTGCCAGGAACTACGTTCACACCAGCCATTTTACCAACGAGCGCGTCTTGAGCAGTGACGCGGTTACCCTTATTGAGTTCGTCGGGGTGAATAGCGAGCACCGAACCAGTGGCGTCAGATTTTTTCACAGCACCATAACCAATCACAACCACCTCGTCGAGGTTGGCTGCAGATGGTTGAATCATGATTGTGGCAGCTGCAGACACAGGCACTTCAATAGTCTTGTAGCCTACATACGAAACCTTGAGAACTGACGAAGACGAAGGAGCGCTGAGAGAGAAACGGCCATCGATGTCGGTGGCAGTACCTCTATCAGTTCCAACGACAAGTACGGAAGCGCCAATCACAGGTTGATTGGTTTCATCAAGCACTTGTCCTTTCACAGTCACTTGCGCCATAACAGACATAGCGCAAAGAAGCATCATCACCGCCAGTGACAAGCTTCTCGAAAGAATTTGTTTTGATACTTTCATTGAGGAAAGATTAGTTAGTTAATGAATTTGGTTTATTTAAAAATGTAATTTGGTTATCTGGGCAATGTTAGCATCACAAAATTATAAATAAAAACGCTTCTCTGGTAGATATTTAATAACAAAAGTAAGCAAAGAAAAAGACTAAATATCGTATATACAAATACTTAGCATTTCTCTTTATATAAAAAAAGTAAGTCAAAAAGTAGGGATTTATAGCATTTGGATGCGTTCCAAAAGTTCTTCTCTGCTCATATTCGCCTTATTTCGCGTGCGCTGGCGGTAGTTATAAACGGTCTGTACAGAGTAGTGGAGAAAGTCGGCAATCTTGGTGCTGTCGTTGATACCAAGCCTAACGAGCGCATAGATACGAAGCTCGGGCGAGAGCAGTTCGCCGGGTTTTGGTACAATCTCTTCACCAGGTTGCAGGAGTGCATTGAAGTCGGCCACGAAATTAGGGAAAATCTCAAGAAACACCTTATCGAAATTTTTGAACAACGATTTCAACTGGCCACCGGCTATTGACTGGTTGAGCACCTTTTCCAAATCTTTCACCTTGCCGCTTTTGAGTTTGGCAATAAGACCCATGCGATAATTCTCAATTTGTCCGATATAACCAGAACAAAGGTTAAACAACTGTCCGATATACACTTCCTTGATAATATTACTTTCCTTCAATGCATCGTTCATGGCATTGAGCGTGTCGTTGAGGCGCTGGAGTTGTGCATTACTTTCGGCAAGCTTTTCCCTCACATTGGCCAATTTCTTGGTACGGCGAGAAAGCAAAAGCAGCAGCAGACCAAGCACAATAGCCACTATCACCGAAATAGCAATCACAAGCATACGCCTCACCGCTTTGCTTTGCTGCTTTTTATCATAGGCAGTGGTGATAATCGGCAGATATTCGCCCACAAGCGCCAATCTGCTAAGCGCATTCGCTTCGCGCACATCGCTCATTGAATGAGTGATGTAGAGGTACGCCCTATCGGTATCGCCCTCCCTAAAGAGCAAACCAGCCAAATTCTGAAGAGATGTATAGGTTTTGTTGCTATTATGCTTGTCGACAATGGCCGACATAGCATAGCAGTATTTTGCACCATTGGTGTCGCCCAGTTGCTGATAAGTATCGGCAAGCACTGCCCAGAAAATGGCATCGCCCGCCACTTCTGCATAATGCTCCCGCTTTTCGTCAAGCAGCAATTTAAGTGCCTCCCCGAATTTTCCTTCAGTCTTCAGCATTTCGGCTTTGTTGGTACAATACACCGACAAATCCTCCAGATTCATCATAAACAAGGTGTCGCGATACATTTTCTGCACCGCTTTCATCTGTGAGTATTCCGCCTCCCCATAGGTGTTTTTCAACATTGAATTGAGGATGGAATGATACACGTTGTAGAAATATTTACTACTGCGAATATACTGGTTGCGAGGCAATGCTTTCAGAATGTCGAGCGCATCATTGAAGCGACCATAGCGTTTCAGCGCGTCGGCTTCATTAATCTTGGCCATCAGCATAGAATCGGGAGAAGCACACTGGCTCGCCATCCTCACACGCTCTCGCGCGTAATACATGGCCGAATCCACTCGAAAACGTCGATATACCGAAAACAGCCATTCCGACTCACGCATCCTCGCATCAATCGATGAAGCGTTTTCATAAGCCACGCGATGGGGGTAGATTCTGCTGCGAAGCGCATTGTCGTAGATGGCAGAACTATCGAGCGTGGCATCAAGCACACGCAATAGCGAGTCGGTGTTGTAGTGCTCTTTTGCCTGCGCAACAGAACAACACAACAGAAAAACCATAGCGACTATTTGAGAAAATTTCTTCACAAACGATTCTTTTGTTTGCCCAAAAGTAAGAAAATGATGTGAATTACGCAAATTTTAGCTCAATCGCAAAATTTGATAACCCTATCATCCAAAGGGGCTACAGGACTTCGGGGCGGAGGGCGTAGTGATTGCGAAGATGCTCGAAATTGGAGGCTTCGGGATTGGCCTTGAGCATTTCGGTGTCGGCAAGCGGATTATAACTGCCGGCTATTTGCTGCAGCGATACCTCTACCACACCGCCATAAGGGGCCTCGGCTTCGAGAGGATGTGCCTTCCAGCCATATTCGGCATTCAGCGCCTCTACCACCATGGCAGTGCCTCGGCGCTTGCCATCGGCCGAATAGCCTGCAATGTGTGGAGTGGCGACAAAAGCCTTAGCAAGGAGCTCACGATTGATTTCTGGCTCGTGCTCCCAGCAGTCGATAGCCACGTCGCCATGCCAAGCGGCCAAGGCGGCGTTGTCGCAAATCGGTCCGCGGGCGGCATTCATCAACAATCGCAAATTCGGAGCCTCGGCTAAAAAAGCCTCGTCGCAGAGGTGATAAGTGGCGAGTGACCCTTCGCGATAGAGCGGAGTATGGAAGGTGATGATATGGCTTTTTGCCTTCACCTCGTCGAGAGTAGAAAAACCTTCAACACCTTCTTTTTCGGCACGTGGTGGGTCGCAAAGGAGCACGTCGAAGCCTAATTGCTTAGCCCAACGCGCCACAATAGAGCCTACATGGCCCACACCTACCACACCCAGCACGATGCCTTCGGGCGAAGCGATGCCCTCTTTGTCCATCCATCGTGCCACGGTGCTGAGCACCCATTGCGCCACAGCTGGAGCATTGCATCCTGGAGCGTTTACCACCTTGATGCCTGCACCTCGGCAGTAGTCGAGGTCGATGTGGTCGGTGCCGATGGTGGCGGTGCCGATGAAGCGAACGCGACTATCGGCAAGAAGCGCCTCATCGCAGCGCGTACGGGTGCGCGTGATGAACACGTCGGCATCCTTTAGCGCAGCGGCGGTGATGTGGGACGTTTCGAGATAGAGCACCTGTGCATAGGGCTCCAACAAACCATTAATATATGGAATGTGACTTTCTACAACGATTTTCATCTTTTTCTACAAGAAATAATAACTCGCATGAGCAGCAGCACACGCCAACAACACGAGTAACACAAGCACATAGCGGCGTGTGGCATTGGAGTGGATAGTGAACGCTTGCGCCACCTCTATGGCGAAACAATAGTTGAGCAATGGCAGATACACAATAAAGTTGCGATAGTCGATACCCATCATCACGATTGAGAAGAGCGCCAAAACAAGATAGAACGAGTTGTAGACACGCAACTGTAGTCGATACGACATGATTTTGAGTACGTTAATCACGATGAGCACAAAAGTGAGCAGTCCTAATACAATCAAGCCCACAAGCAGCACGGGAATCTCTTGCTCTTGAAGCACATCCATCGCGCTGCCAAAGGTGGGGAGCATGGCTGTGGTGGGATCGACAAGCCCCAGCCCAATCGCCAGCCAGAATGGCGTGAGAAGGCCAAAAATGGCTGCCAGCACACCCCGGAAATTGATGGCGCGCATCTGCAAAAAACCTATGAAGAACGGCACAATCAGTGCCAAGAATGCGTACTGAAAGAGACCACAGAGCGCCACAAGGAAAAACACGAGGAACACTCGCTGCTGCGACACTTGCTTGCGCTGATAAGTGGAAAACATGAGCAACTGCACCACCAGCGTGAGCAAACACAAACCGATACCTGTGCTGAATTGCGTAACTCCGTACGGGCAAGCCAACTGAAGAGCCATGAAGGTGGTGCCGTAGACAAAGGTCACTTCACGGATAAAGGTGTAGGTCTTGTTGAGCAGAATGGTGAGCGCCACAATGGCAAATATGCATGCGGTGTTGACTCCAAACGACACAAGCGGATGGTCCAATAAGCGGTCGATATCGTTGAAAAACACACCATTACCACTCGCCATCGAAGAATTGAATTGGCCCGTGGTGAACGCAAAATACGATACAGCCACATACACGATGCCCATGATTATCATCATGAACCGCGAATTTAAGAATTCGTTTATACGTTCTTCTCTGTATGCCATATCGGTGCTATGCTATTAGGTATTCTTACTTGAGGTCGAAACCAATGTCGCGACGGAAGTAACTCTTGTCGAACTTAATGTTGGCAATGTTGGCAAATGACTGAGCCAGGGCCTCATCCTTAGTGGCACCATAGCTGGTAACAGCCAACACACGACCGCCAGAAGTAACAATTTGCCCATCAGAACCACATGCAGTGCCAGCATGGAACACAACGCTGCCTTCCACAGCATCAAGGCCTTCAATCACTTTACCTTTTTCGTAGGCTTCTGGGTAACCGCCACTTACCATCATCACAGTCACAGCATAGCGCTCATCGATTTCTACAGGTGTTTCATCCAATCGGCCATCGGCTGCAGCATCGAGAAGAGCCACCAAGTCGCTCTTGAGACGAGGCATCACCACTTCGGTTTCGGGGTCGCCCATGCGGCAATTGTATTCAATCACATAGGGGTCGCCGCCCACATTAATCAAGCCAAAGAACACAAAGCCAGTGTAAGGAAGATTTTCCTCCTTCAGCCCTGCAATAGTTGGTTCCACAATGCGGGTGCGCACTTTTTCCATAAATGCCTCATCGGCAAAGCTAACAGGCGAAACCGAGCCCATGCCACCAGTGTTCAGCCCCTTGTCGCCTTCGCCAATGCGCTTGTAGTCCTTGGCCACAGGAAGCAACTGATAATGCTCGCCATCGGTGAGGGCAAAAACAGAGCACTCAATGCCGGTGAGGAACTGCTCAATGACCACTGTGGCACTGGATGCGCCAAACATGCCACCCAACATCTGCTTCAACTCGGCCTTTGCCTCGTCGAGCGAATCGATGATGAGCACACCCTTACCGGCTGCCAAGCCATCGGCCTTGAGCACATAAGGAGCCTTCTGGCTTTCGAGGAAAGCGAAGCCTTCTTCAATGTTATCTGCCGAAACACTCAAATAGGCGGCTGTAGGGATATCGTGACGAAGCATGAATCCCTTGGCAAAATCCTTGCTGCCTTCGAGTTGTGCGCCAGCCTTTGAAGGGCCAATCACTTTAATGTTTTTCAGAACATCTGAAGCCTTGAAATAGTCGGTAATGCCAGCCACCAGCGGGTCTTCATTGCCCACCACCAGCATGGTGATGCCATTTTCGGCTGCAAACTTTCCAACGGCATCGAAATCCATTGGCGAAAGCGCAACATTAGTGCCATACTGTGCAGTACCAGCATTGCCCGGAGCAATGTAGAGACTGTCGAGAAGTTCACTTTGGCTCAATTTCCATGCGATAGCGCATTCACGACCGCCTGAGCCCAACAGCAAGATTTTTTGATTCATTTAGAAATATCTATAATGGTTGATGGAATTGCTAAAAAACACTCTTGAAAGCGGCTTATTCCTCGCGACGCTTCCAGCCATTGCGGCGACCACGGATAATTGGGCGCTCGTTTTCCTTACCAAGAGTTGGCTCCTGATGGCGAACCACCGACTGAGCGTGCTTCGAGCTGTGGAAAAATTCATTGCGGCCCATGCGCTCATCGTCGGAGCGACGTGGACGGTCGCCTTCACGGCGTGGAGCAAATTTGCGAGCAGGGCGATCACCGTCGCGACGGTCACCAAAACTGCGGCGAGGACGGTCATCATCGCGGCGAGGACGGCGGCTGCGAGGAGCGTCACCCGATTCACCATCGCGCTTCTTGAATGTTTCTTCGAAGCGAGGACGGCGCTGGCCACGGTCTTTGTCGGCAGCACGGAAGCCCTCGTTGCGGATGCTTCCGCCTTCGGCTTTCATCTCCTTGTAAGAGCCGTCGAAAATCTTGTATTCACGCAATTCGCATTCCAAGTCGCCATTGAGCAATGGATAGTTGACAGAAGGACGCAGACCGATAAGGTCGGTGAGTTCGCCATAGGAAATCACCCATGCATCGTAGCCCTTGAACACGAATTTGAGTTTTTTGCCGATAGTGGCATAGAGTTCGTTGATATCTTGATATTTCAAGCGCTCGCCATAAGGAGGGTTGGTCACTACCACACCTTTTTCTGGAGCTTCTTCCCAGTCGGCGAGAGCACGCTGCTTCAGTTCAATCATCTTGCTCACGCCGGCGCTCTTGATATTGGATTCGGCGATGGCAATTGCCTGAACGGCGATATCGGAGCCATAGATTTTGTGCTTGAATTCACGCTCTTGGCTGTCGTCGTTGTAGATAGAATCAAAGAGTTCTTCGTCGTAGTCGCTCCAGTTTTGGAAGGCGAAATCCTTGCGATACACACCAGGATTGATGTTGGCGGCAATCATAGCAGCTTCAATCAAGAAAGTGCCCGACCCACACATTGGGTCCACAAAGTTGCATTGGCCATCCCAGCCGCTAAGCTTGATGATACCGGCAGCAAGCACTTCGTTGATAGGAGCCTCGGTTTGTGCCACACGCCAGCCGCGCTTATAGAGCGGTGTGCCTGAAGAGTCGAGTGAAATAGTCACCTCATCGGCAGAAATGTGCACATTGAGTACAAAGTCGGCCGCCGACACACGAATAGAAGGACGCTTGCCTTCCTTTTCCAGGAAATAGTCGACGATGGCATCTTTCACGCGATAGGTCACAAAGCGAGAATGACGGAACACATCGCTATACACAGTGGTGTCGATAGAGAAGGTTTTATCGGTGCTCAAAACGGTGTCCCACTCAAACTTGCGGACCTGCTCGTAAAGGTCGTCGGCATCTGTTGAACGGAACTTATAGATTGGTTTGAGAATGCGCAGGGCTGTGCGACAGCAGAAATTGGCTTTATACATCGTTTCGAGATTACCCACAAACGACACCATACGCTTACCTTGGGTCACTTCTTGCGCCCCGAGGGCCTGCAGTTCGTCGCTCAACACACCTTCCAATCCCTGGAAAGTTTTGGCAACCATTTCAAAATTTTCACTCATCGTTGTCTAATTATAATTTGAATTTTGGTGCAAAGTTAGTGATTTTCCGTCACTCACACCCAATTTTCACCACCACAAAGCACCGAAAAAAACCATTTCCCCCACTCACCCCACCCATTTCCCCCACCCCTTCATCAAAACTCACACCCCCACACCCCCGCACATTCGGCAGAAAAAGTGTAAAGAATCCCCCAATACTCGGCAGAAAAAATGTAAAATACTTCTCTATTATCCTGATAATGAATGGAAACCGAAATTCTACAAACTTTTCCACATTCTCCACCCAATATTCTTACGAATTAAAACCAACCAACACACAACCAAAACACCAACTAAAATGTGTGAAGCACTTATGTATTAGCGCATAAGTATCTGTGGAGGTGTGTGGCAAAGTGTATCGAATCATAGCATAGCGTTATTGTTTTGGTTAATCTAACCCTTGAATGAAGCAAAAATAATTCGTGAAAATTTGTGTGAATTTGTGGCCGCCTTTTCTACCACGAATCACACAAATTTCACGAATAAATTGCTTAAATCCGAGTGTGATTTTATCCAATAATTCACCAATTTTTGTGCTATGAATTAGCCAAATTTGGGATTTTTGTTCAAGTTTGGCTGATTTGTGGCACGAAAATCTGCCAAATTCAGTGGTTTTGTTGTGAATTTGGCTACTTCTCGATGTGTGATTCGGCCAAATTTGGTGGTTTTATAGTGAGTTTGGCTGATTCATGGGTGTAAAAACGAGTCAAAACAAGAAGTGCTCACAGAATGTCTTTATTTTGGCAAGAGAATGTCGATATAGGGGTGCTGACTGTTAAGTTCGGGAGGAATGAAGAGGCGACAGGTGCGAGGTGTAGGTTCGTGCTGTTGATACACTTCGGCAATGAAGTCGTAATCAAGAATGACAGAGATTCGTATCAGCCGCTCTATGTCAATACTCTTGGAGCGGAAAATGTTATAGACAGTGGTGCGTTCTACATTGAGCTGTCGGGCAAACTCAGCAAACGACATACCTTGTGCCACCAATTGTTGTCTAATTAGTTCACCAATGTGGATTTGCCGCAAGTCGTTGTACGAAAAAAACATAAAGCGTGAAATCTTTAGCTGCCCAGTAGCTTCTCCGAGGCTTCTCGCATTGCCCTTTGAAACCATTCCGGGCAACGCAGATGTCCACGCTCGTATATGCAGTATGTTTCCGAGCACAAGGGTGACGGAGAACAGATTTATGCATACAACTGTGGCATCTACTGCTGCCGATTCTTGGTTTCAAAGTCAAAATTTTGCGAGAATTTCGGAGAAACAAGAATAAGCGTTGAGTAAACGCAACTATTTTTGTATGATGACAATTTGCCATCATTCCGATACAAAGATACTAATAATCTTTTATAAAGAAACCTGTGCGTTTCTTTTTTGCATTTTTTAATGACTGTGGAATATTTCCACCCATACCGTGGACATCTTTCACAACAAACACCTCATTACAACAATTTTATGTCTTAATTTTACCATACCGAATATGTATGTGAAATTTAAAACTATACTCACAATGAAAAAATCTCTATTTTATTTATGTGTACTCATATGCACAATGCAAACAGCCTTTTCACAAAGTCTGCCTGAAAACTGTTATCCTGTCATTGCTCTTGGATATTTAAAAAACTACAACCCTGACAAACTGACGGTTCGCTCTGCCTATAATTACGTCCGTATGCAACATATAAATACGGATGCTGATGCCGATGACGATAACTCTCTTCTATGTCCTTACGATTACATCATATCAATCAATGGAAAGGCTGCAGAAAGCTATGCAAGCGCAGAAGAGGCAATGCTCGCGGCTTCAGTTCCAGGAACCGATGGCAGAGTGGAAATAGAATACCACTCAATGCGGAAGAATAAAAACTATCATTGGTCGTATGTTCCATATAATGTGCAGACGATAGGTATGGATGAACTTGGGCTCTATGGGGAAGGCTATCAAGCTACAAATTTGGCACGTCTTGCATATATTGATGGAAAGGCAATGTCAATACGTACCGACAACTCTGTTTCTGACTGGAGCAAGTATCGCCGTATAGCATTTCAACCAACCTCTAACGATCCACTTCTTGAAAAAGAATACTTCAAAATCGCATGGAATGAACTTGACTGGAGTGGTTTCCCTTTAATATATGATGAAGAAAATCCCGATCTCATTGTCACAATTGCCATAGATGAAGACTTGCAAGTGGAGTCAACATATGTGCCTCAGACCACTCAATATATGGATAACGGTTCAAATTCCTATATTTACAAGAGCGGCAAAAACATTTATGTGAATTCTTTCAAAAAACCCGCAAAAAAAGTTACATCAGGTGGATATACTCATCGCGAATATTTGCAAAATCACTTTATAGAGCTGACAATTCTTGATGCAAAGAAAATGAAAGACCCGAATCAAAAAGTCCCTCCAGTAGTTTGGCAACTACGTTACAAGACAACCCATGTACGCCCTTTGTCACTTAAGACGGCTGCTTACCATGTGCTTGCAGGGTGTCGCGCTTTTCCTGGCGTGAATGTTGGTAGAGATGTGGTGATGGCGTGGAGTGGCATCTGTTGGGAGCCTCAAACGAAAAAATCAATTATCAGTTATATATATAAAAATAGTCCAGCGGAAAAATTAGGGCTTCAGGTAGGAGATGAAATTCTTAAAATAGATGGCAAAAAAAGCATCGACTTTTGTGTCACATCATCATGCGATGGTGAAGATTCCCACACTTCTAAGTTTTCAGAACGCAGCTTGAGCTTTAAAAACCAGTCATGGTATATGATGCTTAAAGACGCTTTTATATGCCCATTTGTGGATTATAATTTGTTTAGACTTCCAGAAGTGAAATTCTATACACAAGAACGCTACACAAACGAGTTCTTTGTCAGTTTTGCCCCAGACGTGTTCAAGCCAAACTCAATACATGAAATAGAAATAAAGCGTAATGGTAAAAAGATGAAACTAAAAGGGGTTCTCTATGCGGCCGCAACTTTTGATATGTCAACACAAAGACTGCGCAGCGCCGAGTAACAGGGATAGTGCTATAGGTTAAAAGGTTTTATGTCAAAAAAAATAATATCAAAAAATAAGAACTTATGTTACGAAAAAAATGCATTTTATTAGTGGTAATGGTTGCGTTATTGGCCGTTGTTAATGCCAATGCAGAGAGTACGATGACGTTTGTTGCAGGAGGTGATGTGTGTACTCCTATGACGGTAACTGTAGGTGGGAGTTCCTATACTGTGTATTCTTCTTTAACCATTGGCAGTGTTAGCGGTACGGTTAGAGCCGTGGACTGTAGAGGACATAAACTTACTTACTCTTATTCACACCGAGGTAATTCCTACGATTTTGCTGACACCTACACTTTTCAAATGGCTTATGACCCCGATTATGATAGTTCCAGTTCTTCTGACAGCTATGGTTCATCGGGCAATTATGGATCTTCCGATAACATGGACAACTTGGGAAGAAGTGTGGGAAATGGTGTTTGTAACCTGTTGTTTGGCTTAGGAGGTGGTGCTGAAGGTGAGGCATATCCTTCACTTCAAGCCCTAATTGGATTCTCGCGTTGTTATGGACAGAACTTACGCCTTCGCTATACTGGCAGTGGATGTAATGTGTATGGCAGCATTGGTAAAGATTGGGTTTGCGATAGCGAATTTGGGGACCGAATTTTATGGAATGCGGGTATAGGTTCCTATTTTGCCTTTGGTCCTGGTTCAGACCCTTCTATGGATATTGCAGCAGGTCTTTCTTGTGGACAACTTGCCCAATATGAAAAAATAAGTCTAATGATTGATGTTGATTACACTTTTTGGATTGGTCGATGGCGTAGAGTTGGCCTGTTTGCTGGAGGAAGTTTTGGTTGGGGTGACTTCGGACAAGTTTTTAATTCCGACGAGACTGAAAATATGGGCAAATTCGCATGGAGTTTAGAAGCTGGTTTTGTTTTAAGACTAGCGAATTTTTAAAAAAAGATTTCTGTATTAATATATGAAAATAGCCAAACTTGGTGCTTTTGGGTCAAGTTTGGCTATTTCTTTGTGGGGGTATGTTTGCTTTCGCGATTATTTCAGGTAATCGTCGAAATAGCGGGTGATGCGCTCGTGCAGGTGCACGCTTTGGTGGCCTCGCATGTTGTGGGGCTCGCCTGGATACACGAAGAAGTCGGGTTGCGTGCCGGCAGCGATACATGCTTTCAGGAACGAGTAGGCGTGTTGTGGAAGCACCACTGGGTCGTTCAAGCCTTGAATAATCTGCAAGCGGCCTTTCAAGTCTTTTGCCTTGTGGATAAGGCTTGTTTTTTCGTAGCCCTCCGGATTGAGTTCGGGGGTGCTCATATAGCGCTCGCCATACATCACTTCGTACCATTTCCAGTCGATGACAGGACCGCCTGCCACGCCCACCTTAAACACGTCGGGATAGTTGGTCATCAGGCTGATGGTCATAAAGCCTCCAAAACTCCAGCCATGAACACCCAGACGATCCATGTCGATGAAAGGCTGCGTACGCAAGAAGTCGACACCCTTCATTTGGTCTTGCATCTCAATCTGCCCGAGTTGGCCATAAGTGGCGAGGCCAAATTCGCGACCACGACGGTTGCTGCCGCGGTTGTCGAGAATGAATAGCACATAGCCTCGCTGAGCCATGTAGGTTTCCCAACTGCGGCTGCGCCAATGCCAACCGGCTTCCACATTGCGAGTGTGTGGGCCGCCGTAGACATACACGATGGTAGGATATTTCTTGGTTTCGTCGAAATCTGGCGGAAGCACCATGCGAAAATAGAGGTCGGTGGTGTCGTCGGCAGCCTTGATGGTGCCGCACAAATACTCCGGCACGGCATAGCCCTTCCATGGGTTTTCGGCAGTGAAGAAACGAACAGCCTTGGCTGTGGCGGTGTTCAAAATGTCGATGTTGCGAGGCACATTGGGCTCTTGATACCAATCCACGGCATAAACGCCGCTTTCGCTCAACGAGCAACTGTGAACGCCCTTGCCGTCGGCATCCACGCGGGTGCGCTTGCCAGTGGCCACATCCACGCGGAAAATATTGTTTTGCAAATCGCCAGCCTCGGTGCTTTCTATCACCACTGCACGATTTTTGGTGTCGAATCCCACAAAATTGGTCACTTCCCAACTGCCACTGGTGAGAGGCTTCACGAAATTGCCATTCGCCTCATAGAGGTAGAGGTGGTTGAAGCCGTCTTTTTCACTCTGCATAATGTATTTATTGGCATCCCAAGGCAAGAACTGAAGCGGAGCACCGGGTTCAATGTATTTTGGGTGTGACTCGTGATAGAGTTCGGCTATCTGCTCGCCAGTGGTGGCATCATAGCTCACCATGTGCATGTCGTTCTGTGCACGATTCATCTGCTGCACATAGATGGTTTTGCCATCAGGATTCCAAGTAATGCCACAGAAATAACGGTTGGTAGGGTCGCCCGCCTTCAGATACACGATGGTGCCCTTCGCCACATCGTAAACGCCTATGGTCACAAGGTGAGAAGTCTGCCCTGCCATTGGGTACTTCTCGGGAGCAGGAGTGGCCATGCGGTGAGTGGAGTCGGTGATTTCTGGCACGGTGATGAGTGGATAGTCGGCCACCATGCTCTGGTCCATACGGTAGAAGGCCAACTTCGTGCCGGCGGGATTCCAGAACAAGCCACCGGCGATGCCAAACTCGTTGCGGTGCACGCTTTGGCCATACACGATGTCGGGCGAGCCATCTTTGGTCACACGCATCAAGCCACCTTCGCCATCACGCACATAGAGATTGTCGCCATCCACGAAAGCCACTGCACGGCTTCTCTTGTTCCATTCTGAAGCCTGCGTTTCCTTTGAGCGGTCTTGACTCCACTCCACCTTCTGATTGCGGAAATTCACAAGCACACGTTGCGCCCCAGTATAGGCAAGGGCAAGGCTCTTGTCGGCGTATGGGAACGAGATGCCGCGAAGCGAACGAAACGATTCGCCCAATTCGCCCCACTCGCGAAACTCTTTGAGTGTGAACAACTTTTTCTCCTTCCCTGTGTTCACATCCACCAGGGTGCAAACCGAATCGGTGGCATGCACCAACTTGTCGCCCCACCAGTAGAGCGTTTGATTTTTTGGAATCATCTGGCGATAATTCTTGCCACCAAAGTTCAAGTCTTCAAGCGTGAACTGCTTTTGGCCCATCGCAGATGAAGCCATTAAGATAACCGCTGCCGAGAAAAGGCAACGCAAAATTCGAGATGTCATATTTTTCTATCTATAATAATATTGTGTTGGCGGAGCGAGGCCGAAACCTCGGTTTCCTCTACAAAATTAATGATTTTCCCTCATCCCCACAACCTCAGAAAACTCCAACCCCAACCCTTGCCTTGTCGGAATCTGGGGTAAAAGTAGCACTTTCCGACAAAAAACGTGGGTAAAATTTGTCGGAATCTGTGGTTTTTACCCCACTTTCCGACAAAAACGTGCTTTGAGACATCCTTATTTTGATGCGGGAGAAAAAATACTTATTCAAACAAGTCATTTAATGTCACTTGGCTTTGCACACTGTTGCTATACATGTTGCGCTTCACCCCGAATGTAGTAACCATAGTTAAATGCAATGCTTTTTTTGTCCCGGTTGCAGAACGGAAAACCTCAATCTTCTGCCTAAGAGACTCGTTATAGTCTTTTGTGATGGCAAATTCGTTGATCGAGAATTTCATTTCACAAATATTAATTACACGGTCACGACGGTCGATGAGTAAATCTATCTGGACACCCTTTGAATTCTGGTCTGCACGGTGAAACCAAGCAGAAGTTTCACATTGCACAGCACTAATTCCAATACTTTTGCGAATCTGCTCCAAATGATTCAAGCACAGTTGCTCGAAAGTATATCCTGCCCAAGCCCTTCGCGAAGGATTGTCAATGCTGTTTGACCAATAGTGGGCATCGCGTCCATAGTTGCCTTTAATGTAATTAAAGTAGAACATCGTATAGAAATCTGTCAACTGATATATGGTATCCTTCTTGTTTTTTCCAAAATAGCGGTATGGACGTATGAATTCACAATTCACCAAGTTTTCCAATATAGATTTCAAATTTCCATTATCGTGCAGCTTAGTGGATTTAATTATCTCGTTACGTGTCAGACCCATACGCTTGGTGGCAAGAGCCTCAACCACAGCAATGTGGTTATCAGGTTGTTTAAACAAAGTATTGTAGAGATGTGAGAACTCATCCCAAAGCAATCCCTTTTCTCTAAAAAAGATGTTGTCGATATTCTGAGAAAAAGACCATTGCGGCATCAGTTGCTTTAAGTAAAACGGGATGCCACCCATAATCATATAACACTCGGCTATATCATAACGAGTCCACTCAATGCCTCTTGACTTCAAATACTCTTCAGTTTCGCAGAGTGTGAAGGGACGCACAAACATTCGTGTTGCACACCTATTGAAAAGCCCACCTTGATTACCCAGCAGCTTGTCTGTCATCCACGACGTTGCACTGCCACATGCAACCAAAACGATATTTCCTTCTGCAGCAGCCCATCCATTCCAAAACTGCTCAAAGGCGGCAACGAAGTTTGACCCATCAGTGTCCAGCCAAGGCATTTCATCAATAAAGACGGCTTTTTTTCCATCTGTTTTTACAGCTTTCAAGTGTTGCTTCAGTAAATCAAATGCTTTGAACCAATTATCTGGCGCATCATAACTTTGACCGCTATATTCATCCATTTGGGAGGCAAAGCGCTCCAATTGCACCGATTTTGGTTGGTTATATACTCCAGTAAACTTAAAAGTGAATTGGTTTTCAAAAAACTGGTTTACCAAAAAAGTTTTCCCCACACGACGGCGACCATACACAATAATGAGTTCAGACTCATTTGAAGCCAAGGCGGCCTCAAGTAACTCAAACTCATATTTCCTGCCTATAATATTTCTTTTCATTGCCACATTTAAGTTAATACAACATTACCATGGCACAAATTTAATAAATATTTATCAATAATTTGTCGGAATCTGGGTAAAAAGTGTCACTTTCCGACAAAAATGATTGGTAAAATTTGTCGGAATCTATGGTTTTCACCCCACTTTCCGACAAAAACGGGCTTTTAAACGGCGGGATGGAGGACGGATAAAGAGATGAACGAAGCTTGCCGACAACGGCAGTTTCAATCTGTAAGCAAACTGCCAATCTCACGGCCAAAAACGGAGAGAATTACAGCCGATTTTTCAAGAAATATGCTATAAAAATATGTTATAAAACACAAAAACAGAAATGTTTACATTTTCTTGAAAAAAAAGTAAATTTTTTGCTTAAAAAATTTGTTTGATAGGAAAAAGTTTTTCTATATTTGCGATTGAAAAAGCGTGTGAACTCTTTAATACACCGCTCCACAACAAGTGAGCGATGTCTTATTTACAAATCATTTAGTCTAAATTTCCCTACGTCGTTGAATTTGATAGGTCGCATGTGAATGTAAAATTGATTTGAGACGACAAGTGAAGGCTTTCCTTTTCCTGATAAAGGGTAGCCTTCATTTTTTTCACCCCCACCCCCATCCGGATTCAAGAACAAGAAACAAGCGAAAGGATATTGGTTCTGATTAGGTTATAGAAAACGGGAGACTCCGCCAGTGGAATCTCCCGCATGTATTGTTAGGGGGTGTGATGATTACTTCATCAGTTGGCCTGCTGCGTTGTAGCGCTTATCGTCCTTAGTGATGACGAGCTGGCCGTTCTCGATGGTCTTAACAGCCTTGCTTGTGACTGTCACGTTGAGGTCGTTTACACCAGTAGGTGCTTGGTTGATGGTATAGGGAAATGACCACCCATCCTCTCTTTCCTTTCCATCATATTTATATACTGCATAAATATAAAGCTCACAAGTTTCTGTAATGTTGATACCAACATTATCATCATAGGGATAATACTCATCGTCGGGATGTTCTTCTGACCAGATATTGTATTCAATTGATAGAACTTCCTCAGCACCGGTGACGGTCACATGAACATTTTGGGTTCCGTCGTAAGTGCCCGCTGGAAGATCAACATTTCCTCTTACCCTTGCTGCATACTCGGGTAAAATGGTAAGATTATTAACACCAGGGATATAAGCGAATACGCAGTTTTCACCTACTTCAAGATCCCACCATGACCAGGGTTTTGCAATCCATTTACTGCCTTCGTCGCTTGCAGTTGTGTTGATATTACATCCGTCGCCACCATAGATTCCTTCCACAATGTAAGGATGGTCTATAACATTACCATCCATATCATAGGCGGCCAAATCAGGATCATCAGAGAGCTGCATCTGCTTCCAAGTCCATTCACCACCGCCCCAAGGATGCTTGATAAAATAAGTGTCCTGTGCCAGAGAAACAGCACTTGTTGCCAAGAGAGCAACGAAGAGAAGTAAAGATTTCTTCATAAGTCTAGGTATTTTTGTTAATAAATATAGTATTGATTTACAAATATAGTAAAAGTTTGTCATGAAGCATAGGAATTTACAAGATAATTTCCTTGTCTTTTATAGCATATAGCCGTATAGGTACTTTTGTGGTACTTAAACGGCTTTTTTAGGCCTATAGGTCAAAATTTTTAATCATTGTAGCGGACCACTCGTGAGAGCAGTCCGTTTTTGTTTATAGAAAACGGGAGACTCCGCCAGTGGAATCTCCCGCTTGTATTGTTAGGGGGTGTGATGATTACTTCATCAGTTGGCCTGCTGCGTTGTAGCGCTTATCGTCCTTAGTGATGACGAGCTGGCCGTTCTCGATGGTCTTAACAGCCTTGCTTGTGACTGTCACGTTGAGGTCGTTTACACCAGTAGGTGCTTGGTTGATGGTATAGGGATATGCCCACCCATTTTCTCTTACTTTTCCATCATATATATAATCTGCATGTACATAAAGCTCACAAGTCTCTGTAATGTTGATACCAACATTATCATCATAAGGATAATACGTAAAATCAGGATCGTTTTCTGTATAAATCATATATTCAATTGAAAGAACTTCCTCTGCGCCAGTGATGCTTACATGAACATTTTGGGGACCGTCATAAGTTCCAAAAGGATGGTCAAACACAGCTCTTACCTTTGCTTCATACTCAGGTAAAATTGAAAGATCATTTATATGAGGCAGATAAGCGAACACACATTTTTCGCCTACTTCAAGTTCAAACCTTGAAAACGGTTCTGCAATCCATTTACTGCCTTCGTCGCTTGCAGTTGTGTTGATATTACATCCGTCGCCACCATAGATTCCTTCCACAATGTAAGGATGGTCTATAACATTACCATCCATATCATAGGCGGCCAAATCAGGATCATCAGAGAGCTGCATCTGCTTCCAAGTCCATTCACCACCGCCCCAAGGATGCTTGATAAAATAAGTGTCCTGTGCCAGAGAAACAGCACTTGTTGCCAAGAGAGCAACGAAGAGAAGTAAAGATTTCTTCATAAGTCTAGGTATTTTTGTTAATAAATATAGTATTGATTTACAAATATAGTAAAAGTTTGTCATGAAGCATAGGAATTTACAAGATAATTTCCTTGTCTTTTATAGCATATAGCCGTATAGGTACTTTTGTGGTACTTAAACGGCTTTTTTAGGCCTATAGGTCAAAATTTTTAATCATTGTAGCGGGCCACTCGTGAGAGCAGTCCGTTTTTGTTTATACAGAAAACGGGAGACTCCGCCAGTGGAATCTCCCGCTTGTTTCGTTATGTGGGATTTGATGATTATTTCATCATTTGGCCTGCTGCGTTGTAGCGCTTGCCGTCCTTGATGATGACGAGCTGGCCGTTCTCGATGGTCTTAACAGCCTTGCTGCCGCTAACCTTCACGTCACTGATACCTGTAACGGGCTCAACGGGGGTCTTGCTTGCCTTGAAGTTGTCGAATGCGAAGTAAGTGGGAGTGTTGATGCCCCATGTGCCCTTGTCGCTTGAGTCCATCACCATGCGGATTAAACTAACCTCTCCAAGCGTGCTGAGGTCAACCTTCTGCCAATCCTTGACGATCTTGCCGTCCTTGGCGAGGTAGAACTCTACCTGAGTTCCGGTCTCAACCAATTCTACTTGCTCCTTATCCCAATCAATAGCCATGCCCTTGAAGATGACCTTGAGGTAGTCGTTCTCGTCGAACTTCTTAGCATACGTGTCACCGTTCTCCATTGAATTTACTGCGTAGGCAGTGTTAGTGACATAAACATACTCGGGATAGAATGGAGCGCCTTCAGACAATTCCATTATTTCGGGATACTGCTCGCTGTTGTTAGCGTCATACTCGCTGTAGTAAGCAATCGCGAAAGCCTTTGAGCCATCGCAACCGCCACCGGTGATTGCGTTGTACTGGTCGTCAAGTCCTGCAAAGGTGTTGCCGGTTGTCCTTGACACTGTAACGCCGTTCCAGTAACCATAATTACTATTACAAGAGAACCAGAAGTCACCAGAATACACCATGTCATATTCATGGGGTATATAAGCATGGCCGTCGTCGCACATGTCAAAGTCCTCAAAAGTTACTAAATCATAAGCATTGGCAGTCATGCCACAAGCGAGTGCCAGACCGCAAAGGATAGTGTAAAATTTCTTCATAAGTAAAGTATTTGCTGTTAGTGAAATTATTCGTACAAAATTACTCAAAATATAGTTTATAACACGTATTTTAACGCTAATTTAACAGAAAAAAACGCTAATTCTGTTGTCTTTTTGCTGTAGAGGCGGTTACCGTACTTTTGCAGTACGATAACCAAATATTTCTATGCAACAAACTATCAATCTCATTTTTCCAAAGAGTTGGAATGAACTGACGGACAAGCATCTGCTGTTGCTGTTCACTCTGCTTGCGGACGGTTATCCGGCAACTGACATCAAAGTCAAGTGCCTGTTGAAATGGACTGGCACCAAGGTTATAGGGTGTATCGAGGGCTAGCAGTATTTTGCAAGGACATTCCCGCATTTCCTGCAGCCCACCGCAAACACCGACACCGTTTTTGTGGTTCTTCTCCACCTTTTCCAATAATCCTTCTTGGGGCTCAAAACACTTTGTGTTTTTTTTGAGTGGGGGCGAAAAAATGGGCACATTTTTGAATAATTGAAAGAATTGTAGTAACTTTGCCATGCTTTTCGGCAGTTGTGCTGCAGAAATAGCGGTCCCTTAGCTCAGTTGGTTAGAGCAACTGACTCATAATCAGTGGGTCGCCGGTTCAAGCCCGTCAGGGACCACGCAAAAAGAAGCATTCACGAATTTCGCGGATGCTTCTTTTTTGTTTCTCTTTTTTTTTCTCAATTATCGTCTGTGCTTTTTCTCAAGATATTTAATCAGTAAGGCGGGACGGTCGGTCTGGAGGAATTGGGCGTGGTTTTTCAGCGCCCAGCCCCATGCGCCGTCGGGGTCGCCGTCAATCACGGCGCGGTCGTCGTCGTGTCCACCGTTGAGCGATGGCCACAGGGTGTTAATCCACACTTTCACGCCTGCATCATCTATCTTTTTGAGCAATCGTTCCACATTGGCATCCACTTTCTTGAAGCAGCACTCAATGGCAACGGGGTGGATGGCAAGGAACTCGTCGAGCACTTCTTCGGCATTGTCGGCGTCGAGGTGAACGATGGGCATAAAGATTGACTTGCTGATTACTTCGCCTTTCTCCTCCTGAATCTTCTTGAGGCGACCCGCGCATTTAATCACGATTTGGTTGACCATGTCAAGACGCTGTGCCAGAGCATACACTTCGTCGAAATAGTCGTAGCCTTTGTCTACATTAATCAACACCTTGCCTTTGAGCGCAGTAAACACTTCTTCCATGGTAGGAATCTGCACGGTGGTCACTCGCCCCATGCCATTGCGTAGACGAAGTTTCTTGATTTCTTCGAGTGTGAGGTCTTTCACCTCGCCCTTGCCGTTGGAAGTGCGATTCACACTGCCATCGTGCATGAGCACCAAGTGGCCGTCTTTGGTCTTGTGGAGGTCGATTTCCACCATATCTACGCCCATCGCCACGCAATTGAGCATGGCGGGAATGGAATTTTCGGGTGCATTACGCCAGTCGCCGCGGTGCGATACCACGAGCACACGCTTCGCCTTGGGGTCGTTAAGCGCCTTCAACGCCTTTTTCAATTCGCCATCGGCGAACGCCAAATTCACACAAGCCAGCACCAAAAGGAGTGCAATAACATATCGTTTCATATCTGTATTGTTTTTTTTGTTGATGCAAATTTATTAAATATCTAAACCATCGGCAAAAAATTCAGTCTAAATACAGAATTAAACTCCAATAATATTATCATCGTCTGAAAAATTGCAGTATATTTGCAACACTAACCAAACAAAGAAAAATGAATAGATTTCGCTACGCCGCTGTGATTGGAGCAGCACTCCTTTTCAGCACAGCCATCTCTGCAAAAACGCCCGCAAAGAAAGGGCCTAACGGCACAGCCAACGTTCCAGAACTTTCGCCCGCAAGAGTGGGTACTACATTCGACTTCTCGCCAGAGGCACAGAAAGCCTTCAAGGATAATCCAGATAACGAGGTGTACGCCGACATTTTCGACATCGTGGGCCAGGGCTGCAGTTTCTACTGCGGATGCAACATCGGCACCATCAAAGCAAGTAGCACACTGCACCAACAGGGCAAACGCAACTATCGCGCCAGCAACATCCATGACCTCAACTACGAAACTGCGTGGGTGGAAGGTGCCGCCGGGAATGGCGTAGGCGAATGGGTGGAATACACACTGCCTGCCGACAACCCGACCATTACCGATATTTGCGTGGTGAGCGGATACGTACGCACAAAGAAGGCTTGGGAAGAGAATTCACGACCAGCGGTGCTTGAAATGCTTGTCGACGGAAAGCGAAAAGCCATGCTCTACCTGAAGGAAGTGTATGCCGAGCAGTGGTTTGAGGTGGGCGAAATCAAACCTAAAAAGGGGAAAGACTTGAAAATCAAGTTTGTGATTCGCGATGTGTATCCTGGCACAAAATACACCGACACAGCCATCAGCGAAATCTACTTCGACGGCATAGGCGTGCACTAATCTCGCACCTACACAAACGCAGGCTTCAAGGAACACCACCCCTGAAGCCTGCGCTTGTATTATAATAAAACTGTAATTCCTTTTATTCGAGTGTGGTGATTACGGCATCCCACTTTGCTGGATTGCTGCTGCGCTTCGCGTTGAGTTTTTCAGTTACCACCGTAGCATCCTGTGCCTTGATATAAGGCAGGAGCCAAAGTGCATGCTCGTTTTCGCCATCCAATTCGAGTGCACGAATTGCATCGTCGGTGGCCGCCGCGAAGTCTTGCGTATTATAGTATGTGCTTGCGCGATATGCATAGCTATTCGCCGCCTTCGGCCATTTCTTCACCACAGCATTGAAGATTTCGAGAGCCTCGTCAAACTTGGTTTGCGCATCCAATGTGCATCCCAACGCAATCTGCGCATCCATATCGTCGGGATTCATTTTTGCCGCCTTGGCAAGGTCAATGGCAGCCTCATCGTAGCGTTCAAGTTTGTGCAGCAATTTACCTCTTCTGTCAAAGTAGTAAGCATCAGGATCCAGAGCAATCGCCTTGCTGAGATGGTCGAGAGCGGCGTCATTATTTCCTTCGGCCAGCATCAATCGTGCAGCTTCGCCATGGAAAAAAGCGCAGAAAACGGAATCGTGGGTGGGCAGGCTTTCTTGAGCCTTATTAATGGCTTCGGTAGCGGCCGCCACCTCGTCGGCATCAATCATCATGCTCGCAATGTAGGTGGCTGCATAGCCCTTATGCTTCGGATTGTTCAACTCCTTCTTAAAGATAGTGTAGGCTTCATCGTATTTCTCGTCGAAGAAGTAATCCACAGCCTTATCAAAATCCGATTTTGTTTCAACTTTCTTGGTAGTCACCTTCTTCACCGGTTTCTTGTCGAGCGGACCTCCAGCCACAGCCGCTTGAACGGCAAATAAAGCCAACACGACAACTAAAATGTTTCTAATATTCATATATCTTAAAAATAATTCGATTAATAAACGCTACAAAATTCCACAAAAATCATGAATTATGCAAATTTCACCCAAAAACACACACAGAAATGCGGTAAGAATAGATCAAAAAACACAGCCGTTTCCTGATGGCTTTCAGCTCATCCTTGTCTGTGGAGATGCGACTACATCCAAAGCAAGCTTTAGCCCTATTCGCCTCCCCACAGACAATGTCGGGTAGCCCGACATGCAAGGAAACGGCTGTGACAAAAAGTGCTCTGCAACAAAAAGAGCCTTCGGCTACAAAAGAAGTGGAGTTGTGTAGAAATTCGAAGATGCTCCTGACTTCGTCATCGTGTCACCCAAAAATTCTCGTCGAATAATTTGGCGA
>JAUNNJ010000108.1 GCA_030531495.1 Bacteroidales bacterium
AGAAGTTAGAGATTAGAAGTTAGAAGTTTCGCTCCTCCGATATTATCGATATTATCGCCTCAAAAAGACTCTTCGACTTTTGAACTTTTAGACTCTTCGACTTTTTTTTAAAAAACATTATGGAACATCCATTATTTGTATACAATACGCTCACTCGTCGCAAGGAGCATTTCGTGCCTCTCAATGAGGGGTCGGTGGGTATGTATGTTTGCGGTCCTACCGTATACGGCGATCCACACCTGGGCCACACTCGCCCAGCCATCACTTTCGATGTGCTGTTTCGCTACTTGAAGTCGCTTGGCTATAAGGTACGCTATGTGCGCAACATCACCGATGTGGGCCACCTTGAGCACGATGCCGACGAAGGCGACGATAAGATTGAAAAGAAAGCACGACTCGAACAACTCGAGCCTATGGAGATTGCACAATACTATACCAACCGCTATCATGCGGCTATGGACCAGCTGAATGTGCTGCCTCCAAGCATTGAGCCACACGCCACAGGCCACATCATTGAGCAGGAAGAATTGGTGAAGGAAATCCTTGCCAACGGCTATGCTTATGAAAGCAATGGCAGTGTGTACTTCGATATCGAAAAGTATAACAAGGACCACCGCTACGGTGTGCTTTCGGGCCGCAACCTTGATGATGTGATCAACGCCAGCCGCCAACTTGACGGTGTGGGCGAGAAGCGCAACCAGGTTGACTTCGCTCTGTGGAAAAAGGCTTCACCTGAGCATATCATGCGTTGGCCATCGCCTTGGAGCGACGGTTTCCCCGGATGGCACTGCGAATGTACAGCTATGGGACGCAAGTATCTCGGTAGCCACTTCGATATTCACGGTGGCGGCATGGACCTCGTGTTCCCTCACCACGAATGTGAAATAGCACAGGCTGTGGCATCGCAGGGCGACGATATGGTGCGCTACTGGATGCACAACAATATGATTACCATCAATGGTCAGAAGATGGGTAAATCGCTTGGCAACTTCATTACGCTCGCCCAATTCTTCAGCGGCGACCACCCAAGTCTTGACCAGGCCTACAGCCCAATGACTATCCGTTTCTTCATTCTGCAAGCTCACTATCGTGGCACCGTCGACTTCTCTAACGAAGCATTGAAGGCGGCTGAAAAGGCTTACGAGCGCATTATGGACGGATGGCATCGCCTCTGCGACCTGAAGGCTGCTGATGCCACTTCGGCTAAACTCGACAACTATCGTCAGCGCTGTGCCGATGCAATGAACGACGACTTGAATACGCCTAATGTGATTGCGGCTCTGTTCGACGCTTGCAAGGTGATTAACCAGGTGAACGACGGCAACGCTACAATGACTCAAGCTGATATCGATGAGCTGAAGAGTGTGTTCCAAACTTATCTCTTCGATGTGCTCGGCGTACGCGACGACTCGGCTGGCGATGCTGGCAGCGTGAACCTTGAGCCTTACCGCAAGGCTATCGACTTGCTGCTCGACATTCGCAAAACCGCGAAAGCAAACAAAGATTGGACTACTTCCGACCTCATCCGCAACAAGATGAACGAAGCTGGCTTCGATGTGAAAGACACCAAAGATGGCTTCGAATGGAAAGTAAAATAAACTCTTTGTCTCACACAGATTCAACAGAATTAACAGAACAATGATGATGTTTTCAAGAAAATCCGTTTAATCTGTTGAATCTGTGTGACGCTTTTTAATTTGTGTGGAGAAATGATAAGTGATTTAGTGCAAAAACAAATCAATCAGATTTCTTATAGCATTATAGCTTGTGCAATGAAAGTCCATAATACGTTAGGACCCGGATTGCTGGAGTCGGTCTACGAAAAAGCAATGATGCTGGAATTGGCAAAAGTGGGTTTGGAGGCGAAAAATCAGCAAATAGTTGATATTGTTTATGATGGCCAACCATTAGACTTAGGGCTCAAGCTTGACATCATCGTAAACGATACAGTGATTGTTGAATTGAAGTCGGTTGAAGAACTTAAGCCAGTTCACCATAAGCAACTTTTTACTTATCTCAAACTCAGTAATAAGCCTTTAGGATTGCTTATCAACTTTAATGTAAAGGATATAAGAGAAGGCATTAAGCGGGTGGCTTTCAAAATGCAATGAGTATTTGCTTGGGTAAATAATACTCACACAGATTCAACAGAATTAACAGAACAATGATGATGTTTTCAAGAAAATCCGTTTAATCTGTTGAATCTGTGTGAAAATAATATAATTAACTTTGTGTGACAGTGGCGCAAATATGGTTTCGGTGGTGGTGCCTGTGTATAATGTGGGCAGGTATCTTGAGCAGTGCTTGCGTAGTATTGCCGACCAGACTTATCCTCATCTTGAGGTGATTGTGGTGGACGATGGCAGTACCGACGACAGCGGGCAGATTGCCGATGCTTGGGCGCAGCGCGACGAGCGCTTCAGTGTGATTCATCAGCAGAATGGTGGACTCAGCGCAGCGCGCAATGCTGCTCTCGCCGTGGCCACTGGGCGCTATGTTACGTTTGTGGACAGCGACGACTTTATCGCTCCTCTGTTTGTGGAATCGCTGATGCGTGTGATGCATGAGAGCGGTGCACAGGCGGTGCTTGGCGGATGGCATGACTATGCCGACGGCAGTGCCGTGCCCGATGCCGATGGCGCTAAGGACTATGTGACTTTCAGCACCACAGAAGCCACCGACCACATTCTTTATCAGCGCAGAGGACTCACACACTCGGCTTGGGGCCGGCTCTTCGCGATGGGTGTGTTCCGCGATGTGCGCTTCCCCGAAGGCATGCTCTATGAAGACCTTGGTGTGCTGATGCCTGTGATGCAACACATCGACACTGTGTCCTACACACCTCAGCGCCTCTACTATTATCGCCAACGCCCAGGCAGCATCCTTGCCACATTCAATGCCCGTCGCGCCCATATACTCGACATTCTTGAAGACCTCGAACAGCGTGCGCCTCGCGAATTTCCACAGCATCTCAAGGCCATACGCAGCCGCTTGCTCAGCGCCTATTTCAATATGCTTCGCCTGGCACCTCTCGGCGATGGCGAATTTACGGAGCTGAAGGCGCGCAGTTGGCAGGGCATCAAGCGCTTACGCTGTGGTTGCTTCTTCGATGGCAATGTTCGCCTGCGCAACAAACTGGCCATCACTCTCTCCATCTTCGGCCGCCAAATCCTCACCCGCGCCATCCACCAATAGCCCCTCACGCTTTGTATGCCTCTGCGTGAATTCTGACACTGCGATAATCAAAAATCCATAGTCATAATGCACATTCTGGGATAAAAAAGAAGCTGCGTCAAATTGATGTATTCAGTTGACACAGCCTCATTTGTTCTTTGTATTCGACAGACCGTTTACCTCAGTGAATTTTACTGTGCGAGGATGAGATTGATGAGAGCGGTAACATCGGATACGTTCACGGTGCCGTTATCGTCGATGTCGCACACAGTGTCGCTGTAATCGGCGGTGCCGAGAATCTTGTTGACGAGGGCGGTAACATCACTCACATTCACAATGCCGTCGCCGTTCACGTCGCCTTTTACGCTTGGTGTGGGAGTGTCACCGTAAACGACCTTGATAACGGTGCTCGAGTTGGTTGTCACGCGGGTCTTATCGAGTGCCATGTAGGCATAACCGGGCTTGATGTAGTAAGCATCGCTCGGGTGATTGAATGTCTCGTTGTTGGGCACTCCGTAAATGTCGGGGTTGTACTTGTAGCCAACGTTCCACACGCCTATGGGAGCGATGTTCAGGGGTTCATCGTTCACGCCGGCAAGCACTGTCGCGGGCGTTGCAGGTGTTGACTGCGGGCGATACAGTTTCTGTACGCTTCCAGAATTTAGGTCATACCAGTCAACGAGCACACCATGGTTGGCAGGTGTGGCGGTTATGGGAGTAGCCTTGACTGTGAGAGAGCTCTCGTCATAGTCGCTCACGTTCCATGCCTTAAGGCCGCTCTTTTCCCAATCGACGGGGTGATCGATGGCGAGACAAGCCTTGTGGCCCGACATAGTCATGTAGAGATAAGCGTTGAGCTGCTCGCGCGGAGCCTTCTCGCTGGGACGGCTTGAGCCTGCTGGCAGTTTTGAGCGGTAAAAGTCGTAGTATTCCCATGGAACAAAGCAGTAGAACTGGCCGCCATTGTTGCCATAGAAGCTGTTGCCAAGCTCCCACTCGGTGTGCTTGATGTTGAAAATGAGTTCGGTAAGGCTCTTGCAGCCATATACTGCCTTCTCGCCAAAGTAAGTGACCCCTTCAGGGACGGTGAGACTTGTGATGCCCGAGCCAGCAAATGCCTGGTTGCCTATTCTATTAAGATAAGTCATATCCTGCAGAGTTACCGAAGTGACATTGCTCGCTCCATAGAGGCAATTGTCGCCCATTTCGACCATCAAGTATTTTTTGCCCGAATTATTGGTTTTGTCAGTTTCGCTTTTTGAACAATAAAAGGGCTTGGGGGAACTTATCGTCACAAAGGGATTGTAAACATACTTTGCCTTGCCGTCATAGGTTATACCATCTGACGTAGTTACCTGTGAGTGCGAAATAACAGTCATGTGATAAGGGGTGGCATCGTTCAGGTGATTGTAACTAAAGTCGTAAGCACCTGGCATGATTTTTATATTCTTGAACTTTTCGTTTGCCTTATATGCATCCAGATCATCGACACTAACATATACCGTACAGTTGCTATTGATATCGTTTCCATCCAATACTCCACTTAATTTTACCGTAGAAGGCACATTAAAGATGATATCAGTAAGATTCTTACAATTGTCAAAAATTGATAAAGACAATTCATAACACGAACTGGGAATAAGAATGCGCTTAAAATCATTTCCTCTAAAGGTATACAACTCGATTTCTTTCAGGGTCAACGGCAAATACAGGTCGTTAGAAATTTTACAACCGTCAAAGGCATGCCCATCGATATGTATAAGGTTAGAATTGAGTTTTAGATTCACCAATTTGCTTTGGTCCTTAAAAGCATTGTAATATATAGCGGTAACATTCTTACCCAGTTCTAAATTGAACTCGAATGGCTGCTTGTCAGAACTCTTTTCGCCAAACACACTATACATATCGTCATAACCAATTGACCCACCCCTAAATGGTAAACCCATGGCAGTGACTGCATATTTGCGTCCGCAAGCAGTTACATAGTCTGGCACCCCAAGTGTGCCACCGGCAACAGGAAGCTGGTCTTGATGTCTCAGGGTCACCGCTCCATCATACTTGTTTTTGTCAGAACCATAGCATGGTGTTCCATCTATCAAAAAATAATAAGAATAGGCCTTTTGTTTGCCGTCGGCGCTAACGAAATTCAGTTCGCGTATATCATAGGATAGGTCGTCAACAACTGAAGTCCATTTTCCCCACTGAGCGTCTTCAGCAAAATAATTACGATAACCGCTCGTCTTCAATATATGCAGGCGACCATTCTTGCAATTAGTAAATAGTTCGGTTCCCAAAAACTCCTCAACATATTGTCTTGCATGAAGGACATCGGCGAGTGAGATACAATTGCAAAATGCCCTGTTATCAATTTTATTGACCGTTTTGGGCAATTTCAAGAGAGTCATTGCCTTGCAGTTTTCAAATGCCGATTTGCCGAGACTAGTAACGCCCAGGGGAATGCGCACCTCGGTAATCTTCTCGCAGTTGTAGAACGCACTGTCTTCAACTAAAACGAAATTGTCGGCAAACATCTCCTCGGTCAATACTCCAGTCTTGGCCTGCGGACAGCGCATCAGTCTTTCCCCCGACCCGTTGTAGAGGATACCCGAAGATGATGAATAATTGGGATTCCCGGCAGTGACATTGATGGTGGCAAGTTTAGTGCAGCCGTCAAAGGCATTTTTGGGAACATGGGTCATGCTCTTGGGGATGACGAAGCCCACAATCTGCTCGCAGCCTTCAAGTGCTTTCTCGCCCAGTGTCACACTGCTCTCTCTGATAATCAACGACGTGAGGGCTTTATTGTAGCGGAATGCGCTGTTACCTATCTCGACAGCCATCACCTTGGCCGAAGTGAGATAATCGCAGCGCTGGAATGCAGACACACCGATTTTCTTGATGCCGTTAATATTGCTCAGGTCAACGCTCTTGAGTTTGGAGTTGAGCAGACAAGCCGAGTCGGCAACTGCCGTGATGTTGTAACGGTAGCCAAGCAAGTTATAGTAACTTGTTCCGCACGAGGGAACGAAATTGCCGCTGGTTGCACCCGAGGCATTGCCGTTAAATCCCACCACGGTAACCCCACCTATATTGCTGAGGGTGGCACTGCTGGTTACCACCAGCTGTGCGCCGTCGCTGAGCGAGAAGTCGCACGCGTCGCTCGACTTGATGACCATGGAGAATTTCTTGAAAGCGCTCATGGCCTGGTATTTCTGCACCGAGTTGGGGTGAGTCTTGGGCACATAGAGCAGCATGGTCTGTCCGCTGGGGAATGCGCTGGTGTTGAAGGTGCAGCCTGTGGGATCGCTCAGGGCATGATACACAATCTGCAGCGCTGTGCAGCCGGCAAAGGCGTTACCCTGGATGGAACGCATGCTACTGGGCAGGTGCACAGTCTTGAGCTTGGTACAGCCATTGAAAGCATAGGTACCGATGTCACGCATGCCGTAAGAGAAGGTTACCTCTGTGAAGTTGGTCTGTCCCTCAAAGGCACGTGACGACACGGTCTCAACATCGATTTGCTCACCGTTGTAGGTGATGATGCCACCCAGGGTGAGGTTGGTGAACGAGGCGCTCTTGCCTGCGCTCGAGAAGCCTGTGATAATGGCCTCGGCACGCTCGGTCGACGACGCAGCAAAGTTAATCTGATAGTTAAAGTTACCCAGGGTGAAAGTGTCACCCCTCTGTACCGACGCCCACGACGAAAGCGCCACGGCAATCATAGAAACAAATGCAAGTAATTTTTTCATATACAGGTTGACTATATAAAATATATTGGTTATGTTAAACCCAAAAAGTTTATCCTAAATTCCGCAATACTTCAATTTGACTTTATTCATAAGTTTCTGAGCAACAAAAAGTTGTCCAGGATTTTGTCATGTCTGATTTTTCACTTATCTTAGTGTTGCAATTCAAAACAAGTAAAATCATAACAAGACATGGCAAAGGTAAAAAAAAATCAGAGAAACTCACACCTTTTGGAGGATTTTTTTCAATCATGGAGCAATTTGACTCTATGCTTTCACCCGTTATCGACCAGGCACTTGGTCAGAGATGCAGCAATGCCATCCACCAATAGCCTCCCAACGCCTTGTTTGGCTCAGTGAATTTTACTGTGCGAGGATGAGATTGATGAGAGCGGTTACATCGGATACGTTCACGGTGCTGTTGTTGTCGATGTCGCACACAGTGTCGCTGTAATCGGCGGTGCCGAGAATTTTGTTGACAAGGGCGGTAACATCACTCACATTCACAATGCCGTCACCGTTCACGTCGCCTTTGACGCTTGGTGTAGGCCACAAGTTGAGGAAGTATTCTTGGTAGCCTGTTTGTTGTGAGCTGGGGATTTTGAGGTAGCTGGTGCCCGAGAGCGCATAGTTGCCATAGTTGCTGGGGCGGATGAACTTTTTGAGTTCAGTGTTCCAGATGTAACCACCATCCACGCCATATATATCAACATTTGCGCCAGGAACTCCTACCAGCAAGTTGCGGACAGGGCTGCTGCCACTTCCCACGCGTGGCAAGCGGTAGATTATACCGTTTTCAATTCCTGTTACTACAACGCCGGTGCCGGCTGCCACGTTGGTAATTGCACTGGTGTTTAGGATGTTGTCGGTGCCATTAAGCACATAATATGCCTTGAGACCGCTGCCGCTGAATGTGACAGGAACTGCACACGAGAATGTGGTGTTGTCGTAAGAACTCTGGATGTAAGGAGCCAGGAAGTCGATACCCGTTTTGCCACCACCCATGTCCCAGTTCTTAAGTGCCGAGGTGTAGAAACCGTTAAATCTATCGCTTCTCACCCAGAAGGTAAATCCAGTGGCGTTGTTACCATAGAACTTGCTGTCCCACTTGACTCCTGTTGTGTTAAGCAGTGTCACGTTCTTGAGACTTGTGGCATTTGACAACGCATCGGTAGCAAACGATGACACGGTGCTACCCAAGTCGATATCGATAGCGCTGGTGCCGCGGAAGGCATCAGTGTCGATGCGTGTGGGGGCATAGTTTTTCCCTCCATCAGATACAACCGTCACTTCGTTATTGTCATAGAGATTGCCCATTCCATGTACTACCGTCAATGTGCCGTCATAGTCGGTCCCTTTGATTGTAGTCTTATCGCTACTGGTAACGGTGTAATAAACGTCCCGCTTGAAGTCATAAGCGGTCTTGTAGTCGGGGTTGACCGATGAGAATTTGCTCCATGTCTTGCTTGCCTTGT
>JAUNNJ010000109.1 GCA_030531495.1 Bacteroidales bacterium
CCTTAGCAATTTATTCCGCCCAGTCGCTTGCGACTGCAAACATAGTAACTTTTTACTAAAAAATTATTAAATCACAGATTATCAGCATCTAAAAAATAAAAATATGGCTAAAAAGAACCGTCCCCTTTAGCCATTTTTTGATGGGGATTAGCTGGCTTGGCGGAGGTGGGTGATGGCGTAGAGGGTGCCTTCGTCGTGCACACTGTCGGCGAGCACCATCTGATGGTCGCCGTACCTCACTGCATAACAGGTATGGTGACGAGGCACTTTCACCATTTTGTTGAACATCTCACACTTTTCCATCACTGTGAAGCGTGCAACGTGGCCTTCAATTTCCACGTTGATCAGCACTTCCTTTCCTTCTTCCACTGGTTTTAGATTCACTATTGTTTTCATCATATTAAATTATTAAATTGGTTACAGATTGGTTGCGCATCACAACTATGCAATTTCCATGCCAAATCCACGAAAAAACAACATAGAATCGCTATAAAATTTTAATTCTCGTCCTGCGGTAGACACATTAATAATAATGATTTTTTATAGCAGTGCAGTTATGCAATCGTTTGCATTGATTGTGAGGCATTTTTCAATATGAGGAAATGCTGACGCGGGCATATTTTTCGTAAAATTGCAGTAGAATTCTCAATTAACATCTCTATCATAAACTCATTATTAACGAATGAAGACCAAAATTTTAGACAAAGTAATTTCACTGCTCATCATGCTTTTTGTTGGCTCTTTTGCTATGCAAGCGGCTTTTGTGGGCGGCAGAACAGATTTCCGCGACGAAAGTATCTATTTCGTGATCACTACCCGCTTCTATGATGGCGACCCAAGCAACAATGCCCAATGCTGGGATGCTCCTGCTGCTATGCACGGCGACCCTGCTTGGCGTGGCGACTTCAAGGGCCTTATCGAAAAACTCGACTACATCAAGGCGCTCGGCTTTACCGCCATTTGGATAACTCCTATCGTGGAGAATGCCTCAGGCTTCGACTATCACGGCTACCACGCAAGCAATTTCAGCAAGGTGGACCACCGCTATGAGAGTGAAGACGTGAGCTTCCAAACACTCATCAACGAAGCCCACAAGCGCGGCATGAAGATTATTCTCGACATCGTGCTTAACCACTGCGGCAACTTCGGCGAAGACAACCTCTGCAAGGAATTCACTCGCGACTGGACCGCCAATCAGTATCTTACCGATGCCTGCATGATTCCTTTCACCAAGAAGGATGGCGGTCAACTCCCCGACGACTATTCAAGCCTGCCAGGTGGCCAGCAATATGGCAATCGCTTGGCGCTGATGAAGAATACCGACAACCAAAACCACGACACACACAACTATTGGCACCACTTCGGCCAGTTTAACTGGGACGACAACACTCGCTGGTATGCACAAATCGCCGGCGACTGCGTGGACCTCAACACCGAAAACCCCGCCACAGCAGAATATCTCATCAATTGCTACGGTTCATTCATCAAAATGGGTGTTGACGGCTTCCGTATCGACACCGGTGGCCACATTCCACGCCTCACCTTCAACAAGGTGTTCGTGCCTCGTTTCCACCAACTCGCCGAACAATACAAAGACAAGCGTGGCGGCACTCCTTTCTTTATGTACACCGAGGTGTGCGCTCGCTTCCAGGGTAGCGTCACCTATCGCAACCAACCTTGCCTTTCTCCATATTTCTACACTTGGAAGGAAAATAAGGAATATGCATGGAACTACGATGCCTCTTACTGGGACACCAAAGAAATCTACGAGCAGACCAGTCTGGCTTCGCTCGACAATATCGCTTCTTGCGAACAGATGTATGCCGACAATAGTCACGAAACTGCATCGGCAATGCCTACATCTACCAACGCCGTGCTCAATGGCAACGACTATCACAAGCCCGACGTGAGCATGGCTTCAGGACTCAGCGTCATCGACTTCCCTGTGCACTACGCATTCCACAATGTGGGTAGCGTGTGGAGCACCGCTATCAATGGCGACAAATACTACAACGATGCCACCTACAATGTGGTGTATGTCGACTCTCACGACTACGGTCCTGGTCCTAACGACGGCTACCGCTTCGACGAAGGCACCGCTCAATGGGCCGAAAACCTCGACTTCATGTTCACCTTCCGCGGCATTCCTTGCCTCTACTACGGTAGCGAAATCGAATTCCGCAAAGGTATCGTCATCGACAAGGGCCCTACCGTTCCTTTGAAGGAAACCGGCCGCGCCTACTATGGCGGCTACATCACTGGTGATGTGAGCGTGAACGACTTCGCCGATGTGGCAAGTGCCAACGGCAACGTGGCTGCCACCCTCAACGCGCCACTCGTGCGTCACCTCCAACGCCTCAACAAGATTCGCGCCGCTGTGCCTGCACTCCGTAAGGGTCAGTATAGCGTGGCAGGTTGCTCTGCAAGTGGCGGCTATGCTTTCAAGCGTCGCTATACCGACGAGAATGTCGACAGCTACGTATTGGTTACCATCAATAGTGGTGCCACATTCACAGGCGTGCTCAACGGCACCTACACCGACTGTATCACTGGCGACGTGAAGACGGTGACCAACGGCACCCTCACCACTGGCGCTTGCTCTGGAAAGGGCAATATGCGTGTGTATGTGTTGAGCACCGACAAGACTCCTGCTCCTGGCAAGATTGGCACCGACGGCAAGTTCCTCTACACTTCAAGCGCGGCTGCCGACCTCCCACAGAACTACGATGGTCATGAAGAAGACCTCTCAACCAACGATGGCGAGCACAACGGACACGGCGTGACTCCCGACGACCCAACTAAGCCTCTCGAGCGCTACACTCCAGCCGTTGAGCAAGACGACAAGAGCGTGTTCTACGAAGCACCTCTCACCACCAACAAGATTACTACTTGGATTTGGGACGATGCCAACAACTACACCGGCGGTTCTTGGCCTGGAAAGGCAATGGAACTGATGGGCGTGAATGCCGACAGCACTCGCAAAATCTTCAAGTGGACCTACGAAGGCACCCTCACCACTATGCCTAAGCAAATCATCTTCGTGGTCGACGGCAAGCAAACTGCCGACCTCGACTACAAGAACCACGGCTACTATGTGGATGGCACTTGGAGCAAGGAAATCACCAACTACGTGAGCGGAGCACCAACAGTGAGCATCGACAAGGAAAGCGGCCGCTACGAAGGTAGCCTCACCGTCACCCTCACTGCAAGCGACCCAGCTGCCACCATCGTCTACACCACCGACGGCAAGGCTCCTACCACCGAAAGCGCCCAAGCAAAGAGCGGCAAGCAACTCACATTCACCGACAATGTAAAACTCTCTGCCGGTGTGCTCCACGAAGGCAAGGTGCGCAATGTAGTCACCCGCGAATACATTTTCCACGAAGTGAAACCTACCACTGCCACCATCTATCTGAAGGATCCAAAGGCTGCGCCTAACAACTGGAGTAACATCTACTTCTACGCTTGGGACAGCAACAAGACCATCAACGACACTTGGCCAGGCATTGCAATTGCCGACACCAAGATTGTGAAGGGCGACAAGTTCTACTATCGCACATTCAACATCCCAGCCCTCGACTACGTGTTCAACATCATCTTCAACCAAGGCGACGGCAGCCACCAAACCGTGGACATCACCGGCTTGAAGAAGGACACCTACTTCGAAATCTCATCCACCAGCAACAAATACACCGTGAACGATATCACCAGCCTCTATGGTGGTTTGGTTGGCGACGTGAATGCTGATGGCACTGTGGACGTGAGCGACGTGACAGCCCTCATCAACAAGATTCTCGGCACCGCAGTCTTCGACGACAGTGTGTGCGACATCGATGGCAACGGAAAAGTGGATGTGAGCGACGTCACCACCCTCATCAACCTCATCCTCGCGTAAGTGAGGATGAGCTCGACAAGATGAGCAGCGGTGTGTCAGCGAAGCTAGCGCCGCGAACAGCGAATCTTGTCAACATTCCCTCATCCTCGCGTAAATGAGGATGAGCTCGGCAAGCACTCTATCATACAAACAAGTGTATAACTGTTAATAGTATTGATTGGAATAGCCTCGTGAGCCACCCACAACTCACGAGGCTATTATTTCACATCCCCACCCACAAATTGTCGTCATGCGGAAAAAGCGAAAGCCCTCTCCCCGAAAATCAGCACGCGGGAAGAGGGCTTGTTCGATTATCGTCGGCTAAGAATCAGCGGTCGTGATTATTTCACGCCGTCTTTCGTGATTGTGATTGTGCGGGTCGACATCACTTCGCCGCTGGAATCGGAGCCTTTGTGGAGTTTAAGGACAAACACCACTTTTTGGCCCTCTTTAAGCATCGGGCAAACGGTCTGGAATGCCTTCTTCGCTTCCCCCTCAGTCTTATCAAGGAGAGTGTTTGCCTGATTTTCAGAAAGCACTAAAGTGATAGACTGAAACTTGATGAGCGGCTCAACCACCTTCAATTCCTCAACAGAGAGTCCCACAAATTCCACATCCGCAGAAACTGTAAACGCCTTGATATCATCTTTGTCGTCACAGCTGCTGACGGTTAACGAAACTGTGATTGCAGCAATGGCTGCGATAAACATCAATAAATACTTTTTCATAGTTGCTTCTATTTTTTTGCTGTACAAAAATTAAATTTTGTGCAAAGTAAATGCTTTTTTCTTGAATTATGCTCATTTTTTCACCCTTTTTACACTTCCCGTGGCAATTGGGAAATTCAAACCCTGAAAATCGCCTTTTTTGTGGGATATTTTCATACAACTTGTACACATATAAAATAATTTATGTAATTTTGCAACAACTTAAAGGATTCAAATCAGTTATTCTTGATTTACATTCCAAAGAATTATTACAAATACTAATTACAGCCATTACTACTAACATATTCACATCAGTGAACACAGTAATGCCAAAATTCTATGACAAACAAGTCCTCTCAAGATGAGGCGAAGAAAAAAATGAAACAGGTTATTTTGTTAATCGCAGCATTGTGTGCCATTAATTTTGCTGCAAAATCGCAGTCCACAAATTTGGATTACTCCGACCCAAAGTTTGATTTTACATGGACCGATGAAAACGGGGAACAGCACACCAACCACTTGACCGACAAGGCCACTGATCCTCACCACATTTTAGCACTCATTGCAAAAGTGTATGCCACACCGGAAATTCCTGGCACCATCTATGCCGATGAAGTAAAGAAATCTGGGGTAATCAGCTACGACCAGCACGCACGCCAGTCGAAATCCGTCAGTTATTCTGCCTCATATGTCGATTGGTTGGATGGCTACGACAAACCAATTAAAAACCCTAACGAGCATGGCAAGACCGTGCTTTTCGTAGAACTTAAGCCCTCTTTCCATTCAAAAAAGGGTACAATCAGTGGCGACGCATATTACAACCAAAGTTGGTCGGGCATCCCTTACATCAACGGCGTTGGCACCCCAATCTACGACAACCTTGAAATGGTGGAAAAGTGCTTTGAGTCGGTGCAACTGCTCAACTCGTACATGCGCGTGAACGACCCAGCCAACCCTGGCTACATGTACACCATCGACAACATTTCCACCAACCGATTCTTCTTCGTATCAAAAGGCCGTTACCGCACCGATGCCGGTCTGTGGCCATTCTGGACTGCATTTGAGCAAATCAGCCCTACTGCAAGTGGCAATGCAAGCCCTACCACCAATCTTGCCCAAATGCTGAAAAATGGCGAGGTGTATAAATGTATCCACTCTTGCGGTCCTGCTCATATCGTGGAAGACGGCCACGAATTCACCATCAGTGGCAGCGGCGACCTCAACGCATTCTCGGGCCTCACACTCTATTTGCCCGACGACCGCCTCGGTGGTGGACAAAGCCAATATATCGCCGGACATCAGCCTGCCACATTCCTCTACCAGTGCAACCTCACCGCTGAAGCTGTGCCAAGCGAAAACCACGAAGGCTACTACACCATCAACCTCAATTGGGGCACGAACTTCAACAAGAGCAAAATCGGTGCAGATGCCGAGGAACAATTCTATGTGTATATCGTCAACGAAGACGGCACCTACACTTTGCTGAAGGAAACCGACGCCACAATGGACACTCCTACACAAAGCAAAACTCACAGCTACGAAGTGCCACAACTCGACGACTCACAGATTATCCGCTACATCGTATCGGCCAATCCTATAGAAGTGAAGGATGGCCAGGTGAACCCTTCCACTATTTTCATATATTCAAATGTGGACCAAGTGCGCATCCCTGGCAAGCAGGCGTTCTTCTCTGAAGCTGCAGAATACCGCAGCCGTTTCTTGGTGGAAAGCGAGCTCAATGTCTACAAAAACACCGTTACCATCAAGCCTGGCTCACCCAACGACTATAACAAAATCGACATCGAGCACCCTTACGAGATGATTCGCAAGTTTGACGATGGCACCGACAACGCACAAAGAATTGCCATTGCCGAACTCAAATTCAAGCAAGAAGACAATGGCACCTACACCTATACATTGAAATACAATGCCGATGCACAGTGCACCGACGAGGTGTTTGACAACAGCTATCCATCTACAACAGAAACCTACACAGGCACATTGACCTCTGCCGACGACAAGATTAAATTCTACGACTACTTCAATGTGAGCACCGCCCTCAATATGCAGCCATCTGCCTACGAGTATGTGCTCGAAGTGCAAGGCGCTACCACCAGCAATAGAGGTTTAGTGCCTGTCTACAAGACAGACGTATCAAGCCATCTCTTGAGCGTCACCGAAGAAGAAGTCATCAACGACGACAAACACCAATTAGAGGTGACCAAAGGTGGATTAGCAGTGGAATTTAATGGCTTCATCGATGTGGACCAACACATTAAGCGCTACGACATTTACCGTCTTGACGGTAACATCGTGAATGTGGGCAATGCCCAATGCGAAGGCGGTTACATCACGCTGCTCAAAGGTAAGCAGCAAATCGACCGACAAAAACCCGGTACCGCAGGCTACAAATTCAACCTGCCCGACGACTTAACCAACAGCAATGCGTCGCCAGTGCAATATGTGCCAGCCATCTCTACCAGCGTGAAATTTGATGCCGACCCAGTGACCAACACCTATGGCTGCGAACGCACAACAGTGGCTGCACCAAACCTTGACCTTACTGTTGACCACTTGGTTATGACTGCCGACAAAAACATCTGGAAAGACAGCGACGGACGTGAGCGCGGTGGATTTGGTGCAACAATCAACCTGCTCCCAACCCTGCCCGAAACCACCGCTCCATATGCATTCTATTACCGCGTATGGCGCGTGAATGGCTCCGAATCACTCCTCAATGCCATCGACGATGTTGAAACCGAGTCTTGGCACACATCTTATGCTCCACTCAAAGCTTTCTATCCAGAGGAAGGTGGTGCTGTCAAGATTTCTGCCGAAGATGTTTATATCGACTTTATGCCAGGCAAGAGCGAGAAGAAGATTGTCACCTACATTGCTCGCCTCTACAGCACCAACCTCTACGAGCCAAACGACGGACGCAGAAAAGAAGGACCAGTCATTGAGCCACAAAAGCCTCAATACTTCTACATCACAGAAAAGCGTATTGATGTGGAATACGACCGAAGCGGAAAAATCCCAACCGGCCTTACAGGCGTCACCACCAGCAAGACTCCAGTGAGCGTTAAGTATTACAACATGGTGGGTGTGGCTTCCGACAAGCCATTTAAGGGCGCGAATGTAATCGTCACCACTTACAGCGACGGCACAAAAACAACCACAAAAGCAACCAAATAACACAAGTTATCCAACCATAAAAATGGCTAAAGGGGACGGTTCTCTTTAGCCATTTTTTTGTTTTTTAGCTGCTGATAATCCGCTATTTAATTGATTTTTTAGTAAAAAAGAACCGTCCCTTTTTACTAAAAAACCTTTTCGCTGCTCAAGTCTACCGGTTTGCGAGTTATTATATTGGGAGGCGCGTATAACATGCCAAAGGCATGTCCCTTCTATGTTGGGGTGGGAGGAAGCTGGATTGTTTATATCTTGTTTATCGCCTTGCGGAGGGTGGTGGCCTTCCGCAAGGAAGGTGGTGGATGAGGGCGAGATTTTTTACTGGGAGCATGCTCACAAGGAAAATCATGCGCTCATACCGCCAGGTGCTTCAGCATCCACCCTACGCGAGGGGTTTATCGAGGTTTTTGTGATTCTTCCCTCATCATTTTTCCACTGACCCCTTTTAGTTCTCGGACAGGCTGGGGCAAAAGAAAGGCGGCCCAGTCATCACGACCAAACCGCTTTTCTCTAAAGATTAACAAGCTATTTCTATTTATACCTTAATTCCGCAACACTATAGTTTAACATTATTTATAAGTGCCTGAGCA
>JAUNNJ010000110.1 GCA_030531495.1 Bacteroidales bacterium
TCCTTGAGGTCTTCGGTAGCGTCTTCATAGCCACAGTCCATACAGCGGTTGCGGTTGTGGTTCACAGAGCAGTAACCGATGTTGTATTTGTCCATCAAGTCGACCACATTGGCAATTGCTTCTGGGTTGTGGGTAGCGTCGCCGTCGATTTCCACATAGAATATGTGTCCGCCGCGAGTCAAATCGTGGTAAGGTGCTTCCACCTCAGCTTTGTGCTTAGGACTGCACTTGTAGTACACCGGCACGTGGTTAGAATTGGTGTAGTAAGCCTTGTCGGTCACGCCAGGCACTTCGCCGTAGTCTTTGCGGTCCACCTTGGTGAACTTTCCGCTGAGGCCTTCAGCAGGGGTGGCAAGGATACTGTAGTTGTGCTGATATTGTTCAGAGAATGCCACTGCACGGTCGCGCATGTAGGTCACAATCTTCAAACCGAGTGCTTGTGCCTCTTCGCTTTCGCCGTGATGTTTGCCGGTGAGAGCTATCAAGCATTCAGCCAAACCGATGAAGCCAATACCGAGAGTACCTTGGTTGATTACGCTCTCGATGGTGTCGTTAGGCTTGAGTTCCGAAGCGCCATTCCAGAGTTGCGCCATGAGCAGAGGGAATTGCTTTGCCAAAGCGGTTTTTTGGAATAGGAAGCGCTCGTGGAGTTGCTTAGCAGCCACTTCAAGCGCCTTGTCGAGTTTTGCGAAGAACAGGTTTTCACGCTCTTCCTTCTTTTCCACATTCATGCATTCAAGCGCGAGGCGCACGATATTGATGGTGCTGAACGAAAGGTTGCCACGGCCGATAGAAGTTTTGGGGCCGAAGCGGTTTTCAAACACGCGAGTGCGGCAACCCATGGTTGCAATTTCGTAGTTGTAGCGTTCGGGGTCGTCGGCGCGCCAGAGTTCGTGCTGGTTGTAGGTGGCGTCGAGATTCACGAAGTTAGGGAAGAAACGGCGAGCGGTCACCTTGCACGCATATTGATAGAGGTCGTAGTTACGGTCGCTGGGGAGGTAGCTCACGCCGCGTTTCTTCTTCCAGATTTGGATAGGGAAGATGGCGGTGCTGCCGTTGCCCACACCTTCGTAGGTGCTGCGCAGGAGTTCGCGGATGATGCAACGACCTTCGGCGCTGGTGTCGGTACCATAGTTGATAGAACTGAACACCACCTGGTTGCCACCACGCGAGTGAATGGTGTTCATATTGTGGATAAACGCCTCCATGGCTTGGTGCACGCGGCTCACTGTGCGGTTCACTGCGTGTTGGATAGCGCGTTGGTCGCCGGTGAGGAAGTCGAGCGGACGTTCGATGAAGTCGTCGATTTCTGCATCGTAGAGGCGGCTGTAGTCGCTGCCGGTGAGCGCTTCCACATTCTTCATTTCCTCAATATAGCTTTTGCGCACGAATGGTGCCAGATAGAAGTCGAATGCTGGGATAGCCTGTCCGCCGTGCATCTCATTTTGCGCGGTTTCCATCGAGATGCAGGCAATCACGCTGGCGGTTTCGATACGCTTTGCTGGACGGCTTTCGCCATGGCCAGCCACAAAACCGTTTTGGAGCACCTTGTTCAGAGGGTGTTGTACGCATGTCAGACTCTTGGTGGGGTAGTAGTCCTTGTCGTGGATGTGGAGCACGTTGGCAGCCACAGCCTCGCGTGCTTCTTCGCTCAGCAAGAAGTCGTCGACGAAAGGCTTGGTAGTCTCGCTGGCAAACTTCATCATCATGCCGGCAGGGGTGTCGGCGTTCATGTTGGCGTTTTCGCGAGTGATATCGTTGTTTTTGGCATTGATGATTTCCTTAAACACGTTGGCGGTGCCGGCTTTGCGCGCCACATTGCGTGTGTGGCGATATTTGATGTAGGTGCGCGCCACTTGCTTGTAGGGGCTCTTCATCAATTCGTTTTCCACCATGTCCTGGATTTCTTCCACGGTCATCTGGCTTTTTCCGCGCATGCCAATGCGGTCGGCAATGCGTAGGATGACGGCTTCGTCGTCGGCCACTTCTGCAGCAATCATCGCTTTGCGGATTGCTGCTTTAATCTTCTCTTCGTTGTAGCCCACTTGACGGCCATCGCGTTTGAGTACGGTTTGAATCATAATGCGTAAAAATTGTGCTATATTGAATGGTTTTTTGTTATAGTTCAGTGCGTTATAAAAGCCCACGAATGCGGGCTTGAATTTCGATACTACAAAGGTATTTAAACCTTTCTAAATATGCAACAAAAAATTGCAGAAAAGTTTTCTAAAAATTTCGTTTTGGAAAACTTTTTATTCTTTTCAAAAAATTAAACCGTTGAAAACGAGGTGTTTGTAAAAAGTTTTGGAAAACTTTGTTTTTATTTTGGCTTGCAGAAGTTTACTTTTTTGAAAATTTTCCGGCACAAAAAGTTGTCAAAATTAGGCAATAATAGTGATTACTAAATGGTTAGCAAAAAGCTGCAAAAAAAGGCAAAAAAAATGCCCGAAAAACTTGCATTTTTTCAAGTGTCTGTATATTAGAGAAATTGGCTGATTAATGGCAGAAAATTATAAAAAATCAAAAGCAATTGTGTTGGGAGAAGTCGGTGTCCCTCGCAACCATACACTTGTAGACCAGTAGACTCGTAGGCTTGTATAAAACACTCTGGCGGCGAAAAACTCAGAGGCGGCTGCTCCACCACCGGGGCTGCCGCCTCTGAAAATTGTCAGTATGAAAAATCGTTGTTGTTATCGGATGATTTTCTTGGATTGGGAAGTGCCGTCGGTGTAGTGGGTCACCTCAATGTTGAAGCCGTTGAAAGGCTCAGCGCTCTCATGCCCCTGCAAATCATAATACCGCACCCCACTCACAGCCTTACTTGTTGAAATATCTTCAACACCAGAAGAAACTTGGTAACCAAAAACTTGGACGCCAAGGGCGAGAGAAGATGTGGGGGATTTATATGTGTAAGCGAATGCTCCCATTCCTTTTAACTTTTCTCCTGCAATATTTGTCGTGAGAAACGAGAATCTTGTTAAGCCATTGGAGTCGGTAAAAGTGTTAGAAGTAACATGTACCTGTGTACCTGAATCTCCTCTCCTTCCCGTACCATAGAGGATGTTTCCACTTATTGATGTGACATTTTTGTGATTAAATGTTGCTGGCATTGTGATTTCCCAAGGATAATACTGACTTGTGGTTTTCACAGCAGGCATGTTTATGGTTTGCCAGCTCCACAGTTCAGTGCACTTTTTTAGTGCAGTGAAATCACATTCCATAATATGATTGTCTTGAAGATGAAGCGTCTGGAGATTGGGGCACTTCGTTGCGTCAAACTCTGTTAGTTCGCAAGAGTCGGCATATAGTTTTGTGAGGTTTGGATAAAGGCTTAAGTCTGCCTGGGCAATAATAGGCGAGCGGGTGCAATTAATTGACGTGATTCCTGCTGGCAACGTAGGGAACGCTTTCAATTTTTTGCAACCTTTAAAGGTGATGCTTGTCAATTTTGATTGGCTACAATCCATCTTGGTCAATGTGTTACCCGAACAGTTCAAATCCACAAGAGAAGGCACCTTCGCTAAAAAATCGAGATTGAACAGAGGGTTGTTGCTACAATCGATTGTTTGTAGCAATGGCAGATTTTCCAAATCTAATGTATTAAGTTTGTTGTCGTTGCATGGTAACGACCGCAGCAAATTGCAGTTTGCAACACGAAGTTGAGTCAATGTATTATTGCTGCAATCAAACGATTTTAGCTTAGATAGGTTGTCTAATGTAAGGCTTTCGAGTTTGTTTTTTGAACAATATATACTTGACAAACTCTTGCAGTTTGAGATGCTAAGAACGGAAAGTTGATTGTCATTAAAGTTGAGTTGTGTTAACGCGTTGAGTCCATCCACGATGAGTGAAGAAATGCTATTGCTCGAACAGTTGCATGATTGTAATTGTTTCGCTTTCGACAAGTCCAACGCAGCAATGTTGTTGCCACTACAGTTAAGGCTTGTAAGATTGGACATGTTCGCTATATCCAAATTCTCAATTTTATTGCCACTGCAGTTGAGGGTTTTAATGTTCACGCAACCCTCGAAGTTGACCGACGTAATCTGGCCATTAGTAACAGAGACATTCGTTAACTTTGGGCAACCGCTGAGGTCCAATTCTGAAAAATAAGGCTTCGCTACCGAAACCGATTCTAATTCTGGAAGATTATTTATTGTTAATCTCCCCAGTAGGAGAGGGTCTCCGTATGCCTCTGTGGATGGTCCTAAGTTGAAACTGAACGTTTTAATTTTTTTATTTTCCGACAAATCGACAGAACCCACTCCTACATATGAAATAGAGTATTTATTGTTTGTGATACTTAGGCTTTCAAGTTCCGTAAAAAATCCAATACCGGCAACAGAGCCAATAGGAGGTCCACTTGGCACCGCCGAAGATATGTTGAGTGTTTTTATCGAGGCAATTTCAGCGTCAGTAAGTACGCCGTCATCAGCTCCGGGTACATAGGCTTTCACCCACATGAAAAAACCCATGTTAGGAAAGTTTGTTGTGTTCACTTCCACATCAGCCTTGGCGAAGGCGAAGCAAACGGTTGCCAGTATGAGTGATAAAATGATTTGTTTCATAGCATTCCTCTTTTAAAATGTTATTAATTCCGCAAATATACATATAAATCTTAAAAAACACAAGAGGGCGTGCAAAAAAATCACCCTCTTGTGAAAAATATGTGTTATTTCTGGTTAGATTTATGTGGAAACCTATTTCGATTCTCAATGTTTATTGAGCCGAGCTGAAGTCACTATTGATTGGGTGCTCGTTTGCCGAGTAGATACTCAAATTTTGAATCGCGTAGTTTGGACAAATGTTTCCAACAATGTTCTCAAATTTATTTCCCGACGAAATGACGGTCATATTGGTAGGGAGTGGGACTTGGGGGGGAGTAGTATCTTTATCTTTGTTGTAGTTGCTAAAATAAAGGTTAGCAACTGCAGCGTTTTCTGACTGTCTTTTGAAAACATTGTTTTGAATGACAAGAAGAGTGCTCTGTGGCATTTCTTGCAATAGCAAAATGGAGTGCTCTGCAATGAACAGATTGTTCGTAAACTTGAAAACACCATCTTTCATGTATTCGTTGAAGAATACGGTAGAGCCTTGAAAAACGTTGTTGTTTGCGATTAACTCAATCCTTGAGAAGGTGTTATCTGTAGGCATCCTAAATGACCCCATGTTTTTCATGCCTCTAAATATATTGTTGTTCATTGTTACTCTTCCTCCTTTTTCGCGGGAATAAAGAAGCATGAAACCAAGGTCGTCAATGTTCAAGGATGTTGTTGCGAAATCCGTTTCCTCGTTTCCTGGTTCGATGTAGCAGTTTACGACATTGTTGTTCATTGTTACTGCCGCGTTCTCTATGTCGAGTATGAAATGTTCTTCTACGCGATATGGCACAAGCGGTACTTCTATATGGCCTATTGTTGGGTTTGAAGTGCTGCCGTTGTTTGATGTGGGCCGATACTCGAAATACGCCAAAGCTTTACAATCTATGGTATTCCCCTCGATAAGTATAGGGTCAAGACACGTTTTGTTTGAGCCTTCAAGTTGCTGGCTCGTGGGGTCCCAATCAGGATTCTTGTCGTAAACAATTTTGAAGTCCTGAAGCTGGCATTGTCCGTGTGCCCATGGGCCATATTTAATCAGATTGTTAGTGATTTTGATTCCTTCTGTGTTGCAGAAGTTGTCAAAAGTCATTCCCATCAATGTCTTCATAGGAGAGTCAATGTAGTATTCGTTGGCATCAACCACAAAATCCGACACGTTGTAATGGACGTATGGCACAATAAAGTAGTTGTCCAATTGGATTTCATCAAAGCCATAATCTACTTCTGAATCGTCAACAACTTCTGTGCCAAGGTCAGAGAAAGTTGTCTCTTCGTTTGTGTTTGCGAGATTTGCTTGCTCTGTCCTGTCAATGGCTGGAATTGGTTTCGGTGTGTGTTGCGAGAAAAACAGCGTCTGGAAAATGTCCATTACCCCATCCCATACTTCTTCGGTATCTTGAGCTCCGAACCTATTCTCAGGTGCAAGCTGGGCTGCATGAATGCCACTTAAACTCACTTGATTTGGGAAAGCATCTGTTGTTGAACCGTAAGGATGCTCTGGCTTTCCATAGAAAAATCTGTTGTTCTTAATATGAATGTGTTCGAATTCTAAATGGCGGTTTGCATATTTTTCGTCATTAAGCCCCAAAAGAGTATTCCGGAAATCGTAACAGTTGTTTTCGTCTCTGCTAACGAGGGAGTCCCCCCAAATACCGATGTTCTCGTCGTTGCCATACTTGTAAAAATCGTTGTCCACAATATTTACATTCTTCACGCGTTGGCAGAGCCAAAGATTTCCTCCAACTTTGCGGGCATTGTAGTTCTCGAACTTGCAATTCGTGATTTCCACATTTTCGCACCAATGAATAAACACGTGGGTGAAATCAAGGAATTGCGAATACATCCTCACATTAAACATTTTAAAAGAGCTCGCTTCATAAACTTTGAAGAGGACTGGGCAGATTCTGGGATCATACCATTGCTTGAACATTCTTGCGGCCTCAACATCCTCCAAATTAAACGCAACAAGAAATTCGATATCTGAAATCACGACATCTACTTGAGTGTCTGTTGTGTTCTGGATATTGAAAATTGCATCATCGTTGATGTATGAGTGATACGCATTTCCTTCTAAATCATAAAATGGGGTTTTTCCTGCTCCGCATTCATTAAAAACTTCAAGTACAGGAACGTCGCAGTGGTGGCTTCTTTGTGAACGGCCTCCTTGAATCAAAATTGACTTGTAGCCTTGAAAGTAGAAAGCTCTGTTGTTGATGATTTGGTAATGCTGCTTGCCAATGTTCATGAAAGTGAATTTCACGTGGTCACATTCTGTGCTTGGGTAAAATTTAGGGTCGTCATCATCCGAGCCGCAATTAGCTCCTAATTGGACAACCTGGTTGCCCCAAACTATATCCGTAAAGCACTTTTGGAAGTTGATAAACTCCTCATTACTGTGGAAGACGAACTCATTCCTTGTGTCGTCCGTGGTACCATGCTCAACATGGTCATTAAAAATTTCTTTGTCTAATGACATAAAATAAAAAATTTAAAAATTAATAATAAAAATAATTCGCAAGAAAAATAGATTTGGGAAAGAACGGTGTTTGCCGGCATTGATTTAAAGTTCTTAACCAGATTCTAAATTTCCTATGCTGCAAAGGTATGCAACCTTTTTTATTTGTGCAATAATTTTCTTGAATTTTTTTTGAAAAAAATCGTTTTGGAAAACTTTTTTCTCTTTTGAAAAAATTAATTTACTGAAAACCAATTAATAAAAAAAAGTATTGGAAAACTTTTTTTGTTTTTTAAATTCAAAAATTTCTTTTTTGTTAATTTTTGTGCGTAGTGATGATTGCGATGAAACAGAAAAAATGATCATAAATAGTTTGTGAATTGTGTGAGTTCTGGCGGCGAAAAACTCAGAGGCGGTTGCCCCAGTGTTGGAGCTGCCGCCTCTGAAAATTGTCAGTATGAAAAATTGTGACAAATGGTGGCGTTTTGGGGTGAAAAGGTGAGGGGTATTTGGTGAAATTGTGGAAAAATGCTTAACTTTGCACCGATATTAATTGCGATAGGTTATCTCGTGCGTTGAGCAGAATGCTCCGCCCGCAGAAATCAAAAGGGAATCAGGTGAGAATCCTGGACAGTACCCGCTGCTGTGAGTTTCCGGCAAAAGTATCGTTTCACATGATAAGCCACTGGTTGTAATTTCGCTCTATAGGCGACTGCATCATTACCGGGAAGGCGTGAAACCGATGGAAACGAAGTCAGAAGACCTGCCTATGCGCAGCCTCAGCCCACAGAAGGGCTGGTGATGGTCTACGTGGCATTTAGGCCTGGGCGAAAAGAGATACGATGTAGTCGCGAAAAAACCAATTATCAGTTTTTTTCACGATCACCCGTCAGGAGCATGATGATGGCATTTGAGGTGCCGTCGGTGTGCGTATGTGCGGCTCTGCGCTATTGTGTGCGCGCGGGGGAGGCACAGGTGAGGCTCGAATTAGCATCATACAGATTATTATATAGTAACACTGAAGTGGCACCCATCCGTGATAGGACCGGTGCCATTTATTTTTCTCTTTTTGGAGAGTCAACGAGTCTACGGGTCAACGAGTC
>JAUNNJ010000111.1 GCA_030531495.1 Bacteroidales bacterium
TTCGGGTGTTTCAGGTGTTTCGGGGAACTACGGCACCAACCATTGCAACATCTTTCCTCACTTTTTAAGGATGAGGAGGGTGACGGAGATGACGATGCAAAGAAAACAGAGGGCTATTACCCAAGTGAGCTGTTCGCCAAACACGCACACACCCACTATCATGGCTGTGAGTGGCTCAAGGGCACCCAAAATGCTGGTCATGGTGCTACCGATGTGGCGCAGACCGAGAATTAAGGTGAGGTTGCTCACCGCTGTAGGAATGAGCGCCAAAAGCATGAGGTTTACGCCCACCTCCATATTTGGAATGGGCTGAACGCCAGAAGTAAGCAGTGCCCATATCACCAAATACACCACGCTGACAACGAACACCCAGAATGTGAGCGAGAGGCTTTCCACTTCGTCGACTTTAAGCACCGGAACAAGCACCAAATAGATGGCATAAGTGAGGCCAGCCATGAGTTCGATGCCCAAGCCCAAGAAGGAAAAATCGTGGAAGTCGGCGGGATTCATTCCCGAGAGCCCCATCACGCCCAATATCGCCAACACGATGGCAATGGCCACTCGCCATGTGAGGCGTTCGTGGAAAAACATCATCATCATCAGGCAAGTGAACACGGGATAGGAAAACTGAATGGTGGTGGCAGGACCCGATGGCATGAAATTATAGCCATAAATCAAGGTGACGGCACCAGCCATGCTGAAGAATGCCAGCACCGCAATGCGCCAAAATTGCGTCCATGTGATTTTAGGACTCACTTTCATCAATACCATGCCTAAGACAATGAATATCGAGCCGATGCCGAAGCGATAGATGAGCACCGATTGTGTTAGTATCCCGGCTTTCATTGCGGGCAAAGAGAATAGGGGTATCAGTCCGAAAGTGGCAGACGATACCATGGCCGACACGAAACCTTTAACTCTACTTTGTTGCATATTCTCTTGGCTATAAAAATTTTGGTTGCGCGCCATCACACACAACCAAATAACCTATTATCAAATCACTTCATTCGCAAGGCTTTCAAAAGCACAGGCTCCATCACGAGGCGATAGCCATCCGCAGTGGGGTGAACACCGTCGGTGGAATATTTGGGGTTGAGTTCACGCACTTCCCCATACACCATTGGAGTGTAGTAGTCGATGTAGGGCAATCCTTGCTTTTTTGCATACTTCTGGATGCGAGCGTTGAGGCTGGCAATTTTTTCCTGTATGTTGGTCTTGTCGGATGCCCAATACATACATTTCGAGGGCAATACCGAAGAAAGATACACTTTGATTTTGTTGGCTTTCGCGATTTCCACCATCGACATGATGTTGCCCATGGTGTTGTCTTCGCAGTAAGGGATGCCACCGTTTTCAGCGATATCGTTGGTACCGCAGTTGATGACCACAGCCTTTGGATGCAGATTCACCACATCTTCGCGGAAGCGAACCAGCATCTGATAGGAGGTCTGACCGCTGATGCCTCTTGGCACCAATGTGGGGTGCTGCGCAAAAAAATCAGCGCGATACTTTGGCCAGTTGTCGGTAATGGAATTACCTATAAGCACCACTCGAGCAGGATCGGATGGTGCAGCGAGGAGTTTTTCATTGTCGGCGGCATATCTTGCGATGCCAGTCCATTTGTCTTGAGCAGTCGAAGCAACTGTGCCCAACACAGCCACTACAACGATAATCAATGTGCTAAGTAATCTTTTTTCCATTGTTTTATTTTGTAATATTAATGTGTATTCATTCAAAGAAACAGCAATAGAATAACTTGTGCTAAAATCACACGGGAAAACATACAGAGGGGATACACAGTGGTGTAGGCCACCGATGCGCGGTCGCTCTTGAGGGTGTCGCGAGCATAGTCGAGCGCCATAGGATTGGCCATTGCGCCAGAGAGCATGCCGCTGATAGTGGCAAAATCGAGGCGGCCCAACTTCAGCGCCACATAGCCCACAATGAGCACTGGAATTACAGTGAGAGCGAAGCCCGACACAATCCACAGCACACCTTCGGGGCGCATCACCGTAGTGAAAAAGTCGGCACCAGAATGCAAGCCCAGACAAGCCAGATAGAGCGACAGACCCAAGCGACGCATCATCAGGTTAGCACTATGTGTGGTATAGGTGACCATGTGCAGGCGAGGGCCAAATGTACCCATCAAAATACCGGCAATGATTGGTCCGCCCGCCAAGCCCAGTCGCACCGGAGCAGATATACCCGGCAGCGCAATGGGAATGAGGCCGAGCAAAAGACCCACCGACAAACCGATAAAGATTGATATCAAGTTGGGCTCATCGAGATCGGCCACGATATTGCCCATAAATTTTTCCACATTTTTAATAGCAGCCTCCTCCCCTACTACGGTGATACGGTCGCCAAGCAAGATACGCAAATCGGGAGTGGCAAGGAGTTTCATACCACTGCGGTAGATGCGAGTCACATTCACACCGTAGTGATTGCGCAATTTAAGCGCCCCCAACCGCTTGCCGTTGATACCGGGCTTGGTCACCACGATGCGGCGCGAAATCAGTCGGCTGTCGATTGCATCCCAATCCACCTTGTCGCTGTTGAAGTCAGTCTGTTCCTGTTCGCCAAAGAGAATGGTCATTGCCGCACTGGCAGCTTCGTTGGTTATTACAAGAATGCGGTCGCCATCATTGAGCACAGTTTCGCTTGAAGGGATAATCACCTTGCCGTCGTGCCACAGGCGCGAAATCACAAACTGCTCGTGAGAAATTTCCGCCAATTCGCCAATTCGCTTTCCAAACACGCCAGGATTATTGATATGGTAGGCCGCCACAAATGTGCCGTCTTCGGGTTGGTCAGGAGCGATATTGATATGGCCGCGATGGCCTAATATTTTCTGCATCAGCAGCAAAGCCAAAATCACGCCCACCACGCCCAACGGATAAGTTACCGCAGTGGCCAAAGCTGCGCCGCTGGTAGGCTGGCCGAGTTGGTCGAGCGTCTGCTGAGCAGCACCGAGAGCAGGCGTGTTGGTTGTGGCACCGCACATCACACCCACTGCATCGGGCAATGGGATTCCGAAAAGCGAAGGCATCAGCACGGTGAACACGGTGCCCAAAGCCACTACCAGCAAGGCAAGCATCGATAGCGACACCCCGCCCTTGCGGAGCGAACTGAAGAAACCAGGGCCCACCTGCACACCGAGGGCATACACAAATAGTGCCAAACCGAAATCCTGAGCAAATCCTAAAGCATCGTTATCGATAGAAAGCCCGAAATGACCGAGCAGAATGCCCACGAAGAACACAAAGGTGACACCGAGCGACACTCCACGAAACCGGATTTTTCCCAGCGTCAAGCCAAAGGCGCAAATCAAAGCAAGCAGAACCACCGCTTGCAACGAAGAGTGCTCAAAGAATATGTTGAAAAACTGTTCCAAATACTATTAATTTTTATCTCAGAAACGCACGAAACGCTTGACTTTAAACACTATTATTATAAAATTATTTCCACAACAAACTTTGTTTCCAATCACCAGTGAAGCCCAACATATAAATAGGCACATTTGGATGTGAATCAAACAGTTGAATGATATCGCGCTTCAATGTATTGTTTGGGTCTATTGCATTACACAGATAGAGCAGACAAGATATTACTCCAAAGGCACGTTTCCGTTGATTCTCTGTCATTTCATGATTCAACCATTTGTCACGATGTCCTTTAATGGATACGGGTCTTTTGGCAAATATCCTATACCAAAGTCGGGAATGGTGAGCAATGACATTTCGCAACACAGAAATAGCCTCCAGCCAGCTGGACAACTCCTTTGAGGAATACAGGCCAAAATCAGTAGCAATAGCAGAACGCTGCGGAGACTGTGCTTTGAGATTCTTATACATTTTTGACAACGTGCCGAAAGTGGCAGTCTCAAAAGCCATCCAAGCATCAGGATTGTCCCCTTCAAAAGAATTCTCTACCCAATCACGATGGTCTATGATAAAGTCGCGTGCAAACGGATCAGTGCTTCTTGCAAACTCAAATTTCAAGTCGAGTACAAAATCCCTGTGATACTCTTTGTTCTCAAAAAGATTTTCATCCAAATACCACAGTCCTGTACCTGTAGCAAGAGACAGCTTTGTGATAATCTTTGTTCTAAGACCTACTTCGAGGGTTTCGATAGCATTGAAGAGAATTTGTCGCAGTGATTTGTCAAATTCATACCTTTCAACAACATTCTCAAAACAAACGCCCTCTATAAAATCATCCGTATCCCGATCGAGCATATCAACCCAGAAGTACATCAATCTGAAATAACTAATCCTTGATAGGTAGTCAATAGCCAAAGACTCGTCACGGAATATCATCCCACGATTCTTCAGTTTCAATAATTGTTCTTCTATCGTTCTCGGTTTCTGATTCATATAATAAAAATGACCCGCCTGCAGTTCTTGTGGGATGCAAGCGAGTTCTGTTATCTTCTACACGGCCCAGCCGCATTCTTCAAAAAGACATTACCCACATAAAAACCTGATTGAGGCGATGCGAGTATTTTTATCGTGGGCAAAGTTACTAACAAAACAAGGTTTTCACAAATAATCTTAAAGAAAATTTGTCGAAAAATATTTGATTTTTTGCACTAAAACCAAAAAACGACTCATTCCTATTGTATTTATTAGGAAAATCACTAATTTTGTATGTTGTTGCCTACGCTGTGCTTCTCCTCAAGAAACGCGGCTGGGCTGGGACACTACATGACATAAAAGCGTCATCGATGCTTTGTTCTATGGCAAGCTGAAACCTAGGAAATTTCAATTACCAGTCAGGAACAACGGCAGAAGTGAATGCTACGGGTATGCACAACGTGTATCTCGGAGTGTGCACAAGAGGGTATTCCATATCCTCAAAAGCACACTTTTCATGAGATACGTGCAACATACGGCGTAGGCAGACACTCTACACGTTCTACTGGTAAGGGCTATCCTAGGGCCTCAGCTGCAGACGGGTAGAGATGGAAGCCTGCGTTTTTTTGTTTTGTAGCGAAAAACATTATAACAATCTTGCCATATTTCAGGCTTATATGGCTTTGTTTTTTCTTCTTGTGTATGAATTATAATGTTCAGCAAAACCCAGACTTCCCAACGGACAAAATCGGTTGCAAAATCACAATCGAATATGACGGGACTATCAGATGTATTGACTTAGAAAAACTACTATCAGGTATTCGTTTGATTTATCAACACGAGCTCGCTAAAAGAATTGGTGGAAAATCTCGAGACTACACCGAGTCAACTCAAATCCAGAGTATAGAAAAGGGGAGCATTAATATAAACCTAATTTTTGACATTACGGAGTTAAATATAGACCTTGCTGATGCAGCTCAGAATCCTAATGCAAGTAGAGCCATACCTATTGCTCTAGACATTATTCAAATAATAGCAGACTGTCTGACATCTGAAGAAGTTGCTGACAATTTGAGAACAGCTGTTGGTGGAATCAAAGCGGCAATTAAGCACTTCAATTCGATGAAGATTCAATCAGGAACTGACGCTGAAAGGATTTTCAAGAGCGACAAATCAGGGAATATCAGGGATATATCAAAGATAAAAAACAAAAAATAAATAATGAGAAATATGAAAAAAACTATTTTATTACTACTGTTATTAGTCCCATTGTTTGCACAAGCACAAAGCTACAACGACGGGCACCACGTACATCCATGGCTTATTGATGGCGTGTATTATAATTTTTTTGAGGAAACCGGTTGGGGGGGGGAAAAAACATATTATGAAGGTATCGGCCCTAAAGATAATAAATACAACCAAGTCTACGCCGAAGTAACATATGGGCCAGAGTTACGTGGCGGTTGGTATGAAGGACGAGTTAACATACCAGCAACAGTCACATATAATGGGTGGAAATTTCCTGTGACTAGTATTGATGAACAAGCATTTTATGATTGTCATGATTTATCATCTGTAATCATACCAAATTCAATAACATCAATTGGGGATCATGCATTTGAGAGTTGTGACGCTCTAACATCTATTGAAATACCCAACAGTGTAAAAAAAATTGGAAATAGAGCTTTTAGCAACTGTTCTAAATTATCGTCTGTAACCATCGGAAAATCGACCATAGGCATTGGCCATGAGGCTTTTTCCGAATGTAAAAATCTAACTTCAGTAACAAGCTATTCTTCTACACCACCAATAATCACATCAAAATCATTTACAAAATATGATACTCTTCATGTCCTTCCAAGTTGTGTTAATGTATACAAATCAAGGGAACATTGGAATAATTTCAATATAATTGGGGATGCGGAACTTAACGAAATATTAGTTTCATCAATCAATTTGGCACCACAATCCTTAGATATATTTGTAGGTGACACGAAACAACTATCAGTTACTATTTCTCCTGATAACTCGACAAACAAAAGCGTATCTTGGTCTTCAAGTAATCCAGACATCGCAACTGTTAATTCCGAAGGCCTTATCACAGCAATGTCTCCTGGAACTGTTCAAATATCATGTGTAGCGAACGATGGCAGCGGCATCAGTGCAACTTGTTCTGTAACAGTCAAGAAACAGAGTACCACATTCAATGTCACCATCACAAGCGCGGGATATGCAACATTCTACAGTTCAGAAACGGCCTATATATTACCCAAAGGGCTTTCAGCGCAAATTGTCACCGACTACGTAAGCAATAAGTTGACATATAAAACTATTGCCAATGGATCTTCCGATGGCGTCATTCCTGCAGGTACGGCAGTTATGCTGGTTAGCGACACAAAAGGAGCCGGAACCTTCACACTTGTTTCATCAGAAAGCACAGAAACATATTCGGGCATTAATTATTTGCATGGTAGTGATGATGCGACAACAACTTCAACAGTAGGTAACAATTCTTACTATAAGTTGTCATACGGGGAGGCAAATTTTGGAAATGTAGTTGGCTGGTATTGGGGGGCAAGCAATGGTGCAGCATTCAGTATTGATGCGCACAAGGCTTGGCTAGCACTTCCGTCAACCACAATTGCATTAAGTCCAATAATACCAATTAACACCTCTGGCATTGAAGATTTAATTCAAACAGATGACCATCATTCAGTATATTATGACTTACAAGGCCATCGTCTCACGGGCAAACCGTCATCCCCCGGCATTTACATTAATAATGGAATAAAAGTTTTAATTACAAAATAAAATAATCATGAAACAAATAAAGATTTATATACTTCTTATCATTAGTTGTCTAATGTTGACATCATGCCCTGGCAATAATGAGCCAGAGCCTCCTGTTTATCAAAAATATGAAGATACTTGCTCTCTACCAGAGAATGGGGGTGAAATCACATATTCTGTATCAAAATATATGAAAGAAAGTTTTACTGTTTCATCCACACCTTCATGGCTTAAAGTGACCACTAAATACGAAAATTTAAGTATAATAATAAGTGCACAGCCAAACACCGCCAAAGATGAACGAAAATGTACACTAACGGTAAAAGACAATGGTAATGCCCTCACTCTCCATGTAATCCAAGCCGCAGCGGCCAACGATAATACAGAGCCTGGATACAACAACTCTACCAGTACAAAACCAGCACTTTCTCCTATAAAATAAGAATCTATTTATTATATCAAGAAGCGGGGCTGTATCATAACAAAACAGCCCCGCTTCTTTACAAAACCAAATATAAAGGATTCTGGCGCAAAATTAAGTTTTTCTATTTGACAAGCAAACTACTATGTATGTAACCACACCAAAACAACTGATAACAACTAATACCAAGAAATAATAAAATACTGAAACACAGCACTTTCTAAATTTTAACACTTCAAATCTGATATTTGGTGGTTCCCGATTTTCCGCTTAAATTTGCAACGTATTTCTACCGCGGAGAATGTGAGGAGCTATTTTTTTGTCACTTTGCGGACTCAGTTGACAAGCGTTTACATGAGTGAACAAGCGAAGACAAGAATGCGGTCATATCTTCGGAAATCGTGACGATGCGGAATGAGTTGACATAGGTTGACGATAGTGCATCACGATTGACAAAATGGTGGAAATACACGAAACGAGTGTAAAACCATCAAAATCGCATCAAAATGAAGACAATCAGAAAGTGCGCATTCTGCGGAAAAGAGTTCGTTGCAAGAAGCGGAATGCAGAAGT
>JAUNNJ010000112.1 GCA_030531495.1 Bacteroidales bacterium
GAACCGGGTAAGGGATACTATGTCTCTACTTTTATCTTAAATGAAAGAGCCGTGAATCTGCCAACTTTTTGAGATAATTTTCACAACATTCGCACACGATATTCAAGATTTTTACGTAACTTTGTTCTCCGAAATGACACGTGGGGCAATGCATAATTGTAAGCTGTGCCAGGCACCTTTTGCTTGGCGAGAGAATCATCTTCGCTCCCAAAATTGTCGTTTCTGTTTTTTATTTGCAAATTTTTAGTCAGTCGGTGGCCAATGTGGCACGATTGACTATTTTTTTTGAAACAAGGAATTTAATTACTCAATATACTAATCTATGGACAAAAAAAGTTTGGTTTCAATTTCCGACCTCAGCAAAGAAGAAATTGTGGGTTTGCTCAACAGAGCTGCCGAATTTGAAAAGAACCCTAACCAGCGAATCCTTGAAGGCAAAGTGGTGGCTACGCTGTTTTTCGAGCCATCTACACGCACCCGCTTAAGTTTCGAGACTGCCGTGAATCGTCTTGGCGGTAGAGTAATCGGATTTAGCGATGCAAAAACAAGTAGCCAATCGAAAGGCGAAACGCTGAAAGACACCATCATGATGGTAAGCAACTATGCCGATGTGATTGTGATGCGCCACCACCTTGAAGGTGCAGCACGATATGCCAGCGAAATTTCACCAGTGCCTATCGTGAACGCTGGCGACGGTGCAAACCAGCACCCATCACAAACCATGCTCGACCTCTACAGCATCTACAAAACTCAAGGCACACTCGACAACCAGGTCATCACCATGGTGGGCGACCTCAAATATGGACGCACTGTGCACTCGTTGCTTGAAGCTATGCATTTCTGGAATCCAAGATTCAATTTCGTGGCATGCGACGAACTCAAGATGCCTGATAAATACAAAAAATTCTGCGATAAGCATGGCATAAAATATCACGAAACCACTGAGTTTTCTCAAGAAGTAATCAACGAAACCGACATTCTCTACATGACTCGCGTGCAAGGCGAACGATTCACCGACGTGCTTGAATACGAACGCACAAAGAGCCTCTACACGCTCCACAACGAAATGCTCGCCAACAGCAAGCCAAACCTGAAGGTGCTTCACCCACTGCCCCGCATCACCGAAATCGACCAGGATGTGGACGACAACCCAAAAGCTTACTTCTTCCAGCAAGCAAAAAATGGTCTGTATGCACGCCAGGCAATCCTCTGCCGTGCTTTAGGTATTGAATAAATCGCAACAAACAAAAGAAATATCCCTCTATTATGGTTAAAGATAAAAAAGAATTGGCAGTTGCCGCTCTTCGCAATGGCACAGTTATTGACCACATTCCAAGCGAATCGCTCTTCCAAGTGGTCGACCTTCTCGGCCTACGCACTGTCACCAACAATGTGACCATCGGTTTCAACCTCGACAGTTCGGAAATGGGCAAAAAAGGTATCATCAAGATTGCCGATATTGAGTATCCCGAAGAAGTACTCAATCGCATTGCGCTCATTGCACCCACTGCTGTAATCAACATCATCAAGGACTACGACGTGGTAGCTAAACGCCAAGTGTCGCTTCCCGAAACACTCATCAACATCGTGAAGTGCCCTAACCCTAAGTGCATCAGCAACAACGAGCCTATGCGCACCAACTTCAAAGTGATTTCCAACTCCCCACTTTTGCTCCGCTGCCACTTCTGTGAATGTGTGGCTCCCGCATCCGAAATCACACTGAAATAATCCCGCCCTTTTCCGCTATCAATTAGCGCTAAAAAACATATCAGAAAAATCCATGTCGGCCAAAGGCGAATTACATCCTTTGCTGATGTGGATTTTTATTAACAGAAAACATTTCATATCTTTGCACCGAAATTGATGCAAAACTGTTCTATGAAAGAAAGAATCCAACGACATATTCATGACATCCGCACCTATCAGAAAGAAGGTAAACAAGTGCCGCTTTCTGATATGGAATTCCACACATGTCCTTCATGCGGACACGATTTCTTTGGAAAGTTCTGCCCCCACTGCGGAGAAAATGGCAATGCGAAGCGATTCACGCTGAAAACCACTTTCATCGAATCGTTTATCAGCATCGCTCGACTCGACAATGCCCTCATGCGTACCATCACCGACCTTTGCGTGCGTCCGGGCCACATGATTAACGACTATTTGCATGGTCGACGCAGAATGTATGTCACCCCTGTTAAGATATTCATCATCCTCTTCATTATACTTGGGCTTGTTCACTATCTTTTATATAACGAAATTTTCACCACAAACATACATATCGACGTCGAAGAATACAACAAATTCAAGGACTTGTTGTTCTCTTCATTCGGACCCACCATCAGCCACCACCTCAACACCATCAGCAATTGGATAGAAAACCAACCATACACCGAGGTAATCTACCAATTGCCGTTTGAGATTCTGGCGTTCAAACTTGTGTTTAGCAAGTCTAAGTTCCGAGATAGCGTAAACACGCCCAACTGGTCGGAGTCGTTCATCACTCTTGTTTACATTCATTCCGTGCGCACGATTATCATCATTTTATCGTATTTAGTCTGTTTACGAAGTTACATAATCGCCCCTATTATCTGCGCATTCTGCATCATTATCCATCAGTTGTTTGGTTTCAGCTGGAAGAAATCTATCTGGAAAACGATTTCTTTCGTTACAGTTGCTTTCCTCATTGCCACTTTCTATATCGCTATAATCATCATGCTCATGCATTTTTTATAGAAGTAGGCACCCCTCCCAGCGCAACAGTGAATAATTCGTTTTGCCATCCCTAAAATTTTTGCTATCTTTGTAGATAACAAATTATCATTCTATATGAAACAGAATTGGCGTCCCGGCACTATGGTGTATCCGCTTCCCGCGGTACTGGTAACGTGTGGCAGTACGCCCGAAGAATACAATGTGTTCACAGCAGCGTGGACAGGCACCATCTGTTCCGACCCAGCCATGTGCTATGTATCGATTCGCCCTGAGCGTTTTAGCCACGGAATCGTGACACGCAACATGGAGTTCACCATCAATCTTACTACAAGCGATTTGGCTCGCGCCACCGACTGGTGCGGTGTGCGCTCGGGGCGCGACTACGATAAGTTCAAAGAAATGAACCTCACCCCCGTGAAAGGAGTGAAAGTGGCTTCGCCCTATTTGGAAGAGGCCCCTATGAGCATCGAATGCCGAGTGCGCGAAATCGTGAAACTGGGCACCCACGACATGTTTATCGCCGAGGTGGTGAATGTGATTGCCGACGACCGATACATCGACCCCGAAACGGGTGCATTCAGCCTTGAAAAGGCTGGCATCATGGCTTATTGTCATGGTCAATACTACACACTCGGACAGCGACTGGGCAAATTCGGGTGGAGCGTACAAAAAAAGAAGAAGAAAACAAACAATAGTAATAACAAATAACACTGAATCGAATTATGTTCCAAGACAACGAAATCTTTAGCATTATCGAGAAAGAAAATCAACGCCAGCAAAAAGGCATGGAGTTGATTGCCAGCGAAAACTTTGTAAGTCCTCAAGTGATGCAAGCCATGGGCAGTTGCCTCACCAACAAGTACGCCGAAGGATATCCCGGACACCGCTACTATGGCGGTTGCCAATGCGTGGACGAAAGCGAAACCATCGCCATCGAACGCATTAAGAAACTTTTCGGCGCCGAATATGCAAATGTTCAGCCTCATTCTGGCGCACAAGCCAACATGGCTGTGTTCCTCGCTTGCCTGAAACCTGGCGACAAGTTCATGGGCCTCAACCTCGCGATGGGTGGACACCTCTCACACGGTAGCCCTGTCAACTTCTCGGGTATGATGTTCCAAGATTGCGAATACGATGTGAAGGAAAGCGACGGATTGGTCGACTACGACATGATGGAAGAAGTGGCACTCCGCGAACAGCCTAAGCTCATCATCGGTGGCGCAAGTGCCTACAGCCGCGAATGGGACTATGCACGCATGCGTGAAATCGCCGACAAGGTGGGTGCTCTTCTGATGATCGACATGGCTCACCCTGCTGGTCTGATTGCTGCCGGCCTGCTCGAAAACCCTTTGAAATACGCTCACATCGTCACCTCTACCACCCACAAGACGCTCCGTGGCCCTCGTGGCGGTATCATTTTGCTTGGCAAGGACTTTGACAATCCATGGGGCAAAACCACAAAGAAGGGCGTAGTTCGCAAGATGTCGTCGTTGCTCGACTCTGCTGTGTTCCCTGGCGTGCAAGGTGGTCCTCTTGAACATGTTATCGCAGCCAAGGCTGTGGCATTTGGCGAAGCACTCCAACCCGAATTTAAGACCTATGCTCAACAAGTGAAAACCAATGCAGCTGTGATGGCTCAAGCATTCGTCGACAAGGGCTACAAGATTTGCTCTGGCGGCACAGAAAACCACTGTATGCTCATCGACCTGCGCACCAAGTTCCCCGAACTCACTGGTAAGGTGGCAGAAAACGCACTCGTGGCTGCCGACATCACCGTGAACAAGAATATGGTACCTTACGACGACCGCAGTGCATTCCAAACTTCAGGTCTCCGCGTCGGTACTCCTGCAATGACTACACGTGGTGCAAAAGAAGAATTGATGCCGGAAATCGTTGAACTCATCGACACCGTTCTTCAAAATCCTGAAAGTGCTGCCAACATCGCATCCGTACGCGAAAAAGTGAACAGCATCATGAAGGACTATCCAATGTTTGCATGGTAATTCATCAAAATATCACATAACAAAAATCGGCAGAGTTTCACCATAAAACTCTGCCGTATTTTTTTTGCACCCACCCCACCAGTTATAGATATGCTTGTTGCTACCCAACTATCAATAGGGTAACCCCTGAATGATTAAGAATTAAAACCATTAGTAAGAAATGAACGCAATGAAATATGACTGATGCCATCATCCGTATTTCCCGTCACATAAGGGGTCATCGAAATCACATATTTGGGATAATTATCTTTTATGTTTTTCAAATTTCCGAACTCACGTTTTCTGGTGGCATCATCAAGAATCAAATACGAAACTTGAACATATACGCGATTACCGTCGGGTTTTGTGGCCACAAAATCAATTTCTCCAGCTCTCAACTGACCAACATTCACTTCATAGCCCATACGCACAAGTTGTTGAAAAACCACATTCTCTACCACTTTTTCAATGTCACCCTCACGAGTCACACCTGACAAAGCATTTCTCACACCATTATCTTCAAAGTAATACTTGTCGTTATTTTCAAAAAGTTTTTTTCCATGTATGTCATATCTGTGCACCTTTTGAATAATATAGGCTTCGCAGAGGTGTGAAATATAGGCATTTATAGAAGTTGAGGAAACTTTCTCACCGGTTGAATTCATGAATTTGGCTATATTCGTAGTAGAAATAAGTTTTCCTGTATTGTCGGCTATATATTTGACCAGATTCTCAAGAAACACAACATTGCGGATTTCATTTCGCAACACCACATCCTTAAGCAACACAGTGCTGTAAATATCTCTTTGGTATTCTCTGACATCCTGCAAGGCCAGCCCTATTTTCTCCAAGCCTGGCAAACCACCAAACTCAAGATACTTTAATAACGACTCATCACTATCAGCCAACTGATGAAATTGCAAAAATTCCACGTAGCTTAATGATTGCACATAAATGTTTTTATACCGACCTCCTATCAATGTACTCAAATCACTACTGAGCATTTTTGCATTTGAACCTGTAATTACTACTTCAACACCAGGCTCTGAACAGAAACTTCGTACGCTTCGTTCAAACTCAGCCACATCTTGCACTTCATCAATCAGCACATAATTACACTTACCATCCACAAGACGACGGCCTACGTAATCGTTCAGATCTTGGTAGTTTCTTATATGGTCAAATTCCCGCAACTCTTTATCTATATAAATCACATGATTTGATTCATCCGACTCTTTATCGCTTTTCAACAAACGGAGAAGATAACTTTTACCTACACGACGCTGACCAGTGAGTACAACTATCAAATCTTTGCCAAAACACTTTTCAATTTTATCAATATATCTTTGTCTTCTTAATATTGCCATAACTTATGTTGAAAATTGATTCGTGCAAATGTAATACAAAAATTTCATTTATAAATAAGATTTTTACAAATATTACTGAAATTTTATTTATAAGTTACATTTTTGACACAAATTGGCGCTATATAGATTTAGCTCTAATGCATTAGTCATGGTTTATTAGTGGTCGCTCTTGTCCCATGATGGGATAGCATAGCGGTCGCCGGTCTGGTCCACAAGGTATTTCTTCACCTTCTCGCCATAGCCTGGACGAGTGAATTCCGTTTTGAAATTGCCTTTCTTCTTCAGGAATTTACCGTCTTTCTCTGTCTTGCACAGACCGTCGTTGTATTTCACAATCAGTTTTGTGGCAAGGTTGCGCCAAGCGGTGAGCATCTGCGCACCTTTCTCGTTACTGTATTTAGTGAGGTTGGCCACCGCTTGCACAGGGCTCAACTCATGCACTGCCAAGGCCTCTGCTTCAATTTTTGCTTGATTTGCAAGATAGTCGTTCTGGAGCGAATCGCGCACCTCTGCCAAAGTAGGCATCATCATGCTGTAGCGTGGATACACCATATTGCTCACCCAGTTGCACACCCAAAAGGCGTTGTCCATCGAGAAAGTCACGGCATCGCATCCCTCTTCCTTGTAGCAGGCAGGCACATCGGTGTTGCAGCAATACACAGGTGTGAATGGCACCATGTTGCTGTCGTCGTTGGCAAACCACAGCACGCCACCCACTTCGCGGGGCATCCATGCGCGCATCTGACCTATCCACACGAAAGCGCTCTGCTGGGTAGAAATCGGGCGTTCGTTGAAGTATTTCTTGCCATCCACCTCATAAGAAAGGGGCGTTGGGCGGTATGGGGCTTCATAAATGCCCTGCCCTGGATCGGCGTCAAGTGCCATCGGAGTACCTTCGTAATGGTCGCGGAGGACATTCAGCACATCCTTCACGCCAAGTTTCTTGTTGGGTACCACCCACAGAGGCATTGGCTCAGCATTAGGGTCTTCGCCCATTGCGTAAGGCAGATATTTGTCGAAACCGTCGGCAAAATGATTAAAGAAACTCCATACGCGGGCTTCGCAATAACGCAACTTGCCAAAGTCGACAGGACTATAGGTGGCAGAGAAACTGAAATCGGCATCCTTGCCATTGAACCAACCCTTTTCGCGAGCAAACTTGATACAGTTTTTGGAGAACATCACATTCTTCTTATCTTTCTGATCGAAAGTGCGGATGCGGGTGTGGTTGGCATGGCAACTGATGGCATTGTCGGGGATGCGAACAGCCACCCAAGCCACGCTCTTACTACCAGCGCCGCAGCCCACCATCTCCATAATCCACGCTTCATTCGGGTCGCAGATGGTAAACGACTCGCCTTCGCTGTTATAGCCATAGGTTTCAGCAATTGTAGTCATCACCTCAATGGCTTCGCGAGCTGTTTTTGAGCGTTGGAGGGCTACATTCATCAGCGAGCCATAGTCCATAATGCCTGTGGTGTCTTCAAGTTCGTGACGGCCGCCAAAAGTGGTTTCACCAATGGTCACCTGCCATTCGTTCATATTGCCCACCACATTATAGGTGACTGGGGCTTCTGGAATCTCGCCATGATATTCACGGCTGTCGCGGTCGTAAATCGGGCGCATCTCCCCTTTTTGGTGCTTTGCAGCAGGGAAATGATACATCGGATGGAATGTGCCATACGAATCACAACTATAGGTACACATCACCGAACCGTCAACACTCGCTCCTTTACCCACGATAATACTCGTGCAAGCCACACTTTGAGCCGTTACAGCCAAAGCCGCCACAGCCACTGCTAATATTTTTTTCATATTGCCATTCATTTATTTTCCACAAAAATACAACAAAAATGCAAAATCACCACCACCCATCCCAAAGTTTTCACCCCAACCGCTTGCAGGGAGTTAACCACACCCTGCCGTCGCCGACGACTTTTGGCACTCTTTGCTTTGTAATAAAAAACAATAAAAGATGCGGGATTCCCATTTCGAGAATCCCGCATCTTTTTATTATAAGAATC
>JAUNNJ010000144.1 GCA_030531495.1 Bacteroidales bacterium
TACGTGAAAGAACTCTGGTGCGAAGATATGGAATTCGCGAGGCGATGGCAACGGCAAAAAGGTTTAGGGTTAAGGGGGGGGAGGCGTGTTGGTGGGGGCACGAGCGACCCTCTACGAGGCTCTGGCTTGGGAGGGCGCTGTGGCTCCAAGCTGCGCGCACTTTCGTGCGCTTGCATGGAGTTTTGCATCATCAGCCGCCTCCGACGACTTGTGGCTGGCGAGGCGTGTGTGTTTAGCGTCGTTGGGAGGGGCGGGTTATCTGAGTTTTGAAAACAAATTTGAAAAAAAATTTCAGCACCAACTTAATTCGTTAATAATCAACCAATTCTATAATCAAAAAAAATCGCGAAAAAATTTGGAGGTTATCCGAGTTATTTTCTACTTTTGCAATACACAATAATACTGGATATGAAGCACAACTGCATTACAGACCTCCGCATCAGCAAATGGTCCACTCCACCAGGTTATATCAACCACGGGGTGCTGGATAGAATTCATAATGACTACGGCTATTGGCATGATGGTGGGTACTTCTTCTACGTGAAGGACTACCGCGGTTATGTGCGCGTGGTGCTTGACCAAAACAACCAACCGGTAGAGCTGAACAGTTACTATCCTTACGGTAGCCTTATGGCAGCCACCACTGCAGAAGGCGTCCAATCACGCAAATACGGCGCCAAGGAACTTGACCGCGAGAACGGCCTCGACTGGTACGACTTCGAAGCACGCAAGGAGAATCTTTTGAGATTAAGGTTTACGGTGTTGATGTTGATCCAATTAATGTAGACGAGTTGTATAAAAAAAGGAGAAACAATGAGTAGGTATATTATATTGATAACATTTGTTTTGATATTAACGTTTTCATCAATGGGTCGGCAAATGGATGTCGAAAACCCTGTGATGAGACAATATTATGAGCAGAATAAAGGGATGATTAATGCTGTCGATATGACTGATAGCGTAGTCACAAACCTGACTCACATCAGAGATTCTAAAGAGTATATCGATTTATATTATGATGTTTTTAACAAGAGTTCCCGTCGTGTAGCTGCGAGAATACCTTGCATTTCGGATTTGGAATCTGGAGAAATTCATTGTTTAATATCTATGGGTGGAATAAAGTTTTACTACAATTTAAATTTTGCAGATTTCAGATATCAATTAATTGATTCAACTAACAGTGTTTTGATTGAAGCAAATGGCCATTATACAGGATATTTAAGGCTTTGCAAAAAAGATATAGATTTGATGCGTCGTTACTATAAAATAAAAAATAAAAAGCACTTTCAAATAAAAATATCTGTGCGAACCTATGAACCTTGCAGTATATTGATTAGCCAATTCCCCTATTATAGTTACTTTAATTTCGACAAAGATGTTTTATTTCATACTCTGCACCAACACGTATGACGCGCTGGGGCGCTTGGCAACACAATGCCTTGGCGGTGGCTCGCACAACGACTTTGAGGAATCCGTAACTACAATGATGGTGCGCGACTATTGCGGAAACTTGGAAAAACAGAAAAAAGGGCAAGAAAATAATCATTGTTCTTCATAGTTGTT
>JAUNNJ010000113.1 GCA_030531495.1 Bacteroidales bacterium
ATATTCTGTTTCAACACCTTAAAAATTTTAACTTTTTTTTCGACGAAGTCAGGAGCAGAAAGGACCGCCGCAACTCTCTCTTTTTGATTAGGGGGGCTTACTTTTTAGAAAACGCACCCCGAAGCCAGTCTTTACTGGGCTCCGGGGTGGTATTTTGTGCTATTACGAGTTTTACCGGACAGCAATGATAATTAATAGATATTGTATGGACGCTCAGGCCATACTATTTAGTAATGTGATTAAGCGGAATTAGAATGGGTAGCCGATGGCGAGGTGGAAGCCGAGGCAGTCCTTGAATCGTGGGATGTTGAAATAGCCACTCTTGCCGGTGTCGTAAGGTGCGTGTATGCCCAAACCTAAATCGGCACGGAGCACGAGCATCTCCATATCGAAACGGATGCCAAGACCTGTGCCCACTGCGATATCGTTGAAGAAATGCTTCAGCGAAATTTGCCCACCGGGGCGGTATTCATCGTCCTTCAGTAGCCACACATTACCCATATCCAAGAACATTGCGCCCTTGAGATAACCGAGAATGGGGAAACGGAGTTCCCAGTTGGTTTCAAACTTGAATGTACCCGTCTGGTCGTAATAACTCTTTGTGGTCATTTCTTTTGGGACATATCGACCAGGGCCTATAGAACGGACAGGGAACGCACGAATGGAGTTGGCACCACCGATATAGAACTGTGCGCTGTATGGCACCTCGGTGGAATTTCCAAATGCATGGGCAGCACCTATCAAGAAACGGCTCACAAGGTTCATCGAGCCAATCTTTCTGTTCCACACGAGTTGTGTCTGTGCCCTCACGAATTGTGAGAACGGCGTACCGAAGAGCTTCTTCTCCCCTTTCGCGCCACACATTGCCCAAATACCAGAGAAAATGGAGCCTGCTTCCGAAATGGTAGAAGTCCAAGTGATATTGTTAGGTCCGAAATGATTGTCGTAGGTGTAGGTGTACTGAATTTCAGGAATGAACACATTCTTGAAACTCTGCGCCAATGCGGGGTTGTAAATCATCGCAGAATCGAATGCTGCGGTGTGGCTCAAAAGGCGGTTGTAGCGCAAGCGGAATGGTATCAACTGGTGGGTCGACTTCTGGTTGGGATGCCATTCCCACGACATATCACCGCCAAACTGTATCATCTTGAAATAGTTAGGGCGATTCATGAAGTCGGCATTCAGCGAGAACTTCGTCCAGTTGACATATCGGCTTGAACGCTTCACAATTTTAGGCGCGATGAGACGCGGAATGTCGAAATTCAAATCCAATCCCAACTCATAGGAATTGATATCCACCGCATGGTCGCTTTTCGACGAACCTGTTTGCCACTCATAGGAGCCTCGCAACTTGGCAGAAAGTCGTTCTGCTCCGCCCCAATAGTTTTTATGTGAAAGCCCAACCTGGAATCCAGGCCCGATGAAACTGTTGGATTTCGAAGTGCCTTGTGCTTCAAGTGTGGCCTCAATAGGGTCGTCGAGAGTGCATGTGATATGCACATCAAGCAAGCCGTCGCCATCGGCAGTGAGGGAATCGGTATTAGCCACTTTCATGTCGATACTGCTAAAGATGCCAAGACGCGACAAATACAACTGCGTGCGGTCCATGTTATCGACACGGAACGGGCGTCCATGGCGGGAACGGATGCACGAGGGAATCAAATCGTCCTTAATGTTGACAGGCACACGCTTATAGAGGGTGCATCGACGGAACTCCAGCGTGTCGGTTCTGACGGTAAATTCCTTAGAATTCTGCACCGTGACATACACCTTATTGCTCAAGAACTTAATCAACGCCATATTGGGCACATTGCCCGACTTGATTATCTGCATATTGATGACGCCCTTCGTGGTAACACTATCGGCCAAATATTCAATGTATTCGGGCTTGAAATAATAGTAACCCTTGTTGCGAAGCACATTGGTGATTTCAATTCTCACGGCATTGAGCGAGTCGAGACAATAGCGGCTACCCGTCTGGAAATAGGTGCTCGCCTTTGCCACAGAGTCGATAATTTCGCTCACTGGCGTGCCCATATTCAAGTATTTCAATTCTCCCAAGCGATAAGGTTCGTTCACCTTCACATCGTAGGTGATGCTCGCTTTTTTATTGTTTTTGCTGCTATAGTTGAGTTGATAAGAAGCGCTCGAAGAGAAGTAACCATTGTTGTGAAGGAGGGTGTTGATCATATCCACGCGCGTTTCGGGGCGCACACGGCTCACGAGCACCGGCTGTGCCACCAATTTCTTATAGAGCCAGCCCTTAATACCCGTTGAATTAGGGTCCCAGTGGTTATATACCCACAGCCCGATAGGGAAAGGCGTGCGATAGTATGGAGAATATAGCGGATTGTTGGGCTTCACATTGATGGCCTCAAAAATCTGGTCTTGAACAGCGGCATCAATCTTTGCATTGTTGTTCTCCTGGTAATTGAGTTTCTTCACACCCGTGTAGAGCACATCATTGGCCCCTAAGCGCGAAGTGGTGGAACAACTGACACTGACGAGCGAAAGCATCGCCAGCAATGCCACATATATGTAATTACTTCTTTTCATTGATTTCCTCTTTTTGTTCAATCACTTGTGTTGAATCAGCAGCCTCAACTTTCAGGGAGTCGGGCAACAATTTAAATGGTTTAGGGTTGCGGAAGAGCAATTTCAGGGTTGGAGCCTTGCGCTTCATCACAAAACCTACACCCATTTCTGTCACTTCGCCTTCAAGCACGCTCTCCCATCCAGTGTGACGGAACAGGCGCACATACTTAGAACCTGCATCGTTGAGATTGTATTCAAGTGAAATATCGCTAATCAAATTGTTGCTCAAATTCTGTTCACTGGTGGCAGCAGTGCTGTATTCACCGCCCACCACAATTTTGAAGCGGTCGTTGAACAGCGACTTCGACAAGCGATAACTATAACTTGTCTGCATAGTAGAGCCTTCTTTATTGCCGCCAAACTGATTGATACCGAAAGTGAGGTCAACACCCTTAAGCGTGCTTGCAGCCCAACTGTTGAGTTGCGATTGCAAGAATGAATATAGAGCGCCGGTGGTTGTGAGATTGATATTACCAGCGGAGTTGGTGCCAGAATACGTGTTGTAGAGCAACATATTCATCGCAGCATTTGAACGCTGAATATCGGTCATGCTCTGAATTTCATTCTTTACCGTCATATCATCGTCGGTAGTGATGTCAAATGACAAATCCATCTTCTTCAATGTGTTGCCAATATTGGCAGTGATGAAGAAGTTGAGAAGTTTTGCCTTTCCATCGCTGGTCGTAACACTCGCCCTTGTCACCTGCTCGCCAGATATGTTGAGTTGAGGATTGAGCACATCGCCATTCCAAGTGATGCTACTACCTGAACTGATATTGAAAATCTTCTGTGAAATAATGGGTGGAGAGTAACGCACACTACCCGACTCGATAGTGTAGACACCCACCATATTGTCTTTTCCAGCAAAGTCGAGAGAATAGCGCAAGCGACCACTGCCGTCGATGTTCACACGGTCCTTGCCATCGGGCGATAGGAACGCATTGATTTTAGCCCCTTGCTGGATTTCGATATCGATGTCGATATCCGATGATGTGCGGGCTGCTGCAGTGGTGAGCAATGGATTTCCTCCAGTGGAATCGACAGGATTGACAAACTTCACCATATCCTCATCTACACTGGAGGCTGTGAGGTCGCCCACTTCATCTTGCATCACGTAGGTGATGTTAGAGCCAGTGAGCAATGTCACCTTTGCTCCAATGTGCATATTGCTTTCTTTGCTGCTGACATTTGCTGTGACATCCACAAATCCCTTACCGAACACTTCGCTGTAGCTTTCTTGTTCAGAGCCGATAAACTGAATGTTTTTGCCATTAACACGCAAATCTATATCCATGGTGTTGATATCCACAGCGCCATTCATCTTCGCGGCATTACCGTTGAGGCCAAGAATACTATAGTTGTTGAATGAAATCACACCGTTGTCGATAGGAATAACATCGTCGGAAAGTTGCAATTTACTGCCAAAGCGAGGCAATTCAATCACCGCAGAGTCGCCTTTCACGAAGCCGTGAATCACCGGATCATCAGTAGAACCATTCAGTTTCACCTCGCCATCAACATAACCACCCAAACGAACAAATCCGCCAGGGATGAATGCTGCAGCCTTTTGCAAGGGGAACTTATCGAGCTTCAAATTCACATCCATAGGATTAGTGGCAGTAGTGTCATTGAGCACACCATAAGCCAATGCCACCTTAGATCCGTCAAGGTCCATAACAGCATTGAGTTTGGTGCTACCAGATTCGGGGTCTAACGCGAGTGAAGTATTGAGTTTTACATCGCCCACAACCTGTCCGTCGTAACAGAGTTGCTTGATAGCCAAATCTCCATTTCCATCGAAATTTTTACCATCATATAGCAACTTCATATCAGCATCCATCGTACCACTCACACTCGGCAAGGTAGGAATTCCCGACAACCACTCTTCAATTTTCAGATTTTGGATGTTGAGGAAAATATTTTCTTTTGTAGGGTCATCGGTTGGCTCGGTGTGTAATGCCAGGCTACTCTGCGAATTCTTCATCAGCAAGTCGGCATCAAGCATCTTGTTGTTGTAATTGAAGTTCACATAGTTGTCTTCGTTCACCTCCCACTGGCGGTAAGCGATGATAGGATGTGTTGGGAAAAGGCGCGTTTTGATATTCTCGCCTGCAAGTGTGGCATGTGCACCCAGTCGATATCCCATCTCTTTCTTGATGTTGCGCTGCTCAACCAAGAAGTCGACTATAGAATCTTTAGCACCGCCACGCACATCCACTTGTGCGAAATCGTCCCAAGTGCCAGGTCGATTACCCATGTGCAAATCGAATCTCAAATATTTGTTGGTGAGCTCGTGAGCATGAATTGTGATGGTATCGATGGCGGTAGTGCCCATACTGAATTGATGTATGTAGCCATCTAAGTTGAGAATACTGTCGTTCGTGATTTCGCAATCAAAATCACGAACATCAATTTCATAACGCGACAAATAGCGAGGCACCAAACCACTTGGGCCCACTTTCATCTTCAATGAGAATTTAGGAAGTTTCTCCTGAAGGGCTGTCACATTGAGTGCGCGGGCATCCACTTGACGATTCATCTCGGCAAGGCTCAAGTCAAGACTCTTCATGAAATCGTCGATACTACATTCGGCCTTAAAATCGAGGTGGGTTTCCTCGTTATCGACAAATGCCTCAATCGTGTTAGCATTCGACACGAATCTCACTTCAGTGTTTTCGCTCACAAGTTGCGTGCCATCGTAATTCCAATTCATGTGGCTGAGGTCGGCATTGAATTGGCAGTCTTTAGTACGCATATCAAAATCGATAAACGCAGTAAGTTCGCCGTTACCATTAAGCGGGAAGTCGGTGAATCCGAGCGCATGGGTGTCCAAATCGCGAATATTGCCATTTACGTTGAAAATATATCGCTCACCTTGAATCTTACCTTGTGCATCAACAAAGAGATTGCAGTTAGGATTGTTGGAATCGATTCGGGCAGTTACATCACCAGCATTCATATTCACCCTTGCGATGATGTCGCGATAAGTGTGCCCTGCATAAGTCACGCTACCGAGATTCACATCAGCATTCACAGCTGTTGATGCTTTCAAGAAGTCGAATCCATGACCATCGGCTTTCACATGAGCAGTGAGATTGTCGACAGGAGCCAGTGGCATAATAGCACGAACTGGGAAGTTGGTGAAGTTTGCATCCACATTGTATTGCGTGCGATTGCCATTGAAACTTCCCTTTCCTACCAAACTACCAGAAGCCAAACGCATATCCAAATCACCAGAATAATTGTTGCCACCGAATTTCGCGTGTCCCTTCACCTTCATTGGAGGCAAATTGATTTGCTTGCTGGTGGCAGCATCAAGTGCCAAAGGCTTTATGAAATTGAGATTTGGAAAATTGGCATCGAAGTTGACATCTCCATTCAGCCGCTTAGCATCAAGAGGATGATTCACGACACCACTCACTGTAGCATCGAGATAGCGCGGAATGGTGGCTGTGAAAGATTTGATATCCAAATGCTCAGGCGTGCCTTGTACCTTGCCTTTCAGCGCCAAAGGATTGTATTGAGGAATCGGCTTCAATGTAGCCCGTAAAGCAGGATGCAATAGCGACAATTCCTGAAGCGCAATCTTATTGTCGGTTTCGATATAGAAATTACCTGTGGGCTTATCGTTCAACAATGTGAATGGTGCATGAGCATCGATATAGAATTCGCTCAAAAAAGTTTTCAAACGGAATTTCTTTACATCCACCTTGGTGTCGTCGAGGTAGATGCTACCATTTGCACGTTCGATTTCCAATCCACAGCGTTCTTTACCACTAATTTGGTCAACATCAACAGAAACAATTGATGCCCGATTGTACAGATTGCGAAGCAACACATTTGCATTGGTTAGTTCGATAAAATTAGGGTCGAGGCCTGCACCAGGTGTCACACTACGCTGAGCATAAATCAAATGGCTCTTAGTCAGACGAACTGAATCGCTCTGCACGGTCCACGGTATAGTGTCGGCAGGGGCTGAAATCGTATCGGGTGGCAACGGATGCAATTCGCTATAGATGGCAGCATCGCGTTCGCTCAAAGTATAATATCGCACATCAGCACTGTCAACTGCCAAAGTGCGAGCATCAACGGTGTGTTCACCAGTGTCAATAATGCCTTCCTTCAACTCCGCTTTAGCTATGTAGGCATGCAGTTTGTCGATAGTTGGCAACATACGCATTGTGAAATCTATGTCAGTCAATGTCAAATGGCATGCATTGATACGCCAAGGCTTAGATTCGGAAGTGTCGGGTTGTTCCACGGCTTTATATGGATATGATGTGAAAGTAACCTTTCCGCCATTCAATTCACCGTCCAGAAGATTCAGTACTTGATGGTTCATATCTAAATCCGTGCCGAGGAGTTTGCAGTAATTCACTTGTGCAGCCAACACGGTAGATGAATCGGCGGTGAGCATATGATAGTAGCCATTCACAAGTTCGGCATCTCCTATCTTGAAATTCATATCCAGCAGCGGCATGAACTCAACGCCAGCAACAAATTTCTCAACTCGAGCCATCGTATCGCCGTTCTCTTCCACCACGCTTAAGCCATCAACACTCAAGTCGAGTGGGAATTTCAGGAGAATACGGTCGAGTTTGATATCAAGGCCTGTAGCCTCGCTTGCATATTCACAAGCATAATCTTTAGCCACATTCTGCACCCATGGAATATAGAGCGAGAAGGGCAGCAACAATACCAACACTATCAAGGCAACAAACACCTTGAGTGTGCGACGAGCAATATTATTTTTAATCAAATGATGCACGAACAGCAAAAATTGTAAACGATAAAATACCAAATCCATTTGCCATTTGCCGACAATTGCCAAATTTAGGCAAACAACAAACCTAATTTACAAATATACACATTTTTCGCCTACTTCTCCAAATTTCAGTATCGAAAACCACACTATTTTTCACATTATTAAAAGAATTGGATAGAATTTGCACGATTAAAGCAGAAATAATGAATAAAATCGGGAGGAAAGCCACATTATTTCGTATATTTGCAAAGCAAATTAAAATGAGAATGAAAGTATTACTTATCAATGGCAGCCCACACGTGAAAGGCTGCACAGCAACAGCACTTGAAGAAGTGGCTAAATCACTCAACGACTGCGGTATAGATACAAAAATATCATGGATTGGGGGAAGGCCGATTTCTGGATGTGTGGCTTGTGGATATTGCAGAAGCAGCGAGCAATGCGCTATCGACAGCGACATGGTGAATGTGATAGGCGCAGAGCTCGAGAACTACGACGGTTTCATATTCGGCAGCCCCGTGTATTACGCAAGCCCTAATGGTGCCATGCTCGCATTCATGGACCGCTTATTCTACTCACAATCATTGCTGTCCGGTAAAACTCGTAATAGCACAAAATACCACCCCGGAGCC
>JAUNNJ010000012.1:0-26739 GCA_030531495.1 Bacteroidales bacterium
TTAAGAAGTTAAGATGATAGTATAGAGGTTGGGAAGTTAAGACGATACTGATATGTCAATACGTAAAAGAACTCTGGCGCGAAGATAGGGAATTCGCAAAGCGGCTGCAATGCCAAAACGGAATCTGGAGCCACTCCCCAGCCCTCCCTTAAAGAGGAAAAGGAGAATTTTGCACAGTTATTATTGCTCGGCTATGCGGATGTTTGATGTTGAAGGCTATCCTATGAGCGCTCGGAGCACTCAGAAAAGTTTTGCCAAGACATGCATGATTTCACAGGCTTTATTCTTTGTGACAAAGAACATCAATTTTATCTGGCTTAATATTCAGCGCGTGTGTGTGCTTATATCACCAAGCTGCGCTTCGTATCGCTTCGCTCTACTCGCTTGCATGGTGTTTTGCATAATCCGCCGTCTCCGACGAATTGTGTTTGTGTTTTACTCTATCTTGATGCGCTTTTTACTTTTTCAAAGGTTGTGGTTTGTTATTTTTTTTTGTGTTTGTTTTGTAAAAATTGCAAATGTTGGTAAATTTGTGGAAAATTGATACAATTATGAATTCCAAACATCTGTTCATTATTATCTTTTGGTGGTTTTCTTCTTTATTAGCGACAGCATCAACTGGAAGACAAATGAATCCACCTACCGCCAATATTTTCATTGACTCTATTCCATACTCAGTTTTCCCTCCAATAAATAGTTTTGAAAATAATGATACAAATCGAATAGTTATTGTTTATATTGGGGGTGAATATGTTGATAACATGGGGCATGGATTAAGCAATATCATGTATTACAACGATATGAAGTATTTCTATCAAGTCGCGAGGAATGGGTATCATATTCCTAAAGATAATATTATCACTCTTTTTGGAAGCGGTGTTGAGCATTCCGCGGAAATAGATTCATGTGATGTTCCATTGCCATTCTCATGGGATTTAGATGACGATGGTTCAAATGATCTCGCAGGAGGGGCAACATGGATTAATGTTGAAGAACTGTTTGATTCATTGGCTTGGAATATTCGCCCTGACCAACATCTACTTGTCGTGTTTGATTTGCATGGTGACTATGCAAATGATGGACATCCAGAACTTATAAAATTATGGGATGGAGATATGTATATTGAAACGTTGAATTCAATGCTTAATTCTGTGCAATGCGCATCACAATGCTTGATTTTCAATTCTTGTTTTTCTGGAGAATTTATTCCTTTGCTTCGTAAAAATGGCCGAATTATTTTAACATCGGCAAAAAAAACTACCAGCAACGGCAATTGTGGATTTTATAATTATTTTATTCATAGATGGACGAACGCAATCAATGGTCAATACTCTATGACGTATGGGGATCCTGACTCTAATTATGATGGGCATATAACATTGCTGGAGTCGTATGACTATGCAAGTATGCCAAATGTTGGATATCCAGAACCTTACAATTTGTTGGAGCATCCTTCACCAGCAGAGCCTCAGTATAGTTCCCGTCCTAATGATTTTGGAAAAGTTTGGGCCGTTAACCAATTGCCACGCTTGTCTGGAGATTTGCACATCCGTGATCTTGAAAATGACTGGGGGCAATCGGCTGCTACTGCTTGTGCTGTATCATGGCAGAGTCCGGACATCTGGCTAAGGAACAGTGACGATGGCCTTGAACATCAAATGACTGAAGAATTGAATTTGTCTGAAAACGACAGCACTATATATGTCTATGTGAGGCTGAATAACAATGGGTATAATTATTATGATGGCCAAGGCAGATTTCTTCATCTTCATTGGAGATTGCCATCATTGCGCTATAGTCATTCTTCTTGGCGAGAACATGAAATATCATTACCAATTAATACAGCCATTGACACACTGTCGTCAAATATCTTATGTTATGAGTGGCATTTGCCGATGGAATTACGTAATGTGGCAGCAGGGAATAATGGCGTTTTAAATATCGGGATTTTGGCAAGAATAAATGATGAAATTGGAGTAGTAGGAGATGATGACTGGTCACGATTCCCCTTTGAATATTCAACACAGGAATCTGTTGCCTGTAATCCAAAATTGGCACAATTAAATATAATACCTAACACAACACCCAATAGTTCTGCGACATTTCAAACAAATTTGTCCTTAAAATCAGGTGAAAGCTCACTCTCTATAAGGGCCATGTCTGAAATACCTAATGACTGCTCTATCACATATTTGGTCAATGACAATTTGTATGTCCATAATGGTGTTGACAATGACGATATTGAGATTTCTGGTTTACAAGTTGATTCAATTTATCCGTTGACGATTACATGCTCTTTTGTGGAATCGCGTTCAAGAAATTCGAAAACGATATTTTTGCCTATTGGATTGTTTAGCGGTGAAACTTTGTTAGGCGGGGCTTCTTTTCAAATGAATGTGGGAAACACAGACAGACCTTTTAATCCCGAAATTGAAGATTCTGGTGTTGCTGATGACGGAGGGGGGACTGGTGTAGGTATTGGTGGCCCTATTTTCGGAGGCAGAACGTTGTCAATGGCAAACGTCAACGAGCCAGTCTTTTGCGAATGGAGTGACTCGCAAGGGAATGCTCTTGGTAATGACAGCATTCTTGCTATACCTCTTAATGCGAATGGGTATTATAAACTATCTGTAAGAGCATTAAGTGATAATGCAATTGCCTCAGTTTCAAAAAGTATTAAGCCTATATCTTATTTCAGTAACATCACCACAACTTGTGATGCGTTAAATGTAGAACTTCGAGTTCCTGCTGTTGATGGAATGAAACTTATACTGCGCCCTGTTTTGGATAGTATTGAACCAATTGATTATGTTTTGAATATAGGTGAAACAGTTAAATCGATTAATGTTTCATCGCTTTCTACAGGAATATATCTGCTTAGTTTATCGGTTAACGGTAAGTTATATGAAACAATAAAAATAAATTTGTGATGAAAAGATTATTTTTTCTGCTATTGCTCACTTCAAGTTTAAATGCAGTCGCCCAGTGGGGAGAAGACAACTATACTCCACTTGTGCGAGAAGGTAGTGAATGGGTGTATTTTTCCCCCAGAGGAACGGTGGCTTATAAATATATTTTGACAGGAGACTCTACTGTGAATGGGGTGAAATATAAAAAGATGATGCGTGTTGGCCACCATAGTATGCTTGATGAGAACTTTGTGAGTCATTCTCCCTATCCCTATCCCTATAATTATCAGATGACCACTCATTGTCTGCTCAGAGAAGAAAACAAGCGTGTGTATGGGAGGCAAGTTGATTGGTGGTACGACAATATCAATAAATTGAGTGGTGAATACTATAATGCAGAAACAGAAGAATCCCATCTTTACGATTTCAACGATGTTGACAAGTTCTATCATGAATGGATGGAATATTTTGGGGATCATACCGATAAGCAAATCGTTTATGAGAAGACCGAACCATGCCTCCTTGTAGACCGGAAATGCTATGCTGTGCAATGGGCACCGCGGCATAGTATTATTGAAGGGATTGGAGAGTACGATAGTAAGTATAGCGATGTGGTGCATTTGTCATGGCGTCTTTCGGGTGCTGTGCTAGGATGCTACTTGGTGTCGTTTAAAAATGGTGAAGGGGAGTATGAATATTTCGATGCAAACCTGTACAATGAAATGATTCGCGTGCAGCATGACCCCAATAGGGATGGAAAGGTGGACGTTTCGGACCTGACCGTTGTCATCAACCAGATATTGGAACACCCGCAAGACAAGTGCTGCTATCTTTACGGCAGCATCACCGAAGACAACGACTTTAACACCTCCGACGTAACTTCCGTAATCAACTATATTTTGGGCGAAATCAAATCGCCTCTCGACAGTAAATAACCATTGCTTTTGGTGCTGAGCGTTGCTTTACAAACAAATTTAGAAGCGTTTGCCCAGCAAGATTAAGTGGGGAGGTTATGGTTTGTTATTTTTTTCGTACATTTGTTGCCATAATTGCTCGCGTGGGGCAATACTGAATTTTATGGTTACACTAAAGGTGGGCTTAAACCCTCCTGAAAATAAGATGAATATGAAAAAGATATTGTCGATTATGGCATTGGTGCTCTTTTTGAGCACTCCTGTGTTTGCTCAATCTGATAATTACCCACAGCCCACTGGTAATCCGCAAGCCGATGCCAAGGCTTTGTATGGCTATGTGAGGGCTGAGATGAAGAAGTGCTACACTGTGGACCAGTTTAGCGCGACGATGGACCTTGCAAAAGAACTCATAACACCCTTTGAAAAATATGGCGAAAGCCATCCCGAATACACCGACGAGTTTATGAAGTATGTGGGAGAAGAGATGGAAGTCATTAAAGGCGAATTTACAGAACTGATGCTGAAGTTTGCCGTGGTTGAGCAAATTGCCGATTCTCTGAAATCTGTGCCAAAACCAGTGCCCACGGGCAATGTCGACGCCGATGTGAAAAGTTTGTGCGATTATATGGTGTCGTATGTAGAAAATGCCAATAGCATTGAGCAACTTGAGTATATTGAATACTTTATCGACCCGCTGAAAGAATTGTTTGACAACTATTCGAAAGAACACCCAGAATACGGGAAACTGTTTGATGAGAAATTTTCGCAGGCAGTCGATAAAATCGACTTCGCTTCAATTTCAATGAAGCGGGCTGCCGAACTTGCTGGTGTGTCTGTTGATGAATTAAAAGAGGAATTGGACAAGAATCCAGAGAGCGACAAGGAATAGTCGGTCAGAAGAAAAAAGAAAAAGATAAGAAGTTAGATTTGTTGTGCCAGCGCTTTCTGAGCACTCAAATCTAACTTCTTAACTTTCTATCAATAAATGAGGGCTTAATATCCGAAGATTTCCTCAGTGGTTACGCGCCTGATTGGTGCAATCTTTTCAAGTGCTTTGATGTCGAGTTCCTTTTCATCGCCGAGGATGATGTAGCGGTAAGGTTTGCCAGCCATATTGGCTTTTTCAAAGTTGACGACATCGGTCAGTGTGATACCGGGAAGCGCTTCATACACCTTTTGTGATGGGTCGAAATTGATACCGTATTTTTGTGCGTTGAAGTACGACCAGAGCACACTCATCTTGGTGGTGCGAGCAGTGGCGTATTGCTTCTTGAGGGCACTCTTAGCCAATTCAAATGCTTGCTCCGATTCAGGAATGGAGTCGAGCAAGTGGTTGAATTCCTTCACGCAGTCGGTCATCTTGTCGTTTTGAGTCACGATGTAGGTGTAGGCCGATTCTGTATCGCTCTTGTGAGAAGGGAAGGTGTAGTAGGCGGCAGCAGAATAAGCCAAGCCGCGTGCTTCACGCAATTCCTGGAACACGATACTGTTCATGGCACCACCAAAATATTCGTTGAATGCAGAAATCAATGGCAGGCGGGTGTAGTCGCGTCCACGACCTTCGTCGGTGTACTGCATCATGTAGATGTTCTTTGCTTCGTATGGCGCAAGAATCACTTCGTTTTCGGTGACAGGTACACTCTTGTAGCGCTTGTTGACAGGCACATCTTTCAGTGTTTTTGCCACCTTGTGACCCTTGTCGATAGCGGCAATCACTTGCTTTTCGTCTTGTGGACCATAGTAGAGCACAGTGTGCTTCATGTTGCGCAAATCCTTCATGATGGCAAGCAATTCTGCAGGATTGGCATTGCGGAGTTCGGCTTCGCTCATGATGTTGCGTGTGCTGTTGTATGGACCATAGATGCCATAGTTGCGAAGGGCGTTGAAATTGGCGCGTTGGTTAGTCTTATTGTCGGCGCGTTCTTTCAACGTGAGTTCCACGAATTGGTCGTAGGCCTCCTGATCGGGTTTGGCATTCTTCACGAGGTCTTCTACAAGTGCGATGGCCTTGTCCATATTTTCATTCAAACCGCTGATTTGCAAATATACATATTCATTGCTTGAATAGAAACTATAGTCGCATGCAAGAGCATACATTTTCTTCTTGAATTCCTCGTTGCTCATCTTGTCGGTGCCAAGATAGTCCATATAGCTGAAGAGTGTGCTGAGACGCTTGTCGGCCTGAATGCCGAAGTCCCAAGCAAAGCAGAGGTTGAAGAGTCCGTTTTCCACATTCTTCTTGTAGAGTACAGGAAGGCCACTCTTGGTCTTGCTGACTGTGAGGTCGCGCTTGTAGTCGACGAATCGTGGCTCGATTGGAGTGGGGTTGGAGTGAGCAATGTCGTCCACGAATTGGCTCTTCTTGTCGCGATTGGTAGGGATTGGGGTGATGGCTGGTTTCTCAATCTTCTTTTGGTTGGGGTCTTCACCTTGTTCCTTATAGCAAACCACATAGTTTTGGTCGGTGAAGTGACGACGGGCGAAGTCGGCAATCTGTGCTTTGGTCATACCCTCGATGCGCTTGATTTGCTGCACTTCGTCGCTCCATTCCACACCGTTGATAAATGCGTCAACCATCATGTCGGTGCGAGAGCGGTTGCTTTCCACGGCCTTGTAGGTGTCGCGTTTCACATTGTTGATAACCGATTTTAGCAGTTCTTCAGAAAATTCGCCACGGCCGATTTTTGCCACTTCGTCGAGGAGCAAACCGCGCACTTCCTGTAACGATTGACCATCTTTTGGCATACCGCAGAGGAAAAGCATAGAATAGTCGGTCATCAAGTCGCTGCTTGCGCCAGCGCCGAGCACCTTCATCTTTTGATTGAGGTTGAGGTCGATAAGGCCGGCATTGCCATTGCTCAACAGCATCGAAACCACTTGTAGTGTGTCGCTTTCGGCACTGCGGGCAGCAGGCATTCGCCAAGCCATGGCCATGTAAGGAGATTCTTTGCCCAGCACTGTGGTGTCGCGAGGTGCGGTAATTGGTGCCATAGGGGCAAATTCTGGCCGAGAGAGATTCTCGTTAGGTTTCCAGTCACCGAAATAGCGCTCAATCACATCCATAGTGGCGTCGAAATCGAGGTCGCCAGCGAGGCAGATGGCCACATTGTTGGGGCGATAGTAGCGATTGAAATAGTTTTTGATATTGGTGATTGATGGATTCTTGAGATGCTCTTGTGTGCCGATGGTGCTCTGTGTGCCATAAGGGTGAGTGGGGAAGAGCAGCGCATAGATGGCTTCGAAGAGTTTGCGGTTGTCTTGCGCCATGCCGATGTTCTTTTCTTCATACACCGCCTCGAGCTCGGTGTGGAAACCGCGAATCACCATGTTTTGGAAGCGGTCGCTCTGGATTCGTGCCCAGTTTTCCACCTCGTTGGCAGGAATGTTTTCGGTGTAGCAAGTCACATCGTTGCTGGTGTAGGCGTTAGTGCCTTCGCCGCCGATTGATGCCATCAACTTGTCGTATTCGTTAGGAATGTTGTACTTCGCAGCCAATTGCGAAACGCTGTCGATTTCGTGATAGAGCTGCTTGCGAAGTTCTGGGTCGGTCACCTTGCGATACTGCTCGTAGCGTGCTTCAATCTCGTCGAGCAACGGCAATTCGGCTGCATAGTTGCTGGTGCCAAACTTTTGTGTACCCTTAAACATCAGGTGCTCAAGGTAGTGCGCAAGACCAGTGGTCTCGGCAGGGTCGTTGCGCGAGCCAGTTCGCACAGCAATCAGCGCCGAGATGCGCGGTTTGTCCTTGTTTACGCTCAAATACACCTTCAGCCCGTTAGGAAGGGTGTAGATGCGGGTGGCGGTAAGGTCGCCAGCCACGCTTTCGTATTGGCGCTGTGTTGCCCAAGCAAATGAGCAAGCCATCAAGCAAGCCAATAAAGAGAAAATTATTCTTTTCATAGTTTCTCGATATAATTGTTGATAATTAATATTCGTATAGGAAATTACAAAGGATAGATGAGAAGTGTTATGCTAATGGCAGTGGCGAGCGTAACCACTTTCATGGGTAGGCCAATGCGGGCGAAATCGGCGAAGCGATACCCACCGGCAGCATACACCATCATGTTGGGAGGGGTGGCGATTGGGGTGGCATAACTGTTCGACACGCTAATCATCAGTGCAATGATGAAAGTGATGGGACTGACATGTAGTGTGATTGCCGCTTTGTAGGCGATGGGGTAGAACATGGCAGCGCAACCAGTGTCGCTCAGCATTTCGGTGAGTGTTGCTGCCACGGCGCAGATGGTGATGAGTACCACCACGGGATTGTTGCTCACATTCAGAATGTTTTTCACCACGAGTTGGTCGAGCCCTGTCTTCTGGATGGCTGTGCCAAGGCAGATGCTACCCGCAAAAATGATAATCACACGCCAGTCCACCTCTTGGAACGCCTGCTCCGAGGTACAGCAGCGGGTTATCACCATCAGTGCACCAGCAATGAGGCAGCATGAAGTGAGGGGCAGAATATTGAGCGACGATGCCACAAGCATGGCTGCGAGGATGATGAGTGAAATGGCGGTTTTACGCTTGTCGGCCTTCACTTCCACTTTATCAGTGGCGTGAGCATCGTTTGGCTCGCGCACAGGGAGCGCATTTCGCATCAGCACCACCAAAATGATGCTTACCACCATCACTGCGATGCCCACAGGGAATGGTGCAAGCAAATTCAGGTGTTTACCTGTGTCTTTTGCGAATTGGCTGGAGATAATCAAGTTAGGTGGGGTGCCGATAAGGGTGAGCAGACCGCCGAGCGATGCCGAGTATGCCAATGGAATGAGCAACTTAGAGGGCGAAATCTTCAGCTTTTTCGACCAAATTTTCACCACATCCTGAAATAGGGCGGTGGTGGCAGTGTTGCTCATGAACGAACTGAGCAAGCCCACTGGCACCATTAGGCGAATGAGTGCCATGGCATGTGTTTTGGGCTGGCCCATCAAATGCGACACCATCCACTCCAGTGCTCCGGCATGCTTGAGGCCGGCAATCACGATAAAAAGAACGCCAATGAGGAGCACACTCGAAGAGTCGAGCCCTTTAAATGAGCTCTCAAAGTCGAGCACTCCTGTCACACACAGCACTGCCATTGCAGTGAAAAATGCCACTTCTGCCTTCACTTTGGTGAGGAGGAGCGTAAGAAACACACCCAGCAGGGTGGCGATTGTAATCCAAACTTCGATGCTAAGTCCTAAAATCATAGTCTTTAGAATTTATAAATCCCACAAAGATACAAAATTCCCTAACGTCAACCACCAATAATGACAAAAAATCCCGGGAGACTGGTGCCAACCGGGATTTTTGTTTGATATTTGATGTGTGATTATTCGGCTTTGAAGCGTGCTGCTTGCTCGGCGATGAGTTCTGCATCGTTGAAATAGTCGATGCGCATTGCGCGGCGCACTTCGTCCATGGTCTGCGCTGCCACTTCGCGAGCTTGTTCGGTGCCCTTCTTGAGAATTTCGTAGATGGCAGGGATGTCTTGCTCAAGTTCGTGACGGCGAACACGCATAGGTTCGAGTGTCTTGTTGAGCACTTGGTTGAGGAACTTCTTGCACTTCATGTCGCCAAGGCCGCCCTTGGTGTAGTGAGCCTTGAGTTCGTCGAGGTTGGCATATTCAGGCCAGAATTCTGCGAAGTCTTCATCGGTGCAGAATGCGTCGAGATAAGTGAACACGCAGTTGCCTTCGAGGTGACCTGGGTCATCAACACGCAAGTGGGTTGGGTCGGTGTACATACCGCGCACCTTTTGCCAAACTTCGTCGGCTGAGTCGCTCAAGTAGATGCAGTTGCCGAGGCTCTTGCTCATCTTTGCGCTACCGTCGGTGCCAGGGAGGCGGAGGCAAGCCTGGTTGTCGGGGAGCAGAATTTCAGGCTCTACGAGCACTTCGCCATAGGTGCTGTTGAAGCTGTGTACCAATTCGCGGGTTTGCTCAAGCATTGGACGTTGGTCTTCACCAGCAGGCACGCAGTTGGCCTTAAACAAGGTGATGTCGGCAGCTTGGCTGATAGGGTAGCAGAAGAAACCCACTGGCAGGCCTTTGCGTTGGCTGTTGTTAGCCTCTTCTTCTTCGCCCTCGCCTTGAGAGAAACCGCGCATCTTGATTTCTGTTTTCACGGTTGGGTTGCGTTGCAGGCGAGCCACACTCACGAGGTTCATCAGATAGGTGGTGAGTTCTGCGAGTTCTGGAATTTGGCTTTGGATGAAAAGCACACACTTTTCAGGGTCGAGACCTGCTGCGAGGTAGTCGAGAGCCACTTCTATGATGTTTTGACGAATTTTTTCAGGGTTGTCGGCGTTGTCGGTAAGAGCCTGAACATCGGCCATGAATACGAACATGCGGTCGTAATCGCCTTCATTTTGGAGTTGAACGCGGCGACGGAGTGAGCCCACATAGTGCCCGATGTGGAGTTTGCCGGTAGGGCGGTCGCCAGTAAGAATTACTTTTGCCATATTTGATTTTGTTTTATTTTCGATTTCAAACTACAAAGTTACATTAATTCCCACTACCTTCCAAATTCAAAAATTATGCAGTATTTATGAATATTGATTTTAGAATAGTTTCAGATTCGTTTTTATGGGGCTATTGTTCGTAATTCCGCGGATTTTGAGTATTTTTGCAGTTGGCAAAATTTTAAATCGAAATGAAACAAGTTATCCTCTATACACTTCTCGTGCTATTGCTCACAGCTTGTGGGGGCAGTGCGAAGAAGGTTGACTCTGCGGAGAAGCGCCAGGCGCAGTTGCTCACTATGGAGCAGTGCAAAGGCTATGTGAAGGCTACAATACAAGGCCCCTGGCACGATGGCAAGGTGCTCCACACCTATCTGCTTGTGCCCCGCGATTCGGCGATGCCAAAGGCGATGCCCGACGGAACGGTGGTGCGTGTGCCCATTCAAAACGCACTGGTGTATAGCGAAGTACACACAAGCTTGATGCGCGAATTGGGTGGCTTTTCAGCAGTGAAGGGCGTATGCGATGCCAATTTCTACACCGATGCTGATGTGCTCGCAGGCATTAAGGCTGGGGCAATTGCCGACTGTGGCAATTCTATGTCGCCAACCATCGAAAAGGTGATTGCCATGAAGCCCGATGCTATTTTGCTTTCTCCGTATCAAGATGCTTCGTATGGACAAATCGAGAAGATGGATATTCCCATTATTGAATGTGCCGACTATTTGGAATACACTCCGTTGGGGCGTGCCGAATGGATGAAATTCTATGGTGCATTGTTGGGTAAAACGGCACAGGCCGACAGCCTTTACGAAGCCGTTGCAAGCCGCTATCGCAGCATAGCAGAAAAGGCCGCTACTGCAAAGAACAAGCCGTCGGTTATCACTGAAATGGTGATTAGCGGTATTTGGGCGGTGCCAGGTGGCAATAGTTATATGGCGAAAATCATTGCCGATGCCGGTGGCGACTATCCATGGGCTGCCGACAAGAGCACAGGCTCCCTGTCGCTCGATTTCAACCAAGTGCTGGCAAAGGCGCAAAAGGCCGACTACTGGTTTGTGAAGTGGACAGGTATCAATACGCTTGCCGACTTGCAGAGCAACTACGACCTTAATAAGAACTTTGAGGCGTTTAAGCAAAAGAAAGTGTGGGCGTGCGACACCGAGAAGTCGCATTTCTTCGTGCGCGTGCCATTCCACCCCGATTTGCTTCTTGGCGAGTTTGCAGCGGTGCTTCATCCCGACCTTTTCCCCGACATTAAAAACGAATTCTATTACAATCTGAAATAATGGGCAATTTATCCTCTCATCGATTTTCTGTCACAGTGGCAGTGCTTTTGGTGCTCCTCGTGCTTTTGGTGGGCGCCTGTCTGATGTTTGGCTCCGTCGACATTGACGCTTCGGCGGTGATGAGCATTGTGGTGGGCAACGATAGTGGCAACGAAGCGTGGAACATCATTGTGCGCGACACTCGTATTCCGATGATTCTCACTGCGGCACTTGCTGGTGCAGCGCTCGCCATCTCGGGCCTTTTGCTTCAAACCACCTTCAACAATCCACTCGCAGGGCCGTCAATCCTGGGTGTGAGCACTGGCGCAGGGCTTGGTGTGGCTGTGGTGATGCTCGCCATGGGGGGCACAATTGGTAAAATGATGGGCGATGTGACTATTGGTGGCTATATCGCTACGCTGGTTGGTGCTTTTATTGGCGCTGGTGCAGTGATGCTTGTGCTTATTGTGTTTTCGTCGATTGTGAAAAGCAGCACAATGTTGCTCATCATTGGTATGTTGGTCAGCTACTTGGCATCGAGCGTGGTGCAATTGCTCAACTCTGTAGCCACCGAAGAAGGCATTCACAGTTATGTGGCATGGGGCTTCGGCAATTTTTCAGGCGTGACTGGTGCGCAGATGCCTCTCTTTGCTTCACTTATCATCGTGGGGCTGCTTCTTTCGGTGATGATGGTGAAACCACTTAATGCGCTACTCCTCGGCACGCGATATGCCGAAAATTTAGGCATCAACACCCACCGCACCCGCATCGCATTGCTGATGGTTACGGGCTTACTTACAGCCGTGGTCACAGCCTATTGTGGGCCAATCGGATTCCTCGGTTTGGTGGTGCCTCACATTTCTCGACTGATGCTCTCCACGAGTAATCACAGTCGCCTAATTCCTGTCACCATTCTTGCTGGAGCCGACATTGCATTGTTCTGCACTTTGCTCAGTGTGGGAGGCGATCGCGGTGTGATTCCAATCAACGCCATCACTCCAATCATTGGCGTGCCCATTATCCTCTACATTATTTTGAATCGTCGTAAAATACAATATTTCAACTGACACCCTCATGGCTATATTTGAAACACAGAATCTTGCAGTGGGCTACACCCACGGAAAGCAAACCACAACCCTGCTCAGCGGCTTGAATCTTTCGCTTGAAAGTGGTCAGCTGGTGGCACTTCTTGGCCAGAACGGTGCCGGTAAGTCGACACTGATTCGCGCACTCACTTTTGCCACGAAACCCGTTGAGGGAAAGATACTTTTGCATGGCGTGGATTTCAATACCATCACCAAGTCGGAACGAGCCCGATTGCTCGGACTTGTGTCCACTGAACGTATTCAGGCTGGAGCCCTCACCGTTACCGAACTTGTGGGCCTTGGCCGTCAGCCCTACACTGGTTTTCTGGGTCGCCTTTCCGATGCCGACCGTGATATTGTGGCCGATTCAATTAGCAGCGTGGGTATGAGTCATAAAGCCGACAGCTTTGTGGCTAACCTCAGTGACGGCGAGCGCCAAAAGGTGATGATTGCCCGTGCATTGGCGCAGCATACACCTATCATCGTGCTCGACGAACCCACCGCTTTCCTCGATGCTGCAAGCCGAATCGAAACGATGCAACTCCTTGCGTCGCTTGCCCACGAGCAGAACAAGGCAGTTTTACTCTCCACCCACGATATTTCTCGCTCGTTGATGCTCACCGATCAGCTGTGGGTCATCACTCGCGATCGACAGGTGCTCACTGGACCAACATCGGAGATGGTGGCCAGCGATGCCATGAACCGAGTTTTTGCAAATTCATCTATCATATTTAACTCCACACATTGCGACTATGAAGCATCAGAAGGTTGAAATCAGCGCCGAGGCACAACGAGAAATTGAGAAAATGATGTCGGGCGAGCTCTACGATGCCACCCGAAACGATGCGCTTCTTGACATCCTCAATGAAGTGCAGAACATGTGTTACGACTACAATCAACTTCGCCCTACGCAAGCAAAAGAACGCACCGAACTGATGCGCACAATACTCGGGCGCACCGGCAAGCGATTCAAAATTATCAGCCCGTTCATCTGCGACTATGGTTTCAACATAGAAGTAGGGGAGAACTTCTTCTCCAACGCAAACATGGTGATTCTGGATGAGGCGAAAGTGACCTTTGGCGACAATGTGTTCATCGGTCCCAACTGCTCATTCTACACCGCAGGCCATCCACTGGATGTGGAGCAGCGCAACGCCGGGCTGGAATACTCATGGCCCATCAAGGTGGGCAACAATGTGTGGTTTGGTGGAGGCGTGACCGTAGTGCCAGGCGTGACCATTGGCGACGATGTGGTCATCGGTGCAGGCAGCGTGGTCACTCACGACATCCCCTCAGGTGTCCTCGCCGCAGGCAACCCCGCCAAAATCATCAAAAACCTGTAGAAAAGAGCAATTTCCTCATATTTTAAAAAGAATCGCATATTTCTTTGTAAAAAAGATGTGCGTAATATGTCAATATTGAATAATTGTTGCTGTATTTGAATAGCTAAAGTATCAATATTGATATAATGGGAAATGTTTATTGTTTGCCAAAACTCAAGAAAATTACAAGTTTTGGCAAGTTATAGAAGCTTATTGTTTGCCAAAACTCGAGAAAATATTAAGTTTTGGCAAAGTATTTTGTGTGCATGGGGTAGAATTGGGGGATTTTTTGTAAATTCGCAATTTAATGGGCATTTGTCCGTTATTTATTATAAATAAAACATTAAGAATTTAGATATGGAAACAATCAAAGTGAAGATAGTGAATAAGAGTCCGAATGCGCTTCCTGCCTATGGCACTCCTCAAAGTGCTGGTATGGACTTGCGCGCTTGGCTCGAAGAACCCGTTACACTCCAACCTCTCGAACGCCGCCTCATTCCTACTGGCGTGTCGATTGCATTGCCTGAAGGGTTTGAGTGCCAGTTGCGCCCTCGTAGCGGTTTGGCTCTGAAGCGTGGTCTCACTCTGCTCAACACTCCTGGCACTATTGATGCCGACTACCGTGGCGATATCGGTGTAATCGTGGTGAACCTTAGCAGTGAGCCTCAAACGATTGAACACGGCGAGCGCATCTGCCAGATGGTGATTGCGCGTCACGAAACAGTGGCTTGGGAAGCCGTAGAGACACTCGATGAAACAGAACGCGGTGCTGGCGGCTTTGGCCACACCGGCACTAAATAATTATCAGATATTTAGGAAATGAACCAGCGATACACACAAATTTCGTGCGTTGCACTGCTACTGTTGGCATTGGTGCTGCCTTTTGCTTTTAAATCGTCGGCTTCCGGAAAGAAGGGAATCTCGGAAGAAGACCGCGTGAAGGCTGCCTATGTGTTTCTGGAAGCGGAAAAGCAACGCAATATGGGGCGTGATGATGCGTTTCATCACCTCATAGCATATGCCCATTCGCTCGACCCAGAAAATACGGCAATCGCATACTATTTGGGTTACAGCCGACTGATGAAGAGCAACATGAACACTGCCGACAGTGCGTTTATGGAGTCGTTGCGAATGATGCGAAAACATGTCGACTTGCATCCCGAAGACAAATACGAGGCTTCGCTGTATGCCAATGGCAATATGATTGCCAATCAGGTGCAGGAAGCGCTCCGCGTGCTGAAAATCCAGGCTGAGCGCAATCCTCACAGTGTGGAAACGCAGTTGAGCATCGCCGATGCCTATGCCCGCTTGGGCGAATACCGGAACGCCATAGCGGTTTACGATAGTGTGCAGCTGTGGCAAGGCCAGTCGGTGCAACTGCTGGCTCGAAAGGTGCGTGCCTATCAGGCGCTCAACGACACCATTGGCGCCCTCAACGAGATGCGCTCGCTTCTGGGCACTGCGCCTCGAAATGTGGATTTCAATTTGGCAATGGGCAATATGATGCTGATGTTTGGCGAGCGCGACAGTGCACTTGTCTACCTCGACAAAGCGCAGCAATACGAGCCCGAAAATGGCGCAACATACCTTGCTAAAGCACAATATTATAATGCAATCGGCGATTCGCTGAACTACGATAAGCAAACCTATCAGGCGCTCGTTTCGAAAGACCTCGATGTGGAGAGCAAGGTGGATGTGCTTGCCGACTATGCCCGCCATCTACTTGTGGCAAAAGATTCAACCGGTCGCACCGAAAATCTCTTTAATGTACTCATCCAGCAGCATCCGCTCGAACCACAGATTCATATGCTTTTTAGCGACTACCTCGCCGCAAAAGACGATATGAAAGGCGCTGCCGAGCAGATGGATTATGCTGTGAATCTCGACCCTACGGATGCGCAGGCATGGAATCGACTCGTGATTCTGCACATCATTTCAGAAAACTATCCAGAAGCTATTGCGGCAGGCGACCGTGCCATCGAACTCAATCCGAAAAACACGGAACTCTATGGCTATATCGCTCCGGCGTACTACAATATTAAGCAATACGACAAGGCTATCGAAGTCTACAACAAGGCGCTTGCAGCCGTCGACAGTGCAGATGTGGAGCATCGGTCGATGTTCTTGGGTGGCATTGGCGATGTAAAATGCGCTCAAGGCGACACACTTGCGGCTTTCGCACTCTACGACGAGGCACTTGAGGTGAATCCCAACGATGTGGGCATTATGAACAATTATGCCTATTTCCTCACACTCTGCAACCGCGACCTCGACAAGGCTGAGCGAATGAGCGGAAAGACCATTCAGGCCGAGCCTCAAAACCCCACATTCCTCGACACTTACGCTTGGGTGTTCTACAAGCGCAAGGAATACACTATGGCTCAGCTCTACATAGAGACGGCATTAAAGAATGAAAAGCGTCCGTCGTCGGACATCTACGACCACTATGGCGACATTTTGATGGCCATAGGAAACAAAAAGGAAGCACTCCTACAGTGGAGGAAGGCGCTTGAATTAGACGCTGGCAATCAATCATTGCTTGAGAAAATTGAGAAGTTGGCAGCCGAACTCGAAACTGAGGATAAACAACTTGACAAAACAACTGAAAATTGATGAATTTGATAATGATGAAAAAGGCAAAATATATTTTATCAATGCTGGCTCTCGCAGGCATGTTGGCATCGTGTGGGGCACATAAGGCAGCAGTGAACGATACACCGAAATACACGCTCACCGACACTGCTAAAAAGGCGGAGTCTACTCCACAAGTGAGCCATGTGACTAAAATTGCCAATTCATTTGGCGCATGGACCACTTTGAGAGCTGGCGGCAGTGTGTCGATAGGCGGCACGCAATCGTTGTCATCGTCGATGCAGATTCGCATGGAGCGTGGCAAGAGCATCTACATTTCCGTACGTCCGATGGGTATCATGGAAGTGGGGCGCCTCATCATCACTGGCGACACGCTGCTGGTGATTGACAAGCTCCACAAGCGTTACATCCTTGAAGATGCAAAGCTCCTTACTGCCGGCATTCCCATCAATGTGTCGACCCTTCAAGACATTTTCCTGGGGCGAGCATTCATACTCGGGAAAGGTACTTTCAATAGTGGCATGAGCAGTATGGTGACATTTGCCAATGTCGACGGCTCCTATATGATTCGCCCGAAAGAGCAGTACAAGGGGTTTGAATACGACTTTAAGTTCGACAAGAATTATCATATTAAGTCGCTTGAAGTAATTCCCGCCACCAGCACCAATAAGGTTACCACTTATTCGGTGGACTATTCCGATGTGAAGACATCGTTGGCTGGCCAAATCGCCACAAAAGTGAAAGTGGCAACACAAATCAATCGTTCGTCGGTTTCGCTTGCCCTTGAATACAGCGGCTACACCTGGAACGAAGAAGTGACAATCGACACTAAAATTCCAGAAAACTACACCCGCGTGTCGGGCAGTAGTTTGCTGGGTATGTTCTCTGTAGAATGATTGAAATCAAAAAATATAACCCCGACCTCAAAGCTGTGTGGGATGAATTTGTGGCTTCGTGCTGCAATGCCACCTTCATGCACCAACGGCCGTATATGGACTATCATAGCGACCGCTTTACCGACCACTCGCTGATGGCCTATCGCGATGGCCGATTGGTGGCTGTGCTCCCCGCCAATGCTGTTGGCGGCACGCTCTACAGCCATCAAGGCCTCACTTATGGCAGTTGGCTCCATGGGCTCAAGCATTTCGATGCCACAGTGATGATGGAGGTGATGGAGAGTGCTTGCAGTTGGCTGAAGGGCAATGGCTTTGAAACGATTGTTTACAAACCTGTGCCTCACATCTACCATCGTTATCCTGCCGAGGAAGATTTGTACGCACTGTTTCGTGCGGGTGCCGTGCTCACCGAAAGCAATATTTCCACTTCAGTGCTTTTGTCGGCGCCGATGGCATTCGACCGTGGCAACAAAAGCGGTGTGAATGCAGCCCTCAAAGCTGGAGTAAAAGTAGGGGAGAGTGACGATTGGGAAGGTTATTGGCGGGTGCTGGAAGAAGTGCTCACAGAGCGCCACGAAACCATGCCCGTTCACACTGTGGAAGAAATGAAACTGCTTCACAGCCGCTTTCCCGAAAACATTAAACTCTATACTGCCACCCTCGATGGCGAAATTGTGTCAGGGGTGGTGATGTTCTACACCCACACCGTGGCTCACAGCCAATATATTGCATCATCGGTCCGCGGCAGAGGCATCAAAGCGTTGCCATTGCTGTTCCGCCATCTTATCGACGAGGCGGTTGCGGCAGGATATGCTTATTTTGATTTCGGTATTTCAAACGAAGACCATGGTAAGTGGCTCAACAACGGCCTCGTGCAGCAAAAGTCGCGTATGGGTGGCCGTGGAATCGTATACAACTCATATAAAATCACACTATAAACCAACGTTAAGTCGCAATTCGTATGGCAGAGCGCAGTTCTATCTCTCGTATGGCTATGAAGGCGATGGGCATCTTCGGCGGTGTCCAGATGATAGGTATTATCTGCTCTATTGTGCGTACCAAGCTTGTGGCGCTTTGGATTGGACCGGTGGGTGTTGGCTTGTTCGGTCTGTTCAACCAGGCCCTTGACATGCTCAACACCGCCACCAATCTCGGCATTCGCCAAAGCAGTGTGCGCGACATTTCGCAGGCGCAAGAAAATGCCGATGAGCAAGGGCATATTTCGAGTGTGGTAACAGCCGTTCGCCGCTGGTCGCGCTGGCTCGGGTTGGCAGGGGCAATTCTCACGATACTCTTGGCTCCCTTGCTGAGCCAATGGACTTTTGGCGATGCTAATCACATTTGGGGTTTTGTGGCTTTGTCGGCAGCCTTGCTGTTTATGGCCATCACCAATGGTGAGCATGCCGTGCTCCAGGGGTTGTCAAAACTCAAGCGTTTGGCTCATGCCACGATGTGGGGCACAATCTTTGGCTTGGTGTTGTCGGTTCCGATGTTTTATTATATGGGTGAGGGCAGCGTGGTGCCTTCGATTATCGCCTACGCAGCCGGGTGTCTGATTTTCGCTTGGATTTTCCGTGACAAAGACTATAAAGCAGCAAATATCACTACTCGCGAAACCTTCACTATCGGTAAAGATTTCGTGAAATTAGGTATATATATGACCGTGGGCATTTTTATTACGATGCTCACAGGTTATGTGTTCAATGCGTGGCTCAACAATGTGGCCGGCACAGCAGAAGTGGGTTTCTATCAGGCGGGCTACACGCTGGTGAACAAATACACCGGTCTTGTGCTCACAGCACTGGGTATGGAGTATTATCCACGTCTGGCACGAGTGGCAAAGAGCCGCTTGCGTCTCACGGCATTCGTTTCGCAGGAAGTGACGGTGGCCATGCTGGTGATGGCGCCGATTGTGGCATTGTTCATCTTGCTTCGAAGCACCATTGTGTGGATACTTTATGCACCAGAGTTTGACGTGATACTCACCTTCATATCATGGGGTATGATAGGCACGGTGTGGCGCACCCTTTCATGGTGTATGGCGTTCGTAATTCTTGCCAAAGGCGATGGCAAAATGTTTCTCATCACCGAAGCCGTGAGCGATTTCATCGGTTTCGGGCTCAACATTTGGTTCTATCACCTTTGGGGACTCACCGGGCTCGGCATCTCGTTCATGGTGTGGTATGTAATCTACACCCTCATTATCTATGTGGTGTATCGCTGGCACTACGGATTGCGTCTCACCCTTGGAAGCTTTCTCACCACGCTTCTTGCACTCGGCAGTGCATCTTCGGTGATGCTGGCCATGCATTTCGGGCTCACGAGCGTAGCCATCTGTGTGACTGTAGTGGTGGTGGCGCTTTGTGCATTTTTAGTGAAGCGACAGTGGTCGCGCTAAAAGGTTAATAAAGTAGAAAATGCAGAGAAATTCCACTTTTAAAATTTGATACTATAAAAAATAGTTGTTAACTTTGCACCGTATTAATAATGACAGAATATGTGGCGAGGGATCTCATCAAATTGAGATTCTTTCGTTTCTTTTACTAACCATTTTATAAGATATTTTTTTACCATGGCTATCAGCTACATGACCCAAGAAGGGTACGACAAGAAGATGGAGGAGCTTAAATACCTCGAGAGTGTTGAGCGCCCCGACGTTGTTCGCGCCATTCAGGAGGCTCGTGAAAAAGGCGACCTCTCTGAAAACGCAGAATACGACGCAGCCAAGGAGCGCCAAGGTATGCTTGAAGCAAAGATTGCTGAGCTCAAGTCGCTCGTGGCTACTGCACGCATCATCGACCAAACCAAGCTCCAAACCGAAGAAGTGGCTCTTCTCAACAAAGTGACTATCAAGAACCTTAAGAATAATGCTTCTATGACATATACTATTGTAAGCGAAACAGAAGCGAATCTGAAGGAAGGAAAAATCTCAATCACAACACCTATTGCTAAGGGACTTCTTGGCCATAAGGTGGGCGATATTGTGGAAGTGCAAGCTCCTGTGGGCAAGATGCAATTCCAAATTGTTGAAATCGGAGTATAATCAGTTAAACATCATTATACAGTAATGGCATCAATTTTTAGCAAAATCGTGGCTGGCGAAATCCCAAGCTACAAGTGTGCCGAAGACGAAAACTACTATGCGTTTCTCGATATCAATCCTGTGAACGCTGGTCACACACTCGTCATTCCTAAGCATGAAGTGAACTACATCTTCGACCTCGAGAGCGAAGAGTATGCCGGGCTTTGGCAATTTGCAAAGAAAGTGGCTAAAGCGCTGAAGGCTGCTGTGCCTTGTGAGCGTATTGGCGTGGCTGTGCTCGGCCTTGAAGTGCCTCATTGCCACATCCACCTTATCCCTATCAACACTGAAGGCGACATGAACTTTAAGAACAAGAAGGAAGTGCCTGCCGAGCAGATGGCTGCCATTGCAGATAAGGTGCTTGAGGAATTTGCAAAACTTTAATGTTGTGAATGGCCTTGGCCTCACTGTTTAACGACAAAAATTACAAAAGCGCTTCCTTGGCCATGATGGCTTGAGGTGGCGCTTTGCTACATAAATTCACTATAGACACATAGATGAGGACACTGCTTTTATCATTCATAACCATCGTGCTCGCTGCATTCACTTGTGGCGCTCAAGAGGTGTTGGGTGATAGTGCAGTGGTACCTGTCATCACGGCTGGTGAACTCCCGCCTTTGAGCGCTGAACCAAAAGAGGCGTCACAGCCTCGCTCGTATTGGGACCATGGTTTCGGCAAATTTCTCAAGAAAATCGACCAAACACTTGAGGAAGGACAATTCTCGGGTATCGACACCATGTATCAGACAGTGCCAAAACTGAATCGTCAGGTGTATTTGGGCGTATATGGCTATTGGCAAAACTATAGCAACCGCATTCCATTCTATTTCCCAGAAGTACTCAACACGCTGATTCCTGGTCTCAAAGAAGGCGCCTATTATAAGATTAATGCCCACACACATCAAGCCGAAATGGAACTTGGTGTCGACTGGAAAGGCCTTGCCATCGAAATTCCTATCCCTATTCGTAACCGCTACAGTGCCAGCTATGGTTTGGCAAAAAATGGCTCGGTGTGGGGATTCCGTTTGCGCTACAAGAGCATCAGCTCGGTGGCAGGAACCAAGCGTTTCGGTATGCTTGGCGCATTTGAAAAATATGCAGAAGAAAATCCCGACGACGAGGAAATTAAGCAAATTGTCAATGATTTGAAAGACGAACGAATAGAGTCGGAAAACCACCACATCAACATCTTCTTCGCTGAAGGTTACTATGTGTTCAATCACGATAAGTTCTCGCTTTCTGCCGGTCTTTTCGCCGATATGGTGCAGAAGCGCAGCGCAGGTAGTTTGCTCGTGTATGCCAATTATTACCAGAGCCGTTACTTGATGAACGACATTCTGTTGGCAGGAACAGATGTGTATCGCACCCAGCAGGCATCGGTGGGCGTGGGCTATGGCTATAATTTCTCGCTTTTGGGCGGAAGGCTGCTGTTTCATTTCTCGGCAGTGCCAATGTTTTCGGTTTATTCGCACTTGATACACCGTGCCACTTTCGGATCTGCTGAGGAAGAGAATGACTACAATAAACTTTATGGCGATGATCCCAAATTCTACGACCCGTCGGATTTCGGAAAGTCGGATTTCCATGTCAATGCTTTTGCCCGCTTTGCCACTAATTTCAGTTTCGGGCCTATGGGACGCTATGTGCTCTCACTGTTTATCAACTATCGCTACAATGGCTATAGCAATAACTACAAACTTCACATCAACAACCAGGAAGCCGATGCCCAACTCAATCTCGGCTACCGATTCTAACACACTCTCTTCAAGAATCAATTCAATAAAAAAATCAAGAATTTAAGAATTAAAGAATTGAAGCTTTTTAGTGATGCGAGCGACCACTGAAAAAACTCTTCCTTAATTCAATAAAAAATAATCAAGAATTAAAGAATTGAAGAAAAACTGCCGTACACTGTCGCGACAAAAATTCCTTAATTCTTTAATTCTTGAAAGGATATCTTCTTGATAAAGCTTGGCTTATACGAGGCCGAAGAAAAGCATACCTTCTGCCACTTGGCGAGCACAATCTTCGCCCATGCTGGCTTTCACGATTGCCAATCCGAATGCACTTGCGGCAGCAGGGCCGTTACCGGTCACGATGTTGCCGTCGACAGCCACTGGAGTGTTGCCGACGATAGCGCCAGTCATACCTTGTTCCATGCCAGGGTAGCATACGGCGTTGCGGCCTTCAAGTAAACCGAGAGGTCCGAAAATCACTGAAGGAGAAGCGCAGATGGCTGCAATCTTTTCGCCTTTAGCATCTTGGGCAAGGAGCGCGTCGGTGAGCTTTTTGCAGGCGGCAAGGTTGCTTGCGCCAGGCATGCCTCCAGGGCAAACGAGCCATTCGGCGTTGTCGAGATTCACTTCACTAATCAGAGCGTCGGCTTTCACCACCACCCCGTGTGCACCTTCAGCCTCAAGGGTGTCGTTGATGCTCACGGTCACCACTTCCATGCCAGCGCGGCGCATAATATCCACTGTTGTCAAGGCTTCAACTTCTTCGAAGCCATCGGCAAAAAATACAAAAGATGTGTTCATTTAATTTATTGTTTTACGTTTATCTGTCATAAAGTTACTGCATTTTTCTTTTATTACCAAGAAGTAGGACTATAAATTCTGGGTTTAAACCTTTGTGTCAGCACGGAGTCAAAATTGAAAATTTACAAATCTTGATTTGCTTAAAAAGAATAAATAGTGTAAGTTTGTAAAAAAAATGTTACTGATATGTCAAAGTTTATAGAAAAGACTCTCGAAGACGGAGAGCAAATCATCTTCAAAGGTCGTCTTCACTGGACCTTCAACTGGAAATACACCTTTGGTGGCGGACTGTTGGCGATTCTGGGTTTGGTGATGCTCATCATAGGTCTCACTCGTCCTGAAACGGTGTTCACCGTGTTTGGCACCATCGGGCTGATTATTGGCGCAGGCTTTATGCTGTGGGGCTACTTCATTCGTAGCAAAACCACATTTGCCGTAACCACACACCGCTTCATTCAAAAAGACGGTATTTTAAGCATCAAGATGACCGAAATTCCGCTCTTCAAGATTGAAACCGTGAATCTTTATCAAGGAGTGTTGCAGCGCATCTTCAACACTGGTTCCATCGAGTTGGTAGGCAGTGGTGGCACCAATCACAAGGTTGACTACATCCAAGAGCCTTTTGATGTGCGCAAGATTCTCACCACCCGCATGAAAGCCACCCACGACCAGTCGCAAGACTAATCATAGCGACGGTAAGGCAAAACATCAAATCCTGTCCCTCGCGGGATGGGATTTTTTTGTCCCAGATAGTGCATTAGGGCAGGGCAATTGCTATTGGTCTCAATGCATTTTTTGCCACGCCTATGCGCGTGATTTTATTTTGTAGAGGGCAAAGGCGGTGACGATGAGGAAGCCTATCAGTGGCACACAGAATGGCAACACAAGCGATGTGTTGTCGGCTATGTGGCCCATCAGCAAGAATGCACACCCTCCCACAGGTGTCATCATCAGGTAGGATGATGCGCGCTTTTTGCGTTGCGGGTCGAGGCCCGAGAGGGTGAGGGAGAAGATGGTAGGGAACATGATTGATTCACAAGCGAAGTTGCAAATAAGGGCATAATGGGCCACTTCGCCTCCGAAGAGCACGCCACACATACACAGCACACTGCCAACAGCGCAGCAGAACAACACGATGGCTGGTCTCACGAATTTCATCACCCAAGCGCCTATAAAGCGACCTATCATGAAGATGAACAATGCCAACGAGAGCATATGGGCTGCCTCCACATTGGTGGCAATGCCTTCGCCTGTGAGGAACATCACGAAATAACTGTTGATACTGATTTCCGCCACTTCATAGGCGAGGAGCGCCACAAAGCCAAACATCACAGCCTTGCCGAGCTGTCCGCCATGCGTGACTGGCTCCGCGGTTTCTTGCTGGGCTATTTCGGGAAGTTTCACTCGCGAGAAAATGATAGCCACCATTATTACCACTATGCCCATCATCATATATGGTATTTTCACATCACCACCAGTGAACAGGTATTCGCCCAACAGGAAAGGGGCGAGTGCACATCCCAAGCCATTCAGCGATTGCGACAGATTCAGACGCGAGGTGGCTGTTTCTTGCGGACCAAGTTCGGTGGCAAACGGATTGGCTGAAGTTTCAAGGAAGGTGAGACCCACACCGATGATAAACAGGCACACCAAAAATGCAGATAGCGTGCCGATGGCAGCACCCGGAATGAACAGCAAAGCACCTACGGCATACAGCAGTAAACCGCACACCACTCCGTAGCGGTAGCCGAAGCGTGAAATAAACAGGCCTGCAGGGATTGCCGTAAGGAAATAGGCAAGATAGGTAGTGACTTGAATCATTGCCGATTGCGTGATGCTAATGTTCATCGCCTCGCGGAAATGCTGGTTGAGCACATCGAGAATGGCTCTGGCAAATCCCCAGAGGAAAAACAGCGAAGTGATGAGAACGTAGGGCAGGAAATATTTCTTTGATGTAATTAGCATTGTATGATAATATTATGATTATGAATTGCGGTGCACCAGTTCCATTGCGCGTTGATAACTCGACGAGAATGGGCCTGAATGTTCCAACTTGATAGTGCTTACAGCAGCTGCAAATCGGCCAGCGTCTTCCACCGTTGCCCCTTGCGCACGGCGATACACATAGCCCATCGTGTAGGTGTCGCCACACCCGGTGGCATCCACCACCAGCAGCGGCTGATAAGCAGGGATATCGTAGAACACGCCATCGGCATAAATGATGCTGCCAAAGCTGCCAAGCGAAAGCAACACTTCTTTCACGCCCCATTCGGCAAGTTTTTGAGCGGCTTTATGCAGATCGCTTTCGCCGGTAATCACCGCAGCCTCATATTCGTTCACCTTCAGCACATCAATGTATTTCAGCGCCTCTCTTTTCTCTTCCCAATCGATAGGAAACACCTCCTCGCCGCGCACATCGCGCAGGAATCCTTGAGCATCCACCACCAGTGTGCCCCTGCCGTGGAGATGTTGAATCACTTCGAGTGAAAAATCATCGGGCAAAAGTGTGCCAAGCACAATGTAGCGCGCTTCCACATCTTTCAGCTTCTCCACAGTGAACGGGTCGGCTTTAGCTCTCACACGCTGTTTACGCTCATTTTGGTTTTCGCCATAGATGTTTTCAAAATTCACAGTGTGGGCACTCGGAATCACATCCACATCAATGCCCACGCCACGCATAGCCTGCACTGCGCCCATTTCGCTCTCCGCAAGCGAGGTGACGAGCCTGTACGACAATCGGTGATTGCACCCGCTCGCCTTCTCCGACTGAAACAGCGAATTGATGCCAAACGAGAAATAGAATGAAGTGCCACCCGGCATCGACACCTCCTGATGAGGAGTAACAATTTTGTCAAGAGTAATGTGCCCTATGCAACAAATATCAAGCATATCATATATCCGATTAATGCCTCTGTTCATCAAAACATTCACAACCAGAAGCCAATTTTCCACTACAAAGGTAGGAATCAAAATCCAAATACCCACCACAGCGCTCCACTTTTTTCCATTGATTCAAAAATCATAAGTATAATCTGTTTTTTCCCGAGAGAGGATTTTTCCATTCTATTGCCTCACTTTTTTCTGAAAAAACCACAACAAATTCCGAAAAAGCACGCTACCCGCCGACTTATAATTGGTGATAATTGGGTTCAAATCGGATATAATTGATGCTCTAAAACCTACATAGGATAAATTGAAAAAATATAATTCGTTAATTCTTGGCGGAGCGAAGCGGATAACCGACGACGTTTATTTCGTTTAATTCGTGACATTGAAAAAACATAGCAGTCCAAACATATTCGCGCCCCCCCATAAATCCAATATCTTATTTTATTTCTAACTTCAACATTCCATTTTGTCATTGCTTGCAATCTTCTAAACTCCTACCTTCGCAATAGGCTTCTTAATCCCATTGATATATTGGTATAGTCTCAACTTCCTAACTTCCACACATGTGTTTCACTGGGTGTATTATCTTCAAGCCGATTTTTTAGTTTTCGTTTTATTTAGTGCTTTAAATTTTAAATCTCAATCACATGATATGCGTTTTCTTACAGTTTGCAATAGAAATTTTGGCCAGTTGGCAAATCCACCACACTCATTCACAGCAATATACGCACCCATTCCACTGCCATAATGTTATTTAAAAGGTGTTTCGGGTGTTTCGGGTGTTACAGGTGTTCCAG
>JAUNNJ010000012.1:26749-36638 GCA_030531495.1 Bacteroidales bacterium
TCGATGTCCTCGCTCTCCAGTCGCGAACATTTTCATTCATGGCTGTTTGGCAGAAAATGGTAGGGCGATTTTCCGTTTCGACAGAAAGCCATGTGAGCGAGATGAGGAATTAATGGCGGAGTGGATGAAAAATGTGAGGGTTTTTTCTTTGTGAATCGGCTGAAAGGCTGTAAATTTGTATCATATTATAAATTACCGATGTTGCGAACCTATTCCTCGAAATATCTATATGCCTTGTGTGTGGCGGCTTTGGCCGTGGCACTGTTGCCTTCGTGTAGCTCCACTAAGCATGTGCCCGACGGGCAGTATCTGCTCGACAACGTCACCCTTCACATTCTTGACAAGGAGAATGAAAACAGCGAGGTGAGCACTTACGACCTGGTGAACTATCTTCGCCAAACGGAAAACCACAAGGTGCTGGGCGGCCTCAAATTGCAGTTGGCGTTCTACAACCTTTCAGGCAAGGACTCCACTAAATGGTTCAACAAATGGGTGCAGCGCGTGGGCGCTGCGCCGGTAATCTACGATTCCACACTCACCACAGCAAGTGTGAGCCAGCTCTCGATGGCGCTGAACAACAAGGGCTACATGAACAACCATGTGACAAGCCAAGTGGAAACCGATGCCGACAAAAAGAAGGTGCGCGTCACCTACAACATTCGCCTCAATGCGCCTTACTATGTGAGAAATATCTCCTACGATATCCCCAACGACACGCTGCGTGATATCATACTTGCCGACACCACCCTTTATCCCATCCGACAAAATTCGGTGTTCGACCACAACAAGCTGGAAAAGGAGCGCGAGTTTATCACAGAAAATCTGCGCAACCATGGCTACTTTGCCTTCAACAAGGAATATATCACCTTCTATGCCGATACGGCAGCTGGGTCGCGTGCGGTGGACCTGACGCTCAACACCCGTCCTCCACGAGTGTTACCACGAATGCCTGAATACAAGAGCCACCGTCCATTCTATGTGCGTTCGGTGACTTTCGTGACCAACTACGACCCCGTCACGATGCAAGAAGGCAAATACACTGGTAGGGAAGATGAATACAACGGCATTAATTTCATCACCGACCCCGACGACCATTATTTGCGCTATAGCACACTCTACGATTGCTGCTACATCACCCCTGGCGAAATGTACGATGCAAGCAATGTGACGAAAACCTACAAAGCCCTCGGCCGCTTCGGTATCCTGAAATTCGTGAACGTAACCACCGAGCCTGTAGGCGAATTCGACGGGAAAATGTATGTCGACACTTATATCTTGCTCCAGCGCGACAAGTCGCAAAGCGTTTCGCTCTCGCTCGAAGGCACCAATAGTGAAGGTGACCTCGGCTTCGGGGTGGGTGTGAACTATCAGCACCGCAACATTTTCAGGGGGTCGGAAGTGCTGAATGCCAAATTCCACACTCGCTATGAGAGCATCTCGGGCGATGTGGGTGGCTTGATCAATGACAACTACTCGGAATATTCCGGCGAATTGGGCATCGTTTATCCTAAATTCAAGGCTCCATTCTTGAAGCGCAGTTTCAAGCAGAGAATCCAGGCTACCACCGAACTGAACACCTCGTTCAGCTATCAGGCCCGCCCAGAATACACTCGCATCATAGCGGGTGCTGGATGGAAATATGTGTGGAGCGAACGCCAAAACCAGACGCACCACACTCTCAATGTGATTGACCTCAACTATGTGGCTCTGCCAAAAAGTAAGTCGCACTTCCTCGACAGCATCAGCAACCCACTGCTACGCTATTCTTATGAGGACCACTTTATTATGCGACTCGGCTACAGCTTCTACCACACCAACAAGAAAGAGGTGAATCCCATGAGCAAAGCCATGCAGCAAGACATCTACACGATTCGAGCATCGGCTGAAACTGCTGGCAACCTGCTCTACGGCATCTCGAAAATGATAGGGCAGAAGAAGGAAGAAGACGACAGCTACAAGGTGTTTGGCATTCGCTATTCGCAATACATTAAGATGCAAGCCGATTATGCCTTTACCCACAATTTCAGCGACCGCAACTCGCTGGCTATGCACGTGGGCGCCGGAATCGCCATACCTTACGGCAACTCTTCGGTGGTGCCGTTTGAAAAGCGTTTCTACGCCGGTGGCGCCAACAGCGTGAGAGGTTGGGGCGTGCGCACTCTCGGACCAGGTAGTTTTGCTGCCCGCAACTCTCAAAACAGTTTCATCTACCAGTGTGGCGACATTCGCTTCGATGCCAGTGTGGAATTCCGCTCAAAATTGTTCTGGGTGATTGAAGGCGCCGCTTTCGTTGATGCCGGTAATATCTGGACCATACGCGACTATAAAGACCAACCAGGTGGCGTGTTTAAGTTCAATAAATTCTACGAGCAACTGGCACTGGCATATGGCATTGGTTTGCGTATGAATTTCACCTACTTCCTCGTGCGCCTTGATATGGGTATGAAAGCCCACAACCCCGCATCGGGACAAGACCATTGGCCTCTGTTCAACCCTAAATTCAAGCGAGATAGCGAATTCCACTTCTCGGTAGGCTATCCGTTCTAACATTTGCAACACATCATTATACGCTACAACAATGAAGAAATTAGTGATATTTGACCTCGACGGCACTTTGCTCAACACCATTGATGACCTTGGGCATGCAGCCAACCATGCGCTCCAGCAACACGATTTTCCAACCCATAGCACAGCTTCTTACCCATTTTTTGTGGGAAATGGAGTGCGCCGGCTCATGGAAAGGGTGCTTCCAGAAAGTAGTAGAAACGACCAAACAGTGGAGGCCATGCTGAAAGACTTTAAAGCCTATTATGATGAGCACCTCACCGACTACACCAAGCCTTACCCAGGCATCACCGAACTGCTTGAAGACTTGCGCGACAAGGGGGTGAAACTGGCAGTGGCAAGCAACAAATATCACGCGGCGGTCGTTCGCCTCATCGAACACGCATTCCCCACAATCGACTTTGTGGCTGTGGAGGGGCAAAAAGAGGGAGTAAAGGTGAAGCCCGACCCTTCTATTGTGTTCAGCGTTTTAGCTCAAGCCCATGTGGAAAAGGCCGACACGCTCTACATTGGCGACTCGGGAGTGGATATGGAAACCGCCCGTCGTGCGTGTGTCGACTCAGTGGGTGTGACTTGGGGATTTCGCCCAATCAAGGAACTCAACGAATACCATGCCGATGCCATCGTGAACAGCCCACAAGAAATCATCGGCATCGTAGAAAACGGTATTCCCCTGAAATAAACACCCGATAACGGAAGAAAACTAACGTCGCCTAAAAGCGCAAGAAAGAGGAGCCGGCAAGCCAACCCCTCTTTCCCATTTATCTCTTTGCAATTTTATCCCATCGAGTAGGTGTGAACACTTGAGCCCTGTGCCGATGGCAAGTAGTTGATACCCCACCAGCACATTTGCAGCAGCACAAAGCACACGATAAGTGCCCAAAGGGCTGATTTATGCTTCGTCGGCGCGCCAAGGCGAAGGTGCACATAGCCCAAATAGGCCATCCAAGTCACTGCCGCCCAAGTTTCTTTAGGGTCCCATGCCCAATAATGCCCCCAAGCCTCTTTTGCCCAAAGCGCACCCATAAGCATACCCAGGGTGAGAAATGTATAGCCCACATACACAAGGCTGTCGCAAGCAGGCAATTCGGTCAAACTGTTACCCGCTTTTTTCTTGTAAAGCAAGTAAACAGCCATCACAGCCGCAGCACCAAGCATGGCATACGCCATCATATACACAATCACATGAGGTGCAAACCACGGACTCTGCAACGCTGGCATCAAGGTCTTGCTATGAATTTCGGGTTTAAACACATTGATGCACACAAACACCACAGCCATTACAGTGCTAAACGAAAGCACCCACTTGTAATGGAAGCGAGAATAGATGAGAAGCCCAGCCACAGGAAGGAACAGCGAATACCAAAGACGAGTCTCGCCCATTGTGCGCATCGGTGGACGCTCGAGTTGAATCCACAGGCCAATGACAAATGCGAGCAATACGCACACGCCAATAGCAGTGGCTGCATAGGCCGTCGACGTTTTGCTTTTCCAGGCAAATACAGCACCTGTAGCCCAACAAACGATTGCCACCACAGCAAATATGATGAAATAATCCCAAATCATTTTTCTCCCTCCTTTCTTCGTTGTGCAACAATAAACATACCGATAGCGCCAATTGCTATCATGCCGATACCGACATATACGACGGGCAGCCATGGGTCGGTTACGAGCTCAAACACACTGTAATCGCTCCATCGGCCAGCTTTTTCATTATAACTGTATTGATAGATTTTCCATCCATCCACAGTCACAGGCTTGTTCACTTCAATAGTAGCCGTTGCCATAGTGCCGCTTTTGGTCATGATGTGCACTTTTGAACTATACTTTTGCGGCTCGCGTTGTGGCATTCCCAGCGAGAACTGGTTGTCAAGATAGAGCAATTGAGAAGGAATGTTCTCATTGCCGCAAGTGATCCATCCACGCTTAGTGGTCTTTCCATTCGACGCTTCCACCTCTAAAGCGCTTGCCGCTCCTGTCATTTCCCATTTTTCGAAAGCCATAGTGGAATCATTAGCCATCTTTGGTGCGCCATAATCAAGGAATTGAAGCACTTTCACCTTCCACTTGCCGAGCGTAGTTTCACCGTTTCCACCCTCGTAATTGAAGCTGAGAGGCTTTCCATTCTGCATCACAGTTTTCAACTCCTTATTGTTGACCAAAGTCACCTTAGGTGGATATTCAGCAATAGTGAAAGAGTCGAGTTGTATGGCAATGTCGAGTTCATGAGTGTTTTTATAGTCGTCGAGCGCGCGCCATTCAGGGTTACCCAATTCGCAATACATTTTCAGGCGCTGCATGTCCGCACTGCCGAGGGTGCCGCACACAAGCACTATAAACAGGCCCAAATGGCTGAAGATGGCTGGCCACTTACGCCATTCGCCCTTCATTATCTTGTCCATGGCATCTAAGCCCAATGTGAATGCCATCGTTATGTAGATGAGTACAAATGGCCAAAATGAGAGCATGTATGTAATGCCCAGTGGATCATTTTCAAGAGGCATGTCTTTTCCTTGCATTGTCAGCCCCATAATGGCTGTAAGCGTTACTGCATACACAAGAGTCGGCACCGCCATCTTATACGACTTGATGAACTTGAAAGCATACACCTTTTCTTTCAGAACATATGCCAGGACGAGTATCAAAACGAAGATTGCCAGCATTATCACATTCACTGGATAGGCGAGAGCACTCCACCACATAGGACCTGCGCTAAACTGCAGCATCAGCCCCACAGCAATGAGACCTGCACCTATGGCAAAGCCTTCTTTCATCGACCAAGGTTTTTTCCACATCATGTCTTTTGTAATTATTTAACGCCAAATTCGGCGAATGATTTTAAAAAGAAAGGCGCGTCGTTAAAAGTGAGCGCGCCTTTGTTGTGCTAAAGTTTTATTTTTGATTATAAACTTATTTCAAAATTTAAAGTTCAATCAACTTTCCGCTTTTCTTGGCTGCGGCTACCCACTTAGGCACCATAGTGTCAAGGAAGTTCTTCTTTTGAGCTCTGAGTTTTGGCATATCGAGACCGATAAGTTTCTGTGCCTTTTCCTTTGTAGAGAAGTCGAAGGTTGGAATATCTTTTACGCCATGTTTTGCAAGCACCTTTGCAGTAGCCAATCTTGCTTCCTGGGCAAAGTTGAGTGAACCACCGAGTAATCGAAGCACTTCGGCAGTGGCATGGAATGCTGCGCCATGGCTTGCCACAGCGAAGTCCCAGCGCCATTGACTCTTGCGAAGCAATTGAAGAATTGGCTTCATTTCAGCTTCTGTAGCACCTTTTTCCCAAGCAAATCCAGCTTCGAGGTGAGCAGTTGCAAGAGCGCTTTCCACTTGGTTGCGGACATCAGCCACTTTTCGCTGGCGGTCGTACACATTCTGACGAAGAGTCTCTGCATCCTGGCGGTGACAAGTTTGGCATGTGCGGTCGATATGTGCGAGAGGGCTCATCACATGGTGGTCGGAGAATTTCACGCCGCCTTCGCTCATATAAGGCATGTGACAGTCGGCACACGACACTCCGCGTTGAGCGTGTATGCCCATCATCGAAGTTTCATAACCTGGGTGTTGAGCCTTCAGGATAGGTGCTCGGGAAATCTTGTGCTCGAAATCTTTGAATTGCACACTGTCGTAATATGCTTCCATATCTTCACAAGTGAAGCCTTTGTCCCAAGGGAATGTAAGGTGTTTCTTGTCGCCTGCGAAATAGTATTCAACATGGCACTGTGCACACACGAGTGAACGCATTTCCTGATGAGAGGCCTTCTTGATGTCTTTACCTTGACGAGCAAACGCTTCAGCAAGCGCAGGACGGGAAATTTTGAGGTCCATAGTGCGCGCATCGTGGCAGTCGGAACAGCCTACAGAGTTCACCACTTCGCTACCCCAATCGCTCCACTTTGCTGAATAGTAGTTGTCGAGGCCCTTTTCACGCATCAAGCGAGGCACATCCGGTCCTTTGCAAGTCCAGCAAGTGCCGGGTTGCATTTCCTTTTCATCGGTGTTGGGTGCACCTGTGCGAAGAATTTCGCGAAGGTCGTCGATACAGTGATGGTGACCACGTGGTGTATTGTAATCGCGAGAAAACGCATAGCCAGCCCAGTTGATAACCATTGCAGGATGTTGCTCAAGTGCATCCTTTGCAGCCGAGCCGTTGAATTCACTTTCAAAGGTGGTGTCTTCTGTCATTGCCCAGGTTTCGTATTCACGGGGGAAATCTTGAGCAAACTTTTCATTCTGCGACACGATAGAGTCGGTCATTGGGTTTTGACGATTGTTGTACACACTTGCAACTTCAGCATTGCGTGAAACCAACGACGAAACCAAAAGGCCTAAAAGAAAGACCACAACAAGCGCCGCCCCAAAGAGCAGCCAACCTTGCCATTTTTTAAGTTGTTTAGCCATATATAGTAGTTATTTTATTGTTATCTGAATTAAATTTCAGTAGTAATCGGTTATTTAGATTGTGCTTTCTCCACCCATTCTGGTTTTGGCGCGTTGGGCAGTGGAGTTTGCGACTCAGCATACGGAGTGCTTGAGAGAGAGTTCATACCACCATGAGGTACATTACGGTGGCAATCCCAGCAAGCCTTGCCTTCGCCTCGCTTTGCCTGCATATAATCGATTCTGCCAGTATTCACAAACTCTTGGTTGAGCTGAGTGTGGCAGCGAATACAATTGTCCATAATCACTTCAGCACTACCATCTTCTGCCATAATTGCCTGATGCTCGCTGTGGGTAACAAACGCTACAACGTGTTTGATACCATCCATGCCCTTGAAACTCCATTTGTGGAAAAAATTGTCGTGAGGCACATGGCAATCGTTGCAGTTGGCATCGCGAGCGTGCGAACTGTGCGACCATGTAGCATAATAAGGTGTCATGATATGGCAGTTGACACATGCAGAAGAATCATTACCAAGATAAGTGTGGAAGCGAAGAAGATAACAAGCGAGTGCACCCAAGCCGACAATGATGCCAGCCAGCGTGATTGTAGCAATCTTCTGCTTGTAAGTGAGAGTTGGTAATTTATCCTTTAATTTCATCTTGGCTTGTGATATCGGTTTTTGATTAGTTTTTTGTTGTATTTTTTGCGAATTTAAGAGTAATTGTGATAAAAAGCAAATATTTTCTAAGATAAAATATTGTTAACGCGTGTTAATGTAATAATAATACCGATTTAAGTCCATTAATTGCAAAATTACCGTACATTCATACATTATTTATCCAAAAAAAATATTGGTTCCCAACCAGTGAAAGGGAACCAATAAATATGATTTCGAAATATGTTATGTTCCTAAAGTGGAAAATTACATGTTCATACCGCCATCAACTTGGATTACTTGGCCAGTTACATAGCTTGACATGTCGCTTGCGAGGAATGTAGCTACATTAGCGATATCTTCAACTTGACCACCGCGGCGAGCAGGAATCTTGGTCATCCAGTCTTTGCGTACTTCTTCAGGAAGTGCAGCTGTCATAGCGGTTTCGATGAAACCTGGAGCAATAGCGTTGGCACGGATACCACGAGGACCCATTTCTTGAGCAATTGACTTAGCCAAAGCAATAAGACCAGCCTTAGAAGCTGCATAGTTGCATTGACCTGCGTTGCCGTGAACACCAACTACTGAAGACATGTTGATGATAGAGCCAGAGCGTTGACGCATCATGATGGGCACACAAGCGTGGATGAAGTTGAACGCTGACTTGAGGTTAACAGTGATAACTGCATCCCATTGAGCTTCAGTCATACGGAGCATCAAGCCGTCCTTGGTGATACCAGCATTGTTTACGAGAATATCGATTTTGCCAAAGTCTGCCTTGATAGCGTTAACAACTTCTTCGGTTTGAGCGAAGTCGGCAGCATTGCTTGCATAACCTTTGCACTTCACGCCAAGAGCTGCGATTTCTGCTTCTGTAGCCTTACCATTTTCGTCGATTACGAGGTCGGTGAATGCAATATCAGCACCCTCTTGTGCATACTTCAATGCGATAGCCTTACCAATGCCACGAGCAGCGCCTGTAATCAGGGCAACTTTTCCTTCAAGTAATTTCATTGTTTTCTTTTTTGTTTTTTATAGTTGATAAAATATGTTTTTACTTTATTGTTCTGTCTCGCCGTGAGTTTGAATTCCATTGAGCACAAAATCTTTGATGTATTCACGCAGCTTGAGTTTATTGATGCCCAGGTCGGCAAAACTGTCGCGAATATAGTGTAAGTCAAGCCCCTGCATAGCCATCAACAGGATTTCCGCAGTCTTGTCGACATGCTTAATGCGGAACACGCCTTGCTGCACACCCTCATTGAGAATCTCCTTCAGCAGCACGATTTCTTTGTGCTTGTTCACGCGGCGAATACGGTCCACTCTGCGCACATCAAGGAAGAAACTTGCTTTCAGCGACCCATTGCGTCCTACCACATCTTTCACAGCCTCAAAGCGCAAGAAGATGAAATTCATCAGTTTCTCTTCTGGTGGAATAGGCATGGATGGGATATCTGCAATACGCTCAATGATACTTTGCGCCTCACGATTGACAACGGCGTTGAATATCTCCGTTTTGCTTTTGAAATAGGTGTAGATGGTGCGTCGGCCCTTGTCGCTGGCCGATGCAATGTCGTTCATCGTAGTGTTCTCCACGCCTTTATGGGCGAAGAGTTGACGAGCCACATCTATCAATTTATCTTTCGTTCTTGATGCCATCTTAATTTCTTATTCACAGAGGGTTGTAGTACCGCTGTCTATTGGATTGCAAATATAATTATTTTTGATGTATTACCCAAAAATCGTTGCGAAAAAGCAAATAATCACCTTCAAAAGATGGGCTACAGTAGCGTCATCACAAGTATCTGCGCCGTAACCACACGCATAAACATAGTGAGTGGATACACGGTAGAGTAAGCCACAGCAGGTGCATCGTTGCCAGCAGTTTTGTTGGCATAGGCAAGTGCTGGTGGATCGGTGGTGCTACCGGAAATCAAGCCCATAAGTGTGCAATAGTTGAGTTTAAACTTACCTCGAGCCACAAGACCGACGATGATGAGAGGTATGAAAGTGATAAGGAACCCATAGAGCACCCACTTTGCGCCAGTGCCATTGAACACTGTGTCGGCGAAGCCCGTACCTGCAGCCAGACCCACTGATGCGAGGAACAGGCAGATACCTAATTCGCGCAGCATGAGGTTGGCGCTTGATGATGTGTAGGTCACGAGTTTCACCTTGTGTCCATAGCGACCAATGAGAATGGCAGCTACGAGTGGACCTCCAGCCAAACCGAGTTTCATCGGAACAGACATTCCGGGCAAAGCAAATGGAATAGACCCCAC
>JAUNNJ010000012.1:36648-43023 GCA_030531495.1 Bacteroidales bacterium
AATACCAATGAAAATGGTGAACATATTTGGATGATCAAGACGCTTCATCGAGTTGCCAAGACGCGCTGCCAAACGGTTGATGTCTTCCAACTGACCCACCACTGTGATGCGGTCGCCCACCTGGAGCGAAAGGTTTGGATTGGCAAGAAGGTCGAGACCTGCACGATTCACACGAGTGGCGTTGAGGCCATAACCCTTAGGCAAACGAAGCGAGCCGAGTTTGCGGCCAGAGAATTCGCTGTTTGTGACCACAATGCGGCGACTTACCACTGGCGTTTGTTCCACCTTCCAGTCGAACTCCACCTTTGGCCCAATCACAGCGTCGAACACTTCCTCGTCTTGTTCTGAAATCACCACGCGAAGCAAATCACCTTCTGCAACCACAGTGTCATTGACTGGTATCACGATAGCACCATCTTTTTTCTTGACACGTGAAATCACGAAGTTGCGGTCCATAATGTCGTGTAAGCGTTTGATAGTGCGGTCGAAAATCAGTTTATTGGTCACTTTGTAGGTTACCACATGTGGCTTGAGCAAACTGTTGGCGTTGTCATCTTCAATTTCTTTTGCATCGTTCTTGATGTTGATTTTAAAGATAGCTTTCACAAGAATCATCGAAAGGATAATGCCCACCACACCAAGAGGATATGCAGCGGCGTACCCCATTGACATCTGCTCATTGAGCAATGATGCAGCGTCGCCTTTTGTCTCGATAAGAGCTTGCTGAGCAGCACCCAATCCAGGAGTATTGGTAACTGCCCCCGAAAGGATACCCACAATTTCGTTAGGTTCTATACCACCAATGCCGAAATAGATGGCCAACGCCACCACAATGTTAAGGCCAATGATACAGAGGGCTAAACCATTGAGCAGCATGCCGCCTTCTTTAAACGAAGAGAAAAACGATGGTCCCACCTGCAGACCGATAGAGAACACAAAAAGAATCAAACCAAATTCCTGAATGAATTTCAGCGTGTTTTGGTTGACAAATGCTTGGTCAGGAGAGATAACATGGCCAAGATGCCCAGCGAGAATACCCACAAAAAGCACAAAGGTGGCGCCAAGTGAAATGCCGAAAAACTTCACCTTTCCCAAAATCACACCAATGGCGATGACGATGGAATAGATAAACAGGGCATGCGCGATGGTGCTACCCGCAAATAAATCAATTAACCAGTCCATATATAAAATTTATAGTGTAATTTCCCGTTTCAGACTGCAAAGTTACAATTTTTTCCCGAGTTACCGAAATCCCAACCGCTTCATGGCTGGACAGCCGCGTCAAACTGGAAGAGCTATGACTTGCATAGGTTGAGGGGATGAATGTTCATTTTGGGTTGATGAGCGTGGCGCTCGGTTGGTGAAATTTTTGTTCGGCACAGATTTTCTGTTTTCAGTTTCGGACTCGAAACACCCGGAACACCCGGAACACCTGAAACACCTGAAACACCCATTTTGATTTCGCTTTTGGACCAAAAACCGCCCATTTTCTGGTCCATATCGGAAGTGGGTCTGTTTTCGTGTTTCGAGTGAACACCTTTCATTATATATTCAATATGCCAAAAAACTCTGGTGCGAAGATAAGGATTTCGCGAGGCGGTGGCAATGTCAAAAGGGTTTAAGGAGGGGGTGGGTGTCTGAAAACTGAAAATATAGCATCGCACTCACAACAGATTGAAAGCGACGGCTACTTATCGCTCATCGCATCAGTTCTCAGACAGGCTGGGCGTGGGCACGGCACCTGAATCTTTGAATCGCATGATACAGGCGTTCGGTTTTTGTAAGAAACACAAGGTTATAGGATGCCTCGGTGCTGGATGGCTTCTACGACCCAGCAGATGAGGAAAACAAGCACGGTGAAAACGAGCATGATGAAAATGGGAACGCGACTTTTTGAAGTCTCAATTTCGTTGAGGTCGTCGGCATCTCCATCAGCAGTGGATGGGGCATTGCTATTGTTTTTGCCGTGATGGGTGAAAATTGCAGTAATCAATCCGGCCATGGCTCCGATAGCCACAGCTATGATAATCCATAAATACAGGTGGTCGTCGCCAGATGTGAGCAGATGTTTCATGATAAAGCCGAATTATAGTTCTTCATCTTGGATTTCAGTTTCGCACATTTCGTCGTATTCTTCCCACTCGGGGTCTTCCTCTGCATGGAAAGAGAGTGGGAGAGGGGGGAAGTTGGCAAGCACTTCATTAATCTTCTTTTGGAATATGTGGAGGCTGCGAACATAGAACACCCAGTTGCGCTGACCATCGCCGGTGTAGATGCCGGTGTTCACGGCAGTAGGGTCTTTTGAAAAGCATTCCTCTATGGCGTCTTGCACTTTTTCCATCAGTGATGATGTTTCGAAGGAGGGCATGCCCTGCTCTGCAGGCTCGTAGGCCCATGTCATCTCTAATCGATAGATATACTTTTGCGTGTCGCGCACATTTTGCATGTTTCTGCGTCCAGTCACTAAGATGAGATTGCCGTTCTCTGCTTCGGCTGGAGCAGTCCACCAATCGTTGGAAATGTGAAGTTTTGCCATAATAATTACGTCGATAGTTGTTTTACAGAGGTTAAAATTAGAAAACTTTGCCGAGATTACCAATTTTAAGTGTTACTATTTTTTTGATTAAGCGAAAAATGCTAACTTTGGGGATAAGATAAACACACAATATTAAAATCAAAACACTATGACTGGAATAATCATTGTATCTGTATTGGCACTGGCAGCCATCGTGGCGCTGGTGATGATGCTTCTGCAGGCGCGTGAACAAAGTGCGCGTATGCAGGAACAAGTGCGTATTTTGGGCGAAGAGCAGCAACGACTGAAAGAAGACTCGCGCCTTGTGTTCAAGGATGTAGCACAGCAGCTGCTTGCGGAGCAGAGTCGCTCGATGCGTGAGGCCAACGATGCTCGTATGGGCGAAATAGTGAAACCGTTTAAAGAAAATCTGGAATCGCTGAAGCGCTCCATCGATGGCTACAAAATGGAGCAGGTGAGTTACGCTGCCGCTTTGAAGCAGCAAATCAAAGACTTGAGCGATATGAATCGTAATATAGGACAGGAGGCAAAGGAACTCACGCTTGCGCTGCGTGGCGACAGCAAAGTGCAGGGCGACTGGGGCGAGCTGATGCTGAAGCAGATACTGGATATGTCGGGCTTGCAAGAGGGCGTGAACTATGAAACGCAGATGACACGCGAGGCCGACGGTACGGTGCTAAAGAGCGAAGAAGGCAACAGGCTCCGTCCGGATGTGGTGTTTTTCATGCCCGACAACAAGCGGCTTGTAATCGACTCAAAGGTGTCGCTCACTGCCTATGTCGACTATGTAAACGCGGATGATGATACGGTGCGAAATGAGGCTTTGAAGCGTCATATTGCAAGTGTGAAGAAGCATGTGGATGAACTGGCGGCAAAAAAATATCAGCAAATTAAGGATTCTGCCGATTTTGTGATGATGTTTGTGCCCAACGAACCAGCGTATATGCTGGCGATGAGCAATGATGCTTTGCTTTGGGAATATGCCTATAAGCGCCAGGTGGTGATGGTGAGCCCTACGCACCTCATTTCGGTGGTGAAACTCATAAGTCAGCTTTGGGCTCGCGACCGTCAGTCGAAAAATGCCATTGCCATCGCCGACGAAGCTGGAAAAATGTACGACAAACTTGTTGGCTTCATGGCCGATATGGAATCGGTAGGGAAAGCCATTGAAAACGCTCAGAAAGCGCATGGCGATGCGTTGAAGAAACTTTCAGAGGGCAAAGGTAACCTTGTAGGGCGGGCGCAGAAGGTGAAAGAACTGGGCGCCAAAGCCACAAAACTCCTCCCAGAGTAAGAAGTTTCCACCATAGAATGTAAAAGCACCACCCCCCTGTTTAATCGTGAAGGGAGCGGTGCTCTTTATGTTTATGGCCCGATGCCGGTGCGTCGGGATGTTATTCTGCCATGAATGAATCCTTGAAACCGAGGAAGTAGAGTACACCGTCGAGGCCGATGGTGGAAATGCTCTGTTGGGCAGTTTCCTTTACCTTTGGCTTGGCGCGGAATGCGATTCCGAGACCAGCTGCGCGGAGCATAGGAAGGTCGTTGGCTCCGTCACCCACGGCGATGGTCTGTGCGATGTTCACATTTTCTACTTGTGCGAGCAGACTGAGCAGCTCTGCTTTGCGGCGGCCGTCAACGATTTCGCCCACATATCGACCAGTGAGTTTGCCATTGTCGTCGATTTCAAGTTCGTTGGCATACACATAGTCGATGCCATATTTATTTTTAAGCACATTACCGAAGTAGGTGAATCCACCAGAGAGAATGGCGATTTTATAGCCGGTTCGCTTGAGGGCACGCATCAGTCGGTCCACGCCTTCGGTGATTGGCAGGTTGTCTGCAATCTCCTTCATCACGCTCTCGTCGAGTCCTTTAAGCAATGCCACACGCTTGGTGAAACTTTCTTTGAAATCGATTTCGCCACGCATAGCGCTTGCGGTGATGGCTTTCACTTCGTCGCCCACGCCAGCGCGGATGGCCAATTCGTCGATGCACTCTGTTTGGATGAGCGTGGAGTCCATGTCAAAACAGATGAGGCGGCGGCAGCGTCGATACATGTTATCTTCTTGGAGCGAAACGTCAAAGCCCAGTTCGTTGCTCACGCGCATGAATTCCGCTTGCATAGCTTCTTTGTCGATGGGGTTGCCACGTACCGAGAACTCAATGCATGAGCGTTGCGGAGCGTTTTTCTCGTTGGTAATAGGGATGCGTCCGGTAAGGCGCTTGATGTCGTCGATGTTCAGTCCTTGCTGTGCCACAATGCCGCTGACGGCAGAAATTTGCTCAGCGGTGATTTCGCGGCCGAGTATGGTGATGATATAACGGTTTTTGCCCTGTAGGCTCACCCATTCCTGGTAGTCGTCGGTGGCGATAGGGGTGTAATTGATGTTCACGCCCATTTCTGTGGCCTTGAAGAATAGCTCTTTCATAATCTCACCACTCAAAGTGCTTGTGGTCTTGAACAGGATGCCAAGCGAGAGGCGATGGTGAATGTCGCTTTGGCCAATATCAAGGATTGTAGAACCGAATTTCCCTAATATGCCAGTGAGGGCTGATGTCACACCCGGCTTGTCGTGTCCGGAGATGCTGATGAGAATAATTTCGTCTTTTTCGTGAGTCATAAAAAATTATGCTTTATAAAAAACCAGCTGCAAAATTACGCAAAATTACGCACACACTCGTTATATTTATCAAAAAGTGCACATTTTCTCTCGTTTTTTGTAAAAACTTATGTAAAAGTCATACTTTTTTTTGAAGCAGGAAATTGAGCAGAAATTATGGGCGGTGAAATGTTAAAATTGAGATATTGATGTAGGGTTTTTGTGTGGCTGAAATCTACCTTCTGCGATATTCTGAGTGAGAATTTAACATTTTAACTTAAAATTGAAAATATTTAAAACTTTATATCGTGTAAACGATTGCGTAAAGTGGTTAGAAACAGGGTGTTATAAAAATTTTCAACACTTAAAATTTGGTCAGGTAAATCTTTTTTTGTAATTTTGTAGCGGTAAAAATCACGTACGGTATTTTTAGTTAGCAATTTTACGCCGTACTTTACCCGCTGGCCACAGAGGTGGCGGTGATGCCGAAACTCGGCGAAGGTCAATCCAAAACGCGATGTTTTTGAGTGGACCTTTTTGTGGAATGAAAATAATGATTTATGAAGAAAACACTTATTCAATTTGTGGGTATTGTGCTTCTATTCATCTTAGCCTCTGCCGGTAGTGGTAATAACTATGGCGTGGAAGTGGGCAATCAGGCCCCGAACTTTGAGGTGAGCAATGGTGAGAAATCGTTGCAACTTCAGTCGCAAAGAGGCAAGTATGTGGTAGTGACTTTCTGGTCGTCGGCTGATGCCGATTCGCGAATTGCAAATATGATGTATGATCGCGCAGCCAGCAGTAAAGAAAACCTTGAGCATATCGCTCTTAACTTCGACGAGAGTCAGCTTCTCTGGAGTGAAATTTGCAAGCTCGATGGTTTGAACACAGACTCACAATTCTACGCTCGCAACGAGGATGGTGCCAAGTTGCTTAAAGCGTGGGGACAAAACGAAGGTTTCGCCTCATTGCTTATCGACCCTCATGGTGTGGTTGTGGCTTTGAACCCTTCAGAAAAAATGTTGAAGCAACTCTAAATTTTTTTGATGTCCAGGTTCCAAAAGTTGGAGCTTGGGCTTTTTGTTTTTTGGGGAGTCAACGAGTCGGTGTGTCGGCGTGTCGATGGGCGGTGAGGTAATGAGTTGCTGGGGCGTGAAGTGTTGTGATTTCTGATGGTGGGGTAAAAAAGAGGGTGTATCAAAATTCTGATGCACCCTTTTTTTGTGCCCTGATGTA
>JAUNNJ010000114.1 GCA_030531495.1 Bacteroidales bacterium
GTCTAATTTCTAACATCTAATGTCTAATCTCTAATCTAATTTTTCAATTCTTCAATTCTCAGTTTCTTTGGGCCGTTCATTGCCACTCTCACTTTGGCGGTAAAGGTTTTGTCGCCACGTGTCCAAGCCACATCAAACCAATGGTTGCCAGCATCCTTCACCGACTTGAGCTCGTAGCGAATGCGGTTGCCATCGGCGTCGTTGGCTTCCGATGGGCCTCCATTCATGCTGGTGAGTTGGCTGAGCACCTTATTGGTCACATCGCCACCAATGCTTGTGCTCACATTTGCACCACGATTAAGCGCGCGAATGTAGTCGGCCATCACACGGTCGGCAAATGGCTTGGCATCTATTTCAATGTCGACTTGAGGTGCATTTTTTTTCGCGTTATTGAGGCTATCCAAGCGCTTATCAACAAAGGTGTCGAGGTCGAGCATGTGTTGCGTTTCCACAGCAAAAACAGAATCGGCATGGTGCACAGAGTCAATCGAGTCTTGTTTTGCTTGAGCCTCCTTCTCCTCTGCACTTTTTCCGCAAGCGTTGCCGCCAATCACGAGCGCTGCCATTGATGCAGCCAAGAAATAAAAACTTCTTCTCATTGCAAATTTATTTTCATAAGCGTAGGGACGCACGCCCGAAAGCATCGTCCCTACTGCAATCATTATTTGTTGTGTTGGAGCGTATTACCAAACGATAGCGCGGTCGGCAGGTGCCAGCCACATCTTGTCGCCTTCCTTCACACCGAATGCTTCATAGAAGGTGTCGATGTTGCGGAGAGTGGCATTCACACGGTTGCAACCGAGTGAGTGTGGGTCGCTCTTGGTTTGCTGATAGATAGCCTCTTCGGTAATGTGTTCAGCCCAGATGCGGCCATAACTCAAATAGAAGCGTTGAGCTGGAGTGAAGCCATCGGTTTCTTTTGCTTGTTGATATTGTTGAGTGGTCTTGAACGCATCGAAAGCAATGCGCAAACCACCTTGGTCGGCAATGTTTTCACCAAGGGTGAGGTGGCCGTTAGCCTTGAGGTCGCCAACAACGGTGATTTGGTCGAATTGAGCAGCGAGTTTTTCTGCTGCTGCAGTGAAGCGTTCGCTATCGCCAGCAGTCCACCAGTCCACCATATTGCCTTCGGCATTGAAGTTACGGCCCTGGTCGTCGAATCCGTGAGTCATTTCGTGACCGATTACCACACCGATAGCGCCATAGTTGGTAGCATCGTCGGCGTTCACATCAAAGAATGGAGCTTGAAGGATAGCCGCTGGGAAGCAGATTTCGTTGGTGGTTGGGTTGTAGTAAGCGTTGACGGTTTGTGGAGTCATTCCCCATTCGCTCTTGTCGACTGGTTTGCCAAACTTTTCAAGATTGCGGAGCGTTTCCACATACGAAGCAGCACCCACATTTTCGTAGAGCGACTTGGCAGGGTCAATGGTGAGCTTGCTATAGTCGCGCCACTTGTCGGGATATCCCACCTTCACGGTGAACGAGTTGAGTTTTACCAATGCATTAATTTTGGTAGTATCGTTCATCCAAGTGAGGTTGGCGATGCGTGTAGCAAGTGCCTTGCGAAGGTTTTCGATGAGTTTCAGCATCTTCGCCTTGCTTTCGCCAGCGAAATATTTGTCGACATAGAGTTCGCCCACAGCTTCACCGAGCAGGCTGTTAGGGAAACCGAGTGCACGTTTCCAGCGAGGCTTTTGTTCCTTTTGACCATTGAGCATACGGCCGTAGAAATCGAAGTTCGCATTCACGAAATCATCGCTCAGCACGCCAGTAGCGCTCTTGATGATGGTGCCAGCCACATAATCCTTCACTTCTTGCTCGGTGAGAGTGCTCATCAGTTTTTGAGCCACAGCCATCACTTTAGGTTCGGTGAGAATCACTTGCTTCACACCTTTCACGCCCATCAACTCGAAGTAGTTTGTCCAATTCACTGCAGGGTATTCAGCCTGGAGCATTTCGATGGTGTAGATGTTGTAAAGCTTGTTATAGTCGCGAGCTTCTGCGCGGCTCATCTTTGCTTCTGCAAATTGGTATTCAATGTTGTAGATAGTCTTTGAAGCCTTCTCTGCCTCTTTTTTCTTGTAGCCGCTGAGCATGAAAAGCTTCACCAAATAGGCACGATAAGCCTCTTGTTTCTTCTTGCTGTCGGCGTCGGTGTTGAGGTAGTAGTCGCGGTCGGGCAGACCTGATGTACCGGCGCTGAGCCACATCACATTCAGGTCGCTATTCTTCAAGTCGGTGTCGACACCGATACCGAAGAATGGGTTGCCGTGATACATGTGCTGATTGGCAATGAAAGCGGTGAAATCAGCCTTTTTTGTGAACGCCTTCACCTTTGCGAGGTCGGCTTGCAATGGTGCTGCGCCTTCATTGTTCAGGCGGGTGCTATCCATCGCCATATTGTAGAGGTCAGCCACCTTTTGACCTACGCTTCCGAAAGCGTGCTTTTCCTTCGCGAGGTTTTCGAAGAGTTCGCGAATTTGCTTACGATTGGTCTCTGCCAAATCGTCGAACACGCCATAACTTGAATATTCAGGTTTCATAGGGTTGGCCTTCAACCAACCGCCACCGGCATACTGATAGAAATCATCGCCAGGTTTAACGCTCATATCCATATCAGCCTTATTCACGCCGTGAACAGGAGCTTGAGCGCCAGCCGACATCGCTGCGAGAGCGAGTGCTGCCATCATTGTGATTTTCTTCATCATTGTAATATTATGTTTTTTGATTATAATTTATTTACAGACCATTTTGCTTTAAAGACGCATACTTCGCCTTAAAAACTACATTAAGATTGCAAAATTACAAAAAAACACAATACCCTCCCCAAAAAACACTGATTTTATATCAATAAAAGTCTACGAGGTAACGAGACAACAAGACAACGAGATTTCAAGGGGGCCGGGCGGGGGTATCATGCCAGAGGCATGCCCCTTCTGAAAAAAAGGCCACTGCCCGTCCGACAGGCAGTGACCTTTTGATATGTGTGATGAGGCGGAGTTACTTCACAAGTGCTTTTTTGCCATTGATGAGGTAGATGCCACCTTCGCTTACGCGGCGGAGTTTGCGACCTTGGAGGTCGTAGATTGAATGGTTGCCATTGTTCACGCCGTCGATAGTGAGGTCGTTGATACCTGATGGTTCAACCTCGAATACTACGGTGCGTTCTTCACCAACGCCCCATGGAGTGACGATAGATACGCCATAGGTAGTGGTTGCTTTTGGCATTTCCATGTAAGTGCCTTTTGCTGCGGTGCCTTGAGCCTTGAGCATAGGAGAGTTCAACTTGCCGTCGACAGTCTTAGCGAGAACGCCATCCACTGTGATGTTGTAGCCAGTCACATCTACGCTGAGCGCTTTACCGGTTTCGAATGAGAAGTCGTCGATTTTGAAGCCCATCTTGTCGGTAGAAACCACTTGGATAGCGAAGTACTTAGTACCTTGAGGCACTGTAAACTTGCGTTCTGTCCAGCTCCATGCTTCTCTTTCGGTGAGCGTTTCAGGGTTGATTTGGATGAAGTCGCCCTTGTCGGTGCCGGTGGTTGAATAAAGCACATTGAATTCTTCATTACCCCAGTTGCCGGTGAGAGCGCTGGTGTAGAATGTGATGGTTTGCTCATTGCCTGAAAGTTCAGGAGTGATGAGCCAAGTGTCCATCTGCTTAGAGCCGTCGAATGCTACGAGGCATTGGTTGCCACTGCGTGGAGCATAAGCGCCCGAAGCGCCGAAACCGGCCTTCTTGTTGTCGAACACGAGCCAACCGATAGCTTCACCTGCGTGAGGATAGTTGCCTGAGCCGCATTTTTCAGTTGTTTGTGGATTGAAGTAAACAGTGTAGCCTTGGTCAGCGAGCACTTCGTCGCCCACTGAGAATGCTGAATATTCTTCGAAGTCGTTATCCACAGCTTCGGCTTCGCTCTCTGGAATATTCCAGGTGAGGAGTACATTGCCTTCGTCGGCTTTTGCATCGAGATCGTTAACAGTTGGAAGAACTGGACGAACGAGTGTGAGGGTCACGTCTTCACTGTTGTTATTCCTGTTAGGATCGCCTTCGTGCGCTACACTTGCTGTGAGGTTCACCACGTCGTCTTCATCAGGACCCGCACATGAGTAAACCAAGTTGAGCACCTTTGAAGATAGAGGTTGGATATCAGAAACCTCTGCAGTGTAAGCAGTTTGATTGCCCTTAGAAAGGACCACGCTATACGATGCTGCTGGCACTACAGTTGCACCATTATTGGCGATTTCCACCTTGATGGTGTTAGAGCTATTGTGGCGCAATTCGCCATTGTTGCTCACTTCCACCACTTTAAGAGAGAGGTCGTCGTCGTTGGCATTCATCACACGCACGTTGCGAATCATCTGATAGTCGCGCTTTGCCTGGCCTTGAGGAGCACCTAAAGCCATGAACTGAAGGCTAATCCACTCAGCATCGGCATAGTTTGAAAGGTCAACTACGCGAGTTACCCAAGAGGTTTCTGGGGTCACGTCGCGAGTGAGAGTTGCCACTGTTGTAAATTCTTCGATGTTGTTGGCGCCCACTTGCACGAGAAGTTTGTCGTTGAAAGGCATATCGCCCATATATTGGTCGAATACCAGAGTGGTGTGTTGTGCGCCTGCAATTGCAATCTTACCAGTGTTGACCGCAGCCTCTGCAGTTGGATAGTCGCACTTCACATAAAGTATGCCTTCACCGTCTTCAACGCCATATTGCCATCCGTCGGTGGCAGTGCCCACTGCGTTTTCAGCCACATACCATTCGTAATCGCTGTTTGAGAGATTGTCGATATAAGGCATGTCGTAAGGCTTACCATAGAGGCACTTGTTGGTTTCAACACGCTTTCCGCTCACGAGTTGATTTTCCACGTCAACAGCCTCAACATATACGCTGAGCATGTTTTGTTCGCCCTTATTGCAATTAGCCAACAGCACAGTTGAAAGTTCGCCAGGCTTGCTGGTGCGATACTTCACGAGTTCGCCATCATATTCGTCGAGAATATAAATATTGTGGCTCACACGAGCTGGGTCAACATAACCGTTGATGCCTTCGGTGTCAGGAGTATCCCACGATGCCACAAGGTTGCCGTCCACAACACGGAGTTTGCAGTTGCGTGCCACGCGTGGAGTGCCGTAGCCCACATAAACTTCTGCCTTGACGGTGTCGCTTGGAGCGCCTTGTGCGTTCACAGCCACCACGCCGTAGGTGTTGAAGCCGTTAGGCACATTGGTGTCGGTGAAGCTGTATTTCTGACCAGCCACGCAGTTACTGAAGGTCTTCACGAGCTTGTCGCCACAGAGCACATTGATGCTGAAATTGCCGGTCAATGGAGCGCCACCTGCAGTAGTGCTTGGAGCGGTGAATTCCACATCGCATTCATGAGCGCCCTTAGCGGCTGGAGTGAGCTTGAGGTCCTTCACCATAGCAGGTGCATCCACTGCAGCGCCTTCTTCAAGCACGATGTTGTCGATATAGAATTCGTATTGGTCGGCAGGAGAAATAGCGTGGAAACCTACAAAGTAAATGCCGTCTTCAGGAACTGTGAATGCCACATCGTAAACGGTGTAGCTGGTGTTTGAGTAAACGGTTGCAGGTTGCACTTGCACGGTCATAGCCTCAGGAGTGGCAGCCTTACCCACCTTTATTTCCATCGTTTCAGGATAGTTGGTGGCAGTGGCGCGAGCAACGTATCTCATGCGCACGCTGTTGCTGGCCTTCATCTTCACAGGAGGAGTAATCAACCAGTCGTCCTTAGGATGGGTTGCGTTTTCGGTGATGGTGAACACTTGGTAGATACCACGTTCTTCGTAGAACCAGGTGGTGCCATCGTGGTTAGCGTCCACGATAGTGAACTGGTCGACATCTTCCGCTGGATCGATTGGGAAAGTGTGAGGAAGCAGATATGCATCGCCAAACGCCACCTTGTTGCTCTCGGTAGCCTTTGAAGTTTTGCCATTGCAAACGGCAACCACTACATATTGATACAAGGTGTAGCCTTCAGGCTCTACGCCAGTCACGGTGTAGGTGGTGCCGGTCACGCCGGTAGCCACTGTTTCGCCAGTGTTTTTGCAAATCACATTATATGTAACGCCTGTGATAGCTTCGCCAGCCTCGTTGGTGGTCACTGCATCCCAAGTGATTACAGCATTGTTGCCTTCGCGCTTGAGTGTTACCGAAGCAGGAGCGCAAGGCACATCCTTGTCTTCAACCACATCCACTGGCATGTACATACCAGCGAATATAAAGTTAGACTGATAAGTTTCGGCAGCATAGGTGTTGAGGTTCACCGACGCCAAGTAAGGATAGAGATAGCCGTCATCCTCGTCAAGGTAGTCGAATGCCCAGTAGAGCACATTGGTGCTACGGTCGATACACATACCGCCGTTGCTATACTCGCAAGCGGGAGTCACGCCCAAGTTGCCCAATGTCTGCACATTTCTGAAGTTCTTGTCGGTGTAGTAGAACGTACCGTCAGCACCGATAAACCACAGTTTACCGTCGGCGTCGAAGTCACAGCCGATTGGTGCATAATTGCTCACATCTGCAATCACGGTCTTCACATGGGTGCTCAAATCAAAAGAGCACCATTGGAGACCAGTGGCACCGCTATTGAAAAACGCGCCATACACGAGTTTGCTCTCCTTATCGTAGCAAGCGCAATAGAAAACGTTGCCCAGAGCCTCAGTGCCGGTCTGCATCAGCGTTTCACCGGTTGCGAGGTCGTAGATGGCAGCATAGCCATACCAGCTGCTCAAGAACACCTTGCTATCGCCCACCACCGATGCGGTGGCATTGGTAAAGAGCGAATTTTTAGTCTTGGCATTGCCAATAATCTTTTCGCCCATTGCGAATTGGTTGGAGAGATGGAAAGAGTAGATACCTGGATCTTCAATGTCCTCCAAGCCCATAGTAAAGGTAGCCCACATCGCGTCGGGCACAGCCTTCAGCGTAGGAGCCTTACGCAAGTCGGAAGCACTCAGCTTTGGAAGCAATTTCCCAAACGAGTTTCCTTGCTTGTGCTGCAGCTTGCCCACATGGTTAGCCTTCACCTGATAGGTTGGAGCCTTAGCATTGCGAGGCATGCCCACAGCCATTGCCGCAACAGCCACCAAAGTTGCCATTACGGAACACAGGAATTTCTTCATTGTCATTAATGATTTGATGTTAATAATTTAAGTTTGAGTTGATTTTATGCTACAAAGTTAATAATTTTTCATCAAAAAAACCCACATCCCCTTACAAAAACGCACAAAAATCCCAAAACCAAAGTTCTCAGAGCAGCTCGGAGTTGCTCAGAGGGCTCGGGGTGGCTCGGAGTTCTCAAACTACATATATCTAATTTCCACCCAGGGCAACCGCATCAAAGCTGACTAAACCACAAGCCGTCGGCGACGGCTGATGATGCGGAAACACCATGCAAGCGAGTAGAGCGAAGCGATACGAAGCGCAGCTTGGTGACACAAGTACACGCCCCAATGCCAGAGCCTCGGGGAGGGTCGCTTGTGCTTAACTACATCACATGCTATCGCGGACTTTCAGGGGGCGCGCTCCTCTCCGGCCTACGACCGGGGTTATCGTTCGCTTGCGCTCACCTATCGGGCCTCCAGCCCTCTGCCAGCCTATTCGTAAGGTGTATGGATAGCCATTACCCCAATCCTCCAACAAAACCAATCCTGCTTCTATTTTGATGCGGTTGCCCTGCTATTTGAATGACCAAACTTGTAATTTTTCTTCAAATTTGTTTTAAACCTTAATTCCGCAACACTATAGTTTAACATTATTTATAAGTGCCTGAGCA
>JAUNNJ010000115.1 GCA_030531495.1 Bacteroidales bacterium
GCCCGTCGCTCATTTGCAACCAACATGTTTGAGAGCGGAGCTCCTGCCCTTGTGATAATGCAGATAACCGGCCATAAGACTGAGAAGGCATTCTTGTCCTACATCAAGACCGACCCCGAAACTTATGCCCGCATGCTCATAGACCAATGGAACCGCAGCCAACAGCAGAACAGAAAGTCAAAAGTCAAAAAAAATAAAGTAGCATCTAAACAATGAAAATACAATACGCATCTGACCTCCATTTGGAATTTCGCGATAACAGCAGATGGCTTCGCGACAACCCGCTTATACCAGAGGGCGACATCCTTCTGTTAGCCGGAGATATCGGTTATCTGGAAGACGAAATGTACGAGCGCCATCCGTTTTGGGATTGGTGTGCCGATAACTTTGCCCGCACCATCATCGTACCGGGTAACCATGAGCTATACAAAGGTGTTGATATAAACACGCTTACCGATGATTGTGAACTTGATATTAGAAGCAATGTGAAGGCGGTCTATAACAAGGTTGTTCGTGTTGAAAATATAGACATCGTTGCCACCACACTATGGGCCAAGATACACCCTGCCGAAGCATTTTATACCGAACAATGTGTGTCTGATTTCCACAGGATACGCAGTGGCGAAGGTCTGCTGACTTGGGACAGATTCAACGACGAGCACGAGAGATGTGTAGGTTTCATCAAAAGAAGCATCATACAAAGCACCGCGTCAAAACGAGTAGTTCTCACGCACCACGTTCCTTCGTTTGAACTTATGGCTGAGGAATTCAAAGGGAGCATGCTAAATGGTGCTTTCACATGCGAACTTAGTTTGCTGATAGAATCATTGCCCATTGATTATTGGATATACGGGCACTCGCATCGCAATATTGAGGCAACGATTGGCGGCACGCACATGTTGTCAAACCAACTGGGATATGTATTTCACAACGAACACGATTCATTCAAACGCAACGCAGTAATTGAATTATAACTTTGATAAAATCTTATCAAAAGGAAAATGTTATGTTTTTACATGCTAAAACTTAATATTTTTTATTACTTTTGCAACATGAAAGCAACACGCATCATACAAGAGCGCATTAATGCGATAGGTTTCGGAGTTATTTTCGGTTACTCCGACCTTGGGTTGCCAGCCGACATGCAAGTGGCTGGTGCTATGGCACTGAGTCGGATGGTTGCCAGAAATGAACTTAAAAAAGCGGGACGTGGGAAATTCTACAAACCTGAGCTTTCTCGCTTGGGCGAAATGCCACTTATGCCCGAACAGTTAACAAAGGACTTGTTGTTTAAAAACGATAAGCGCATCGGATATGTGACTGGTGCACCCGCATTTGCTCAAATGGGATTGACAACACAAATTTCATCAAAAATCCTTATAGGCAGCGCTAAGTACCGCCGTCCAGAAAACCGTGCTGGCTATATAATCTCATTTACAAAACAGGTCAATGAGATTACAGATGATACAATACCAATGCTTCGTTTCCTTGACGCATTAAAATTCATCAAACAAATACCGGCTACTGCGCCTGATGAGGTAATTACTGTGCTTCTTCAACAACTGAAAATGATGCCCCAAGAGCAGCGAGTGCAAGTTATGGATTTGGCCATGAACTATTCTGCTTCTGTTAGGGCCATTTTGGGAGCAATGCTTGAATTTTTGAATATAGAATGTGAACAACTGAAGAGCTCGCTCAATGTATTCACTACATACAAACCACGGATATCAGGAAGCACATTACCAACAATTAAAAATTGGAATATTCTATGAACCTACATGAAGATAAACGATTGTTTGCAGAGATAATACTCCGTGCGAGTCAGCCTGTTGAGAATGGCGGTCTCGGAATAAATGCAAACTTTATTGAAAAAGATTATTGGATTACACGTTCATTGCAACTGCTTTCCCGCTCCACCGCAAAAGACTGTGCGATTTTCAAAGGTGGCACAAGCCTGTCAAAGATTTACGGCATAGGAGCTCGGTTCTCTGAAGATGTTGACGTTGCCATAATACATACTGATGATATGAGCGATGCAAGATTGAAGACAACTATTCGCTCGGTTGCAAAATCAATGTCAGAGGGTCTTGAAGAAATGAAGCGTCCGGGATTTACAAGCAAGGGATCTCGTTACCGCAAATCATACTTCCAGTATCCTCGTATAGAAGGAATTTTGCCCATTGGCAGCCTCTTGCCAGGACAGTTGTTGATAGAAATCAATTCTTTTGCAAATCCATTTCCTTTCGCTCTTCAACCAGTGGACAGCTTCGTAAAGCAATATCTTGTCGCAAACAAATTGGATGATATTATCTCCGATTATGATATGGGGGATTTTGAGATAAACGTTCTGGACAAGCGTACCACTTTGACCGAAAAGCTTGTTTCCTTGATACGTTTTTCTTTGTCTGAAAACCCACTGCAAGATATTTCGGCCAAAATCAGGCATTTCTATGATTTACACTTTCTTCTTCAAGACGTGGAATGCGTCAAGTACATTAATACTGACTTATTTATCAATGATTTTAATGAACTTCTTCAACACGATCGTTGTCAATTTGCGAAGCCTGACGGATGGCAGCACCGCAATATCAGCGAGTCTGCATTGATAAAAAATTGGAGTGAGATGTGGAAACGTCTCTCGACAAAATACCAGGAAGAGTTGCCTCCGCTTTCCTATCGCCAGATACCTTCGCCGAAGGCGATAGAAGGCAGCATAACAACACTTTTGTCAAGGATTGTTTGAAATATCACCTAATACAGACCTACAACTATGTCATCAAAATACGATTTCAAAAACACCAAGCAATTCGGCTCTTTCGTCTCATTGCTGTCAATGCAACTGGTGCTGGCTAAGGATTTGAAGGATATCCATGGGTTTAGCCTATTCCCCCAGGAATACAATGAATTAGTCGTATCATATAGTTGTCGTGAAATGTACGAACTGTATCTTTGGAAAGACACATTATTGATAGATATCATTAAAGCATTTGTTTTGCAAAAGGAGACTATAAACTATTTGTATAATAGTCGTTTTTTTGACAAGCAGTACAGGATTCATTTCATTAAGGAAGGATTTGCCGAGAAACTGGAGATGGTGGAATGGGTAAGGAAATACATTGAACTTGTGTATGCTCCCATTGCTTCTGGCAAAGCGTTCAAAGACGAAAAACAATACGAGACAACAAAGACTGTGCTCGAAACATTGAAACAACTGGCCGACGAGCGTGAAGCCGTATTGGAAGAATGGAGAACGCGTCAAGAAATAGCAAGAGAATGTTATAACCCAATATTAGACGGGACGATTCAGCAACATCCCACCGAAGAAACATTAATTGATGCGAAGCCAAGTCTTTTCGTGTTCAATCCTCCACAGATTATTTCACATATATACGGATTCATGGATGCTACAGGATGTTTCAAGAAACCTGTACAGTTCTATTCGTTTGTTAGGGCATTCAGTTTTGCTGACTTTTCCGAAATAGGTCAGAGCATTAAACGATCTTACCTAATAGTGACAATTAAGTTGCTTGAACCATTTGTGACACACACTGATAAAAATTGGATAGAAACTTGTTCACGCAACCTTAAAGTCCCCAAAAACTCATTCGGCAAGAACAAAAGTACGCTTGGCAAATGGACAGAAGAACTCGAAAAAATCCTACACAACGAAACATTGTGAAACACAAACATAAACAATTCTTATGAAATCATAAGAATACACTATATAAATTCGTATCTCCCTGTATATCAATACTCAAGAAATAACATTTTCTTAAGAAGTTCTTAAAATATCATAATTCCCCGGTTGTAACTTTGCAGTGCATCTGATAACGATGGACTGGCGTTGCTCAACGACCGAGAGCCGGAGTTACAAGGTGCCGTACCCGAAGCGACGCGAGAGCAAGCGTATTTGCGTGAGGGGATAATATAATGAATAATATTACTAAATTTCCAGAAATTAATATTTTGGAAATGGCGGCTAACGTGCCCAATGCCATCTTTCAGGTTACGGCAGGAGATTTGAGCGAGTTCGCCAACCAGCTTATCATTTCTGCTACCGAGGTTGCTCGATTGCAGCTTGAGCGTGCCGATCTGTCCAAGGAACTGCTTACTATTGATGAAGTCTCAGATATGCTTAAAGTGTCCAAGATGACGCTTCACCGCTGGGACAAGAGCGGCATACTCACGAAGGTTGAGATTGGCGGACAACGCCGTTATCACCGTTCGGATGTAGAAGCCATAACCAAGAACCGAAAAACACGATAGGTCATGGCAGATAAGATTACAATCAAACTGTCCCGCAGGACATCGCTGAGCGAAAAGCCTGAGCTGCCTATTGATGGACTTCCCGCATCAGTTCGCGAATACATCGAGACCGTGTGCGACATCTACCATTGCCCTCGGGAGTTCGTCACAACTGCCGTGCTCGCCACCGCCGCCACCGCCGTCGGCAAGAAGATCAAGGTAAACGAGGGCAAGTACATGAACTCTCTTGTGCTGTGGTTCGTGTCGGTGGCACGCAGCGGCAGCAACAAGTCCTATCCCATGAAACTCGTGACCGAACCGTTACGAAAAATAGACGGAGAACTGTATGCAAGCTACAAAAAGCAGCATGACGAGTGGAAGTCGGTACCCATCAAGGACCGAAGCGGAGACGAACCTAAGTGTCCTGCAATCGTACTCGATGACTGCACTGATGAGAGGCGCAGCGAGATCCTCTTCATGAACAATGACACCTGTGCCGACGGAACACCTACTACACGTAGCGGGACCAAACGCGGAGCAATAGGCATATACCCTGAGTTGAAGGGTATGTTCGACTCCAAGAATCAGTACCAGAACTGTGGCACTGTGGGCATTTCCAAACTTCTTCGCCTCTTCGACTGCGAGAACATCAAGGTAGACCGCAAGGGCGGTTTGACGATGCTTATCCAGGATCCGTTCTGCAATATCCTGGGAGACTTGCAGACGAGCTTGCTTCGACCTACATTCGGTAGCGAAATATTCATGAGCAACGGTCTGAACCAACGTTTCCTGTTCTGCGTTGCCGAGGACATCGAGTACCCAGAGCGAAGCCATGCGACTTTGCCTTCTGATACTTCACTTCAGTGGGAACAAACGGTAAAGACACTCTACGAGGGCATTTACCACGACATCAGGGGCAATCACCACACATTATTCCGCAGTAACGATGGCATTGTGTCACTCGGGGATGATGCAGATAGGTTCTACAATGAGTACTACAACGGTCTGCAACACAAGAAGGCGGTGGCGGCTACCGACTACGAAAGCGCCATCTACAGCAAACTGCAGATACAGTGCCTGCGTTATGCCGGTATAGTCCATGCCCTTGAGGTGGCTGAGGAGAAAGGCATGCGCGATGACTACAACATCATGCACGGCAACACAATGGAGTACGCAATACGTTGTATGGATTACTTTGAGAAGATGGCACTGCTTGTATATAAGAAGATTGCCGAGCCACCACAGGCAAGTACACAGACAGGGACAACAAAGGCTGATGTTATACGCAGTTTTCTCAGCTGTTACCCGAATGTATCTCAGAACGCGCTGGCCAATCTAATAGGCTGCTCGGCTTCATATATCTCAAAAATTATAAATCAAAAACAAGGTTAAGGTTAATTTTGTCGTAACACATTGGTATAAAGCAAGAAAAGTATTAACAAGGGGTTAACCTGCATGTTGGTTTGCAAATACTCAAAGAATGTTAACAAGGTTAACCCCAAGTTGATACCCAACAACCTGAAATACAATATTTTTGCCCACAAATTAACGTTAACCTCAAAATCCCAAGCAAAAATGAATTTCAACGAAATAGAAATCACCGTCTATAACGGCGTGAGAGACACCAAGGGACATCGTGCGACATTGTACGATTTCCTCAATAATGTAGATTATAAAGCCATCGACGAACTACGTTCGTGCCACGATGACGAGCGTCGCAGACAGATAAAGTTGTCGCTGCCGCAGGCAACTATCAGCGGAGTCTTTACTCCAAGCAGGTCAGCAGAAAACCTTGTAGAGCATAGCGGACTGATCTGTGTGGATGTCGACCGCAAGGACAACACGCATATAGCCAACTTCGAAACGCTCATCACAGACGTGTTCTCACAAATGGACGAAGTGGAGTTTGCGGCTCATTCGGTGAGCGGCAACGGTTACTTCTTGATAATCCCGCTTAAATACCCCGAACGTCATACCGAACAGTTCAAGAAATTGGTCCAGGTGTTTGCAGAGTACGAGATAAACATTGACCAGGCATGTAGCGACGTGTGCTGTCTGCGGTGCCAAAGCTACGACCTGCACCAGTACATCAACCTGGATGCAAAGCCATTCCCGGGTATCTATCGTGAGCCACGGAAGCCCATCGTTTTTCATCCGGCGGACAATGATACCGAAGAGAAAGTAGCTCGTCTGTGCAGGCAGATTGTGCAGTACAACATAGACCTGACAAGCAATTATGATGACTGGGTAAAAATTGGCGCAGCCCTGTCAACGCTCGGCGAAAACGGTCGCCAGTGGTACCACCTGTGCAGTGCCCAGAATGCCAATTACAACGCTGACGAGTGCGACAGAAAATTCACAAATCTCCTCCGCACCACCCGCAAAATCACCATCGCCACATTTTTCCACTATTGCAAACAAGCAGGACTAGAACTCAAAGAAGAGGAGTAACAAAAAGTGTCTTAGAATGTTGTACTGCATATATATATCAGTGCTGTTTATCCTCCACTGACATGTTTGGCCAGGTCATTCTTAGGAAGTTTGCAACAGGATTCATATCTATAAATTTTATTCTTTCTCTTCTGTGAGATTGTGAATAAGTTTACGAGAGAGTCGAAGTTCTTGCTCATGATTGACAAAACGATGGAGATACACAAAACGAGTGTAAAACCATCAAAATCGCATCAAAATGAAGACAATCAGAATGTGCGCATTCTGCGGAAAAGAGTTCATTGCAAGAAGCGGAATGCAGAAGTATTGCTCAGAGCAATGCCAAACCAAAGCGAAAGAGGCTCGCAAGAAGAAACAACGTGACTTCATCAATGCCGTCGAACCTGTCATTGATGTGCAGAGCCAGGAATACCTTACCTTTTCAAAAGCCGCCATCCTCATGGGATGTTCTCGCCAGTACATTTACAAATTGGTAAATGAAGGCAAACTGGCAGCATCACGCATCAGTTCAAGAATGGCATTCATCCGCAAGGCAGACATCGAACTGATGCTTGCCGGAAATCTATATCACCGTGTCCTTCCCACTTCTAAGCCTAAGAAGTCAAAATCTTCCTCTTCCATTTCGTCAAAAGAAAAAGTGACAAAAGGGAATAGAACAACGCAATCCCATTCCGAAGAACCACTTGACTACATCTCTGGCAAAGAAGTCAAGCAGATATATAAGGTCAAGAAATCCTGGCTATACACCTCTGCAAAGAAAAATGAAATACCTGTTTGCAGGATAGCTGGCAAGAACTATTATAGCCGAAAGCACATGGATGAACTCTTCGGACTAACCTTCGATG
>JAUNNJ010000013.1 GCA_030531495.1 Bacteroidales bacterium
TCAGGCACTTAAAAACAGCAAGGGTGTACCAAACTGTGAATTTTGATACACCCTCCTACGTGTTTGGCGGTGATTTATTTCGCAACGCCAGCCAATTCCTTAAATATATTTGGACTTATTTCCCCCATTTGAGGAAAATGTAATAGGTTCGGCTTATTCTGCTACGCAGACTGCACGAACTGAATAGCCGTAGTCGCGGCTACCACCGTCGATGCGCTTCACTGTGGCGCTGGTAGTGAGCCAGTATGCACCAGTTGCATTGCGTGCATCACTACTCCAAAGGAAGCCGTATTTCTTTTCGCTGTAAGAGCCTTCGTAGTCCATGTAGCCGGCAGCAGGGATGAAGATAGCGTTTTGAGCAAATTCGCCCTTGCCAGTCACCTTGTAGCCAGCGATGGTGCAACCATTTGCATATTGTGTGTTGACACCGTCGCACCAAGTCCAGTCGCAATTATCAATCATGTTTTGCAGCTCGGTTGAGGTTGGCATGCGCCAGTTGTCGCCCCAGAGGCGAATGGCAGTGTCGTCGTTTCCAGTAAGAGGGCCAGAGCCCGAGGTGCGCGCATCTTCAATGAAGTCGTCGTGTCCATCAAAGCGACCACCCCAACAGTAGATACCGCCCACCACAGCAGTGGCATATTCGGTAGCATCGACGTAAGAGCTAACGGTGGCGCCCACATTGAAATCGGCAAATTTTGGGCCATCTGCCCAGAGTTGTGTCCAAGCCTGCACAGCACCGCTCTTTGTGGTTGCGGAACCTTTTGTTTCGGCTTTCTTTTCATTTTGAACGAACACTACAGAATCGGCGTCGGCGAGTTCGTAAACCAATTTGGGAGTCACGCCATCGGCTTCATATCCCTTGTAAACTTTTACGGTTTGGGCATTGATTGCTGTTGCAGAAAGTGCAACAATCATTGAATATATAATTTTCTTCATTTTTGTTGTTAAGTAAAAAAGGTTGCTAATTAGTGTTTCAGTTCACGACCGTTGATGTCATACCACTTTTCGCCTTTAATGATGACGAGTTGGCCACCGATAATGTACTTGCCGCTCTGGGTAACCTTTGAATCGGTAGCGTTGGTGATGCCCGTAGGCTCTTTATACACACCATAAGTGATTTTCAACTTGCCTCCATCTGCGAGAGGCACTTCCATAACAGGATGTCCGTCGACCGTCAAAACTGTCGCATCGGCAGAATAGGTGACTTTTGGCATTTTTTCCAACTTGTAGCAAGTGGAAGAGCCGTCAACCCATGCATAAATCGCATCATTGCCCGGCATCTCTTCGGCATGAATAGAGGAACCCGAAAGGAGAATTAATGCCATTGGCAACAATCGCTTGTAAATAAACTTGTTCATTAATCTTAATAGTTTAGCTTTTGAAATTTCCTTCTGCAAAGGTAATAATAATCTCCAAAAGTACATTAAAACAAATGGCACTATTTTATATATCCATGCCTTAATGTACTTTCTGGGATGATTAACTAAAAGCAAAAACGCTTAAAAATATAACACAATTTAGCGAGAGCGCTATTGCTGGTGTTTGGTGGCAGCTACGGTAACGATGTAGGCGCTGAGGAGAACGAGGACGCCTGCCACTGGCTTGTCCCATGTGAGCACGTCCTGGCCGATGGCAAAAGCCACGATTGAAGCGACCACTGGTTGGAGATTGGTGTAGACACTGACTGTGGTGGCGGGGATGCGCGCCATGGCGTAAGGGATGAAGAAGAAGCCCAAAACGGTGGCAAAAAGGATGACGAATGCCATTTCCACTATGCCCCACAGCATTGATGGTTCGGCGTAGAGTGGCTGGACAAGGAGTTCGCCATAGTTGACAGGACCGTCGCCGAAGATGCCGCTCATCATCCATCCGAATGGAATGACGATGACGGTGGAAGCGAGAAACACCCACTTCATTTGAGTGACGGCACTGTATTTTGCACTCACCTTACCAGTAATCACCAGATAGATGGCCCAAGTGAGGAGGCTGAGCAGCGCGAGACAGATACCGAGGAGGTCGTTCTTGCCTGTGCCCGCTTTCCATCCCATGAACACCATGAGCATGGCGCCGGCAATGCCGATGAACACACCCACAGCCTTAAGGCCCGTGATTTTTTCGTTGATAAACATGGCCGCCAACAGCATCACTGCTATTGGAGTGAGGGTGGCGAGCAGTGAGAAATACACGGGTTGGGTGAACGCCAACGCCCATGCCGCAAAAGTCTGCGAAATGGCAAAGCCCACCATGCCGCCAACAATGATGATGAGCAAATCCTTACGCTCCACCTTTTCCTTTGGAAGGAGTGCCGCCAACAACCAGAAAACAACAGTGGCACCAAGGCATCTGAAAAACATATAGCCATTGGGCGAGAAGTGATTGTTGACGAGGTCGTTGGTAACGGGCACACTGAGTCCAAACACAGTGTTGGCGAGAATCACCGCCGCATGGCCCTGGAATTTACTTTTGTCCATTTGATTGCTGATTTTTATATTTGTGAATGCAAAGTTAAGAAAGAATTTACATTTTTGATGAGGAATTAGATTATTCAGATGGGGGATTTTCAGATTTTGAGATGGCTCGAGGTGGGAGGGTATTTAGTTTTTTACATTTTTTTAAGGAGAAAAGCATTGTATGAATAGACGGTGTTTGGGGAATAATGAGTATATTTGCATAATTATATAAATTTGGATAATAGTGCCCGTGGGATTACGGGGTAAAACTTTAAAATAATGATGAAACTAAAAACAGTCGTACTTTCGACCAGCCTTGCTGTTCCGGCATTGATGGGTGCACAAAACCCGCTCACCACCAGCGACGCACAAGGCTACTTCGAGCGTGGCAAACTCATGTATGAGAACCACAATTACACTGGTGCCATCGACCAGATGAAGCGAGTGAAGGAATTGCCTTCAAGTGCAACACTCTGCGAGCAAGCCGACTACTATATGGCTCTGAGTCGCCTCGAACGCGATGAAGCAGGAGCACTTGCCGCACTGCGTGCATTCACCGCCAACTACCCCACTTCTGAACTGCTGCCCGATGTGCTGATGCGAATCGGTAATCTCCATTTCTATCACGGCGATTACGGCGACGCACTCACTTCCTACAGCCAGGTGCGCGAGCACGCTCTTGATGGCGACCTCAACGAGGACCTCATCTACCGCATGGCTTATTGCGACCTTCAACTCGAGCAATATGCCGAGGCGCGCTACCTCTACGAAACACTGAAGGGCACTAAGCGATACGACAACGCCACACGATTCTACAACGCCTACATCGACTATGCCAACAAGCACTACGACTCCGCTTACGCAAAGTTCACCAACATTGACCGCGCTGGCGAGTTGGGCTACCAGAGCCAATACTACATGTGCCAAATCGACTTCAACCACAAGGACTACGACCGCGTGATTTCGCTGGGCCAAACTTTGCTGAGCGATGAAGTGAACGAATACTTCGCTCCAGAAGTGAACCGACTCGTGGGTGAAAGTTACTACCACAAAGGCAATGTGGCCAAAGCGCGCGAGCACTTGAACAAGTATGTGAGCACCACACAAGACCCTGTGATGCGCTCGGCTGTCTACGCCCTCGGTGTGATGGACTACGATGCCGGCAACTACAAGGGTGCTGTCGACAATTTGAGCCAGGTAATTGGCGTAGCCGACGAAATGGCACAAAGCGCCCACCTCTATCTCGGCCAAAGCCACCTGAAAACTGGCGAGAACAAGTTGGCAGCGCTGGCATTTGAAAAAGCCGCCGGCATGGACTTCAACATGGATGTGAAAGAAGTGGCATTCTACAATTTCGCCGTTTGCCAAAGCAAGGGCAGTACCACTCCGTTCGGCAACGACATCGAACTTTTCGAAACATTCCTCAACAACTATCCAAAGTCGAAATACAAAACCGCAGTCGAGAAGCACCTCGTGCAGGCCTACATGACCACCAACAACTACGAGCGTGCGCTCAGCAGCATCGAGAACATCAAGAATCCGGGAGCACCCATTCTGAAAGCAAAGCAGAATGTGCTCTACAACCTCGGTGTTCAGTCGCTTCAAAAGGGCTACCGCAAAGAAGCCGCCAACTATCTGAAGAAGGCTATCAAAGTGGGCAACTACGACAAGAAAATCTTGAACGAAAGCCGACTCTGGCTTGCCGAAACACAATACATCGGCGGCGACTACGAAAGCACCGTGAGCAACCTGAGCGAATATGTGAAGTCGGCCGACAAAAAGGACGAAAACTACGGCAAGGCGCTCTACAACCTCGGCTACGCACAATATCAACAAAAGAATTTTGAAGAGGCACGCAAGAATTTCGAACTCGCCATTGAATCGGGCACCCTCGACAAGGCACTCTTGAGCGACACTTACGACCGCATCGCCGACACCTATTACTACGCTGGCGACTTCAAAAACGCAGAAACCCAATACGGCAAGGCTATCGAGAACGCCCAAGGCGCAGCCGATGGCTCTATGTTCGACAAGGCTATGATGGCCGGTCAACTCAACGACCACCCAAACAAGATTCAACAAATGAACGACTTGATTGCAAAATACCCAGAAAGCACCAAGGTGCCTACTGCACTGCTTGAAATCGCTCGTTCATACGAAGCCATGGGCAAGACCAAGGAAGCCACCGCTCAATATAAGGCGCTCGGCGAAAAATACCCAAAACTTGCTGAAGCACGCCAAGGCATGCTCCACCTGGCTTTGATGCAAAAGAACCTGGGCAACCAAGATGCTGCGATTGAGGCATACAAGAGCGTGATTAAGGATGCTCCTACCAGCGAAGAAGCCAAGGTGGCAGCCGACGACCTCAAGTCGATGTATGCCGAACGTGGCGAACTCGACAAATATGTGACATTTATCGAAACCGTGCCTAACGCTCCAAAACTTGAAGTGAACGACATCGACCGCCTCACCTTTGAAGCAGCAGAGAAGGCTGCCACTGCCACACACCCAAGCATCACAAAGATGGAGAATTACCTCCGCGACTATCCTAACGGTGCTCATGTGGCCGACGCTAAATACTACATTGGCCGTTACCACTACGAAAAGGGCAACCTCACCCAAGCAACAGCACAAATTGCTGAAGCACTCGCCCATGGCGAAGACGCCGTCTGGGCTGACGACGCACTGGTGATGAAGAGCGACATCCTCGTCCGCCAAGGCAAGCAAGAAGAGGCTATCGAAGTGTATAAGCAAATCATCGGCCGCGCGAAGGACGACGACAGCAAGGTGGTGGCTCAAATGGGCTTGATGCGTGCCGCTACCGACATCAACCGCTTCAACGAAGTGATTGAAACTGCCGACGACCTTCTCAAAAACCCATCACTCACCGCCAATGAGGTGAATGAAGTGAAACTCGGCAGGGCTGTGGCATATATCGGACAAAAAGACTTCGACTTCGCAGAAGCCGACCTGAAGGCTCTTGCCACCGACATGACCACCGAGCATGGTGCCCGCGCGGCCTACGAATTGGCACGTCTGGAAATGGAACGCGGCAACTACAAGGGTGCAGAAGACAGAGTGGACGCGCTGCTCGACTCAGGCACACCACAAACCTACTGGATTGGACGCGCTTACATTCTGTTGAGCGACATCCTTGTGAAGGAAGGCAAGCCTGGCACAGCACGCGAATATCTTGAAAGTCTGAAGAACAATTACCCAGGCAAAGAAAGAGATATCTTCAACGACATTGACTCTCGACTCAAATCGCTCAGCAAGCCAAAGGTCGTGACCAAAGCAAAGAAGTAATAACGAAGAAGTATCACACATTCATCAGTAATATAGCATTATGAAAAAGATATATGTGAGCATTCTGGCAGCCGCCCTTACCGCTATGGCTGGCTTGGCCCAGGAAAATCTGCAAAAAGAAATCACACTTGCCAAAGACTTTGTGCCAGTGGTGAAGAAAGCCACCAAAAAAAGTGCGCTCCCACGCGTATTGAAACCCGTGAAAGGCGAGGAAGATTCAAATATCGACTTCTCTGCATGGGCTGAGCCCACTGCCGTGAGTGTGGAAATCCCAACCATGCTGCCTTACGGCTATCGCACAGGCCATCGTTTCAGCAACCAGCGCGGTTACCTCGATTTAGGCGCAGGCACACAGCTCAACTTTGTGGGTAGCGCAGGCTATCGCATCGTGGACGACGAGACACTGAAAGTGAGCGCTTGGATGCAGCACAACAGCACTTGGACTGGAAAGAACACCTCAAAATTCGCCGACGCCACCGACACGAAGCAGAAATTCTGCGACAACGTGATTGGCATCGACGCAAACACAAAAGTGGGCAACAACACCCTCGACCTTGGCGCAAGCGTGCATTTCGACAACTTCAACTACTACGGCAATCCCATTATGATTGGTGAAGCGATCGACACCAAACACTGGTGGGACGACAACCAGAATTTCCTCGACATCAACCTCAAGGGTGCATGGAAGGGACGCGTGAACGTGTCGCGATTCCACGACATCTCCTACATGGTGGGCGTGAACTACAACTACGCCGGCTATGAAAAGGGCTTTGACATGAACACTTTCCTAAAAAACGACGAGTTCAAAGGCGCAAAAGAGCACTATTTGCAAGTGGCACTCGGTGCAAAATACGCCATTGAAGCCAACTCAAGTGTGGGCGCCGACGTGAAGTTCGACATTCAAAACCGCTCAAACTACCAAATCACCGACTACGCTTTACGCATCATTGATAAGGTAAGCAACACCGGCTCGATGCTCACCCTCTCGCCATACTACACCTATTATGGCCAAAATCTGCTGGCTCGCCTTGGCGTGAACGTAAACTTCTCATTCGGCGACGGCACCAAGTTCCGCTTTGCTCCTAATGTGCAACTCGCCTACGAATTCACCCCTGGTGTATCCATCTACGCTAATGCTACTGGCGGCAAGCAAATCAACACCCTCAGCCGTGTAGCAGCCCTCAATCGCTACCTCGACCCTAACGGTTACCACGGCAACACCTTCGTGCCTATCGATGCAGAAGCAGGCTTCAAGGTTGGTCCATTCAATGGCCTCGTCGTGAAAGTGTTTGGCGGCTATGGTGTGTTTAAAGATGCTTTGACCCATGTCTACTTTTCCAACGCTGCAAGCACCAGCGTTATAAACTGGGACTGCAAGGGTCTGAAGGTGGGTGGCAATGTGGAATATAAGTACCGCTCACTTGCCGAAATCGACCTCGGCTTCACTTTTGCTCCACAGAGCGACAAGATAGAAAACGACAAGAGCTACAGTGGCTATATGCTCGGACTCGACCGCGCAAAGATGGTGGCAAATGCCGACTTGAAAATCTACCCAATCAAGGGTTTGACCGTTGGCGCAGGCTTTGAATATCGCGGCGGCCGTCATTTCTTGATGCCACGATACATTTCCGATGGGACAGGAACAGGCACCACCATCTACTCACTCGAAAAGATGGACAATGTGGTCAACCTCCATGCCGGTGCAAGCTACCGCTTCGACAAGTATGTAACCCTCTGGGCAAAGGCAACCAACCTGCTCAACAAGCAATGGGATGTGCTTGCCAACATGGGTGCACAGAAATTGAGCATCATGGGCGGTATCGGATTAGTGTTCTAATCACCAACACTTTTCCATTTTTGCAATAGGTTATTACCGATATGAATTCATTTGAATTTGAAATATGCGCCAACAGTCTGGAGAGTTGCCTTGCAGCCCAGGCTGCTGGCGCAACTCGTGTAGAACTGTGTGCAGGGATTCCCGAAGGTGGCACCACGCCATCGTATGCCGAGATTTCCTATGCACGAAAAATGCTACACGACACGAAGTTGCACGTCATCATCCGCCCTCGCGGTGGCGATTTCACCTATTCGCCGCTGGAGATTGAGCGAATGGCGCTCGACATCACCATGTGTAAAGAAATAGGCGTCGATGGCGTGGTGTTTGGATGCCTCACTCCAGAAGGCGACATCGACGTAGTGAACTGTATCAAACTGCTCCGCCATGCCAAAGGGCTCTCTTGCACCTTCCACCGTGCTTTCGACCGATGCAAAGCGCCACTTGAGGCGCTTCCACAACTGAAAGAACTCGGCTTCGACCGCGTGCTCACTTCGGGGCAGGCGCCAACTGCCGAAGCTGGAATCTCCATGCTCAAGCAATGGCAAGACGCCGAAGTGAAAAAGCCCATGCTTATGGCGGGATGTGGCGTGAACGAATCCAATATTGCCAAGATACACGCTTCTACAGGCATCACCGCATTTCATTTTTCGGCTCGCGAACTCGTGAAAAGCGACACCGCATATATGAACAGCGATGTGGCCATGGGAAAGAGCGACACCGACGAAAGCCTATTGCCCTACACCACCGAGAAGCGTGTGGCCGACACTATCAATGCACTGATTAATTCAAAATAACGCAATTTACCACATTTATTAAATATGAAAAGAATAGCACTCTCGCTCATCGCTTGCTTCATCGCCTTTGGTATGAATGCCCAAAGCCACTTCATCAGCGACCCCAGTTACAGGAGTCAGGTAAAGAAAGCATATACAGAAAAAATGGCACAGTTGCATCTCAATTTCGACAAAGAATGCAAATCGGCTTCGGCTTACGAGCGCGAGGCTCTGCAGTTTCTCTATGCCTACATGCCTGTGGCCGATGCCACCGACTACGACTATTCTTTCTATTTGAATAATGTGCGTGCCACCTTCACAGCACAGCAAGAGATGGCATGGGGGAAAAGCGTTCCGGAGCTGATGTTTCGCCATTTCGTATTGCCTCTTCGTGTGAACAACGAGGCGCTCGACAATGCCCGAATCGAATTCTACAAGGATTTGAAGGACCGAGTGAAGGGCATGGGCATGAAGGAAGCCATACTGGAGGTGAACCACTGGTGCCACGAGCATGTCACCTATCAGCCATCGGACGCCCGCACGCTCTCGCCAATGGCTTGCAAAAAAACGGCAATTGGCCGATGCGGCGAAGAGAGTACTTTCACTGTGGCGGCACTTCGCGCTATTGGCATCCCCGCGCGCCAAGTCTACACTCCACGATGGGCGCACACCGACGACAACCACGCCTGGGTGGAAGCCTGGGCCGACGGACAATGGTATTTCCTCGGTGCCTGCGAGCCTGAAGCAATTTTGAACCTCGGATGGTTTAATGCCCCGGCATCACGCGCCATGCTGATGCACACTCGCGCTTTCGGCGATTATCGCGGGCCGGAAGAAGTGATGCTCCGCACCAGCAACTACACCGAAATCAACCTCATCGACAACTATGGCACTACCGCCCGTGTAGATTTCAAAGTGGTGGACGCTGAAGGAAAACCTGTGGACGGGGCACAAGTGGAATTTAAAATCTACAACTATGCAGAATTCTACACCGCAGTGAACAAATACACCGATAGCGAAGGCTGCACTTTCCTCACTGCAGGCATGGGCGACATGATGGTGTGGGCATCGAAGAATGGTGTCTACGGCTATAGCAAGGCTTCGTTTGGCAAAGACAAGCACATCACCATCACACTGAAGCATAGCGCGGTCACCGACGCCAAAACCCGTCTTGGCCGACAAGAGGACTTCGACATCGTGCCACCTCCCGAAAAGGTTACGTTGCCAAAGGTCGACGATGCCATGAAGGCCGTGAATGCACAGCGCCTTGCCACCGAAGACTCTATCCGCAAGGCTTACGAAAGCACATTCTACTGCGGCAACGAATATGGCGATTTCGACCCATATCTAAAGAAAGCACGTGGCAACTGGCAGACTATCAAGGCTTTCATCGACAAGCACGCCGACAATCCTTCGCGCGTGATGGCGCTGTTCAAAAGCATGAGCGAAAAAGACTTCCGCGACGTGCCGATGGCAATTCTCGACGACAGTTATGATGCCGCCGACACACAAATTGCACTGCGCGTGGAAGATGAATTGCTGGTAAAACCATATAAAAAGGTGCTGAAAAACTGCTTCAGCAAAAAGGAAACCGACGCATTCCGCGCCAACCCTGCACTGCTGGCCACATGGGTGAGCAAAAACATCAGGCTCAACCCCGACAAGGGCGCACTCCGCATCGCACAGTCGCCGGTGGGCGTTTGGCAATCGAGATTCACCGACTCGCGTTCGCGCGACATCTTCTTCGTGGATGTGGCCCGCAGCCTCAACATTGAAGCACAAAAAGATGTGGTGACCGGAAAGGTACAATACAAACAAGGCGGGAAATGGATTGACGTCGACTTTGAAGCGCAGCAGCAAAGCAGCGCCCCAACCGGCACTTTGGTACTGAAATACGAGCCCACAAAACTGCTCGACAACCCATTGTATTACAGCCATTTCACGCTCAGTAAAATAGTTGATGGCCACGCTGTGCTACTCAATTTCGACGAAGGAGAAGTGGACATGGGCGGTGGCACCAGTTGGGCCAACACTTTCAAAAACGGCACAAAACTTGACGTGGGCACCTATCTGCTCGTGACAGGTACACGACTCGCCAACGGCAGTGTGCTCGCCACTACGCAAGTGCTCAACATCAACGAAAACGAAACCACCGAAGCCAACCTGGTGATGCGCACTTCCGACGACGAAGTGAGTGTAATTGGCAGTTTCAATAGCGAATCAAAATTCATCAAAGACGGCCATGAGGTGAGCGTGCTTTCGCAAACAGGCCGCGGATATTTCGTGATTGGCGTGCTCGGCGTTGGCCAAGAACCCACCAATCATGCCATGCGCGACATTGCAAAGGCTGCGAAGGAGCTCGACAAATGGGGTCGCCCACTGGTTTTACTCTTCGAGAGCGAAAACGAAATCAGCCGCTTCAAGCAGGAAAACTTTGGTACTCTGCCATCAAACATCGTGCTTGGCGTGGATAAAGACGGGAAAATAAAAGGCGATATCGTGCGCCAGATGAAACTCAACGCCGACGGCTCACTCCCCGTTTTCATCATTGCCGACACCTTCAACCGCGTGGTGTTCGTCAGTCAGGGCTACACCATCGGCCTCGGCGAGCAACTCACCAAAGTAATCAACAAACTCTAACCCACAAACAAATACACGCATCTGAGGCTATGTCAAAATTGACAATCGCATTATGGCACAGCCCCCTTTTGGGGATGAAACATTAACACAAACACCAAAACCATTTATATGAGACGAGTATTATCCCTTCTCTTGATGGCAACTATAGCAATGACATCATTAGCAGCAACACCTAAGCTGAGCATCATTCCACAGCCCAGCAACATTATTTCGGTGAACGAAAACCAAAAATTTGAAATCAAACGAGGCATGGGCATCTATGCCAGCAATGCCGACGCTATGCTCGCGGCTGAATATCTGAAGGACTACTGTCAGCACTATCTCAACATCCCGCTGCAAATCGTGGAAAAGCAACGAAATGCACAAATCTTCATCCAGGGCTACGAAAAAGAGGATGAAGTGCCTACTGCTGGGCGATACACGATGACCGTGAACAAAGACGGTGTGTTCATCGTGTCTAACGACTCCGTGCCCGAGGGATTTTTCTACGGCGTGGCAAGTCTTATCCAACTGTTGCCCACCCGCGCTGGCGATGTGCCACTCCTTCCCTACTGCGCCATCGACGACCAACCCGCATTCGCCTTCCGCGGCATGCACCTCGATGTGGTGCGCCACTTCTTCCCCGTATCGTTCGTGAAGAAATATATCGACTGGATCGCACTCCACAAGATGAACATTTTCCACTGGCACCTCACCGACGACCAAGGCTGGCGCATCGAACTGAAAAGCCACCCCGAATTGACAGAGAAAGGCAGTTATCGCGCAGGCGAAATCAAGGGCCTCTTCCCCGGCGAATATTATGAGCGCCCATATCAGGCCTTCTACACCCAAGAAGAAATCAAGGAGGTCATCGACTACGCTGCCAAGCGCTTCGTGACCGTAGTGCCCGAAATCGACATACCGGGCCACTGCATGGCTGTGCTCGCTGCACACCCCGAATTCAGCACCACCCCTAAGGAGCCAAAGCACACAGCACAGACATGGGGTATCTACAACCGTCAGAACAATGTGCTGGCTCCCACACCCGAAGTGTTCAAATTCCTCGACGACGTGTTTGAAGAAGTGTGCACACTGTTTCCAAGCAAATATATCCACGCTGGTGGTGATGAATGTGCCCCAAAATGGTGGAACGAATGTGAAAGGGCTCAGCAATTCATGAAAGAGCATAATTTGGAAGATGCACACGCACTTCAGACCTACTTCATGCACCATGTGCAACGCATCATCAACGGCCATGGCAAAATCATGCTCGGATGGAGCGGCGGTGCAGAAGGCATGAACCCCGAAGGCAGCGTGCTCCACGAGTGGCACTCTTGGGACAAGATGCCAAAATCGAGAATCGACAGCACACACCAATGGATTAACTCGGGAGGCCGTGGCCACTATTTCACATCGAGCGAAGATTCCACCCAAACCGAACTCACACCAGGGCGCTGGCCACTGAGCGTGAAGAAAGTGTACGATTTCGCACTCTACCCCGACTCTGCAAGCATCCAAGCGCGCGAAAACCTGCTCGGCATCGAAGGTTGCTGCTGGAGTGAATATTGCCCCACCACATGGAAAGTGGAACTGCAAGTGTTCCCACGCATGGCTGCTCTGGCAGAAAAGGCTTGGCTCGGAAAAGGCGACGACTGGGACGATTTTGCACACCGACTCTCCCACCAGCTCGACCTCTACGACCTATGGGGCATCCGCTACAACGACGTAGTAGAGCAAACCCTCATCGCCCCCCGCCCTCGCTAACCCCCACCCCACAAGAAAAAAACAGACAACAATAGAGTTCTATAGAATACTATAGATTACTATAAGATAACTAAAAAATAACTTTTAAAAAAGAATACAACTATGGATGAGCAAGGTTCAGTTGCCAGAAAACCAAGAGTGTTGCGGGCTGGTGCTCGGTGGCAAGATCTGCGACTTTATCAGAAGTCGGATGTGCTCTATCAGCTCACCTATATTTTTTGCGAGCGTTTCCTTCCCAAATATGGAGACCGAACTGTAGACCAGATGGTGCAAGCCGCCCGTTCATGCAAGCAGAATATTGTTGAAGGCTCTGAAGATGGCAAAACTTCTTCTGAAATGGAACTGAAACTGCTCAATGTGGCTCGAGCCAGCAATAATGAACTCAGAGAAGACTATAAGGATTTTATAAACACTCACGACATCCAGTTGTGGACTCCCGAACATCCTCGCTACCAAAAGATGCAAGATTTCACCCGCCAGCACAACTCCCCTGACGACTATCTGCCCCTTGCATCAAAATGGAGCAGTGAGGAATTTGCTAATACGGCTCTTACTCTCTGTTTTCAAGTCGATGCTATGCTCAACCGCTACCTTAATAATTTGGAGAAGCGCTTTGTCTCGGAGGGTGGAATAAAGGAGCGCATGTATGCCGCTCGCACAGGCTATCGCAAGGAACAAGACGATAAAATGACAAGCCTCATCAGGGAGAACTCCCAACTGAAGCAACAACTTGCCACCCTGCAAGCAGCATACGATGACCTGAAACAACGCGCCCTCGATGCCTACAACGAACAAAAAGCAAGAATAGAGGAGCTGGAAAGCAAACTGAACATCAATAACAACAGACAATTATAGAATCTGGCACAATTAAAATAGCATCACAGACCACGCAGCATCCGTCCCCACCAAAAAAACTCCCCCCCAAAAAAAATTCGTTCGTTAAATTCGCTTGTTCGTTAAATTCGTGACAACTTTGTGCGACCCCCAGAAAAACACACTATATAAAAGGTGGCAGACAAGCTCGCAAAACACAATCCACCGGGCGGATTGTTAAAAAAATGCTTTAGAATTGTGGTTATTCAAGTGAAAATTACTATCTTTGCGTGTTTAATTGGCGAAAAGTCTACAAACGGAATAATTAAACGGAATAAAAACAATAAATTATAAATAATGGCAGCATTAGAAAAAATTAGAAAAAAATCTGTGTTTCTGCTGGTTGTAATTGGTGGCGCATTGGCCGCATTCGTCCTCGGAGACCTTTTCAAGCTCGACTCTCTTTTCAGAGACACAGCAGCAGCGAAAGTTGACAACACAACTATCGGTATTCAAGAATTCCAAAAGCGCTTCACTCTGGCTCAGGAATTAGAAAAGAATCAACAAAACAAGACCGAAAGTGCTGAACTCCAGCAACAAGTGCTCGGCCAAATGGCATTCGAAACCATTGTTAAAGAAGAAAGTGAAGACAACGGCGTAGAAGCTGGTGTGGAATTCCTCACATTGGCAATCAACCAAGATCGCCGCGCTGGTGCTTGGGCACAACAATACGTTCAAGCCACTGGTCAACAAACCATTCAAGCTCCATCTGACCTCGACAAGATTATCGGCAAGGATGAAGTAATCAACCAAATCGTCAGCCCTGACGAATGGGAAGCTTTCAAGAACGAGATGGAATACAACCTCCGCGCACAAAAGATTATGATGCTCGTGAGCGGCGCTATCGTGGCTAACGACCTCGACTTGCTCGAAATGCAAAGCGACGACGAAGTGATGGACGTAGAACTCACCAAGAAGGACTACACCTCACTCGAAGACAAGAAGTTCGAACCTACAAAGGATGAAATCCAAGCTGTATACGAACAATACAAGAACCTCTGGAAGGTGAACGAAAAGACTGTTCTCGCTCACGTGATTGCAGTGCCTATCGTACCAAGCGCAGCCGACATCAAGGCTTCTGACAACCTCTACGCTAAGGCTTACGCTACTTTGCAAGGTCAGGGCATCGACGCTTTGCGCAACATCAACGAATTCAGCAATGTTCAAGAAGTGAAACTCACCGAAGCACTTGCAAAGCAAATGGGCGAGCAGATGCGCGACTCTGCTTTCTCAAGCTGGGCAACTTCTGCTGAAGCTAATGCAACTCACCAATTCAAGGAAGGTGACAACTACGCTATCTTCCAAAAGGTGAAGAGCGAAGAATTGCTCGACACTATCAAGGTGATGCAAGTGACCGTTGAAGGCGACAAGAAGCAACAAGACAAGGTGCTCGCAGCGCTCAACGCTGGTCAAGACGTGAGCAAGATGAAGGGTGTGCAAATGATGCCAGAACAACCTGTTCCAGTACAAGGCGCTCAACTCCCAGATTCTCTCATCCAAAAATTCGAAAGCGCTACCGACAAATACATCGTATTCCAATCTGCTAAGGAAGGCGCTATGCTCGTGAAGACTACTTACCAAAAGAAGTCGATGTTCCACACAGTGAACATGGCTACTTACACCGTGACTGCAAGCAAGAAGACCAACGCAGACTTGCACGACGGTCTGGAAAAATTCGTCGACAAGAACAATGGTGCAGAAAACTTCGCAAAGAACGCAGCCGCTGCTAAGTTCCAAGCTCAAGAAGTGATGCTCAGCTCAAGCGTTCCAACTATCGCTGGCATCCAAGGCAGCCGCGACGTGATTAAGTGGGCACTCAACGATGCTAAGGAAGGTGAAGTTTCTAGCGTATTCCAACTCAACACCGCTATGGTGGCTCTCGCAGTTGACAAGATCGTTACCGACAAGTTCCTCCCATTAGACACCAAGAGCGTGAACGACTTCTGCAAGGCTAAGGCAATGGCACAAAAGAAGGCCGACGCTATGAAGAAGCAATATGAAGGCAAGTTTAAGTCTGTAGCAGAATACGCTAAGGCATTCGCTGCTCCAGTCGACACCACTTCATTCTCATTCAGCAGCATGTTCGCAGACAAGATCAACATGACCAGCCCTGTAGGTATTGAAGGCGACGGTGGTCTTATCGGTGCAGCTGCAGCAGCAAAGCCTGGCCAAGTTGGTTTCTGGGCTGGCAACACCGCTGCTTACGCATTCGTGGTTAAGAGCAAAAAGGCTACAATGAAGATGAAGCAAGAAGAATTGGCACAAAAGTGGCAATCACTCTACGGCTTCGGTGGCCAACGTCAACAAATGATGCAAGGCGTAATCTTCAACTCTGCTAAGTTGATGAACAACCTCGCCAAGTTCCAATAATCTGAACACATAGATTCACATCATACCCAACCGCCCGGCTCCAAGAGTCGGGCGGTTGTTTTATATGGACTTTTTTATATGCCATACATCAAAAGGGAGTGGGGCGGGGATTTGGAAAAGTGGGAAATAAGTATTAATTTTGAAAATTAATATAGAGTAGTGTGCCTCTTTCGCCGGAAAAGAGGATGCCCAACACCCCAATTTACTACTGAATATGAGCAAAATCAACGATATACAAGACGAAATTATTGAAGAATTTGAAGGCTTCACCGACTGGATGGACCGCTATGCCTACATCATCGATATGGGCAATGCCGTGCCACCACTCGATGAACGCTACAAGACTGCCGACAACATTATTGAGGGCTGCCAAAGCCGCGTGTGGCTTCAGGCCGACTATGCCGACGGTGTAATCACATTCCAGGCCGACAGCGACGCCATCATTGTGAAAGGCATCATTTCGATGCTGGTGCGCACACTGAGCGGCCGCACTCCTCAAGAAATCCTGGATGCCGAGCTTTACTTTATTGAAAAAATCGGACTTCACGAGCACCTCTCGCCCACCCGTAGCAACGGCTTGCTGGCCATGATTAAGCAGATTCGCACCTACGCGCTCGCATTCAAGATGAAGGAGCAACAACAGTAAAGAAAATCAAAACTAATTAATAACCCCAAAAACAATCTATTATGTTTAAAAGTCATCCTAAAGGGTTGATTCCCGCAGCACTCAGTAACATGGGTGAACGCTTTGGCTACTACATTATGGCAGCGGTGCTTTCTTTGTTCCTCTGCTCTAAGTTTGGTTTGAGCGATGCAACAGCTGCCGCTGTTTATTCAGCATTCTTGGCCGGTATCTACGTACTTAGCCTCGTTGGTGGTATCATTGCCGATCGCACACAAAACTACAAGGGCACCATCATGACCGGTATCGTGATTATGGCTCTCGGTTATGTAGGTCTCGCAATTCCTATCACTTCAACCAGCGACAACGCAACAATGCTCCTCGTGTTCACTTGCGCTGCTCTTGTGCTTATTGCATTTGGTAATGGTCTTTTCAAAGGCAACCTCCAAGCAATCGTGGGACAAATGTACGACGACATGGAAGCTCAAGCTGCCGCTGAAGGCGAAGAAGCCCTCAAGAAAGTGAAAGGCAAACGCGACAGCGGTTTCCAAATCTTCTATGTATTCATCAACATTGGTGGTCTGGTGGCTCCATTCGTTGCGCCATTGCTCCGCAGCTGGTGGTTGGGCCTCAGCGGCTACAAGTACGTAGCAGAACTTCCTGCACTTTGCCACAAGTTCCTCGCTGGCCCTCTCAACGCCGACGACACTGCCAACATCGTAAAATATATGGAACAAGCAGGTATTTCTGGCCAACCTTCTGCAGAAGTTTGCCAAAGCTACCTCGAAGTGTTCAACCAAGGTGTACACTTCGCATTCATTGCTTCTGTTGCTGCAATGTTGCTCTCTTTGGGCATCTTCATCTGGAAGCGCGGTTTGTTCCCAACTCCTGGCAAGAAAGAAACCAAGGCTGTTGAATACAGCGCTGAAGAAAAAGCTCAACAAGCAAAAGAACTGAAGCAACGTCTCTATGCTCTCTTCGCTGTGCTTGGCGTGGTTATCTTCTTCTGGTTCTCATTCCACCAGAATGGTGTATCACTCTCATTCTTCGCTCGCGACTTCGTGAAGACCGGCCAATTCCCACCTGAATTCTGGCAAGCAGTGAACCCATTCTTCGTAATCGTGCTCACTCCAGTGATTATGTGGATTTTCGGCTCGCTCAGCAAGAAGGGTAAAGAAATTTCAACCCCAAGAAAGATTGCTATCGGTATGACTATTGCAGGTCTTGCTTATGCATTCCTTGCATTCTTCTCTGCTTCTGCTGGCTATCCTTCAGGCGAAGCATTCACTGCAATGGAAGCTGTTGCTCGCGAAGGCATGAAGGCTGGCGCATGGGTGATGATCGTGACCTACTTCTTGCTCACCGTAGCAGAATTGTTTATTTCTCCACTCGGTCTTTCATTCGTTTCAAAGGTGGCTCCTAAGAGCATGCTCGGTCTCTGCCAAGGCCTCTGGCTCGGCACTACCGCTCTTGGCAATATACTACTCCCAGTCGGTGCTATCATGTACAACAAGATTGACTTGTGGCAATGCTGGGGCGTGTTCATCGTGGTTTGCTTCCTCTCTGCAGGTATCATGCTCGCTATGGTGAAATGGCTTGAACGCGTAACCAAGGAATAATACTCCGGTTATAGCAACGATATTTACTTGGCCCTGCCTTTTTCGAGGTGGGGCCATTTTTTTGACACAAAATTTTGTGGTATCAAAAATGATACCTATATTTGCAAAAGCACAACATTAAAACCAGCGACCTCAAACGCATCACAACTGTGATAGAGGACAACAAAGACATTATCATCAATTATTGGGAAAATTATTTCAATAAAAAAGGTAAATAATGAAAAGAATTACAGAAATATGGTTCGACGAAAGCCACATTTTCGGAAAAGATGAGCACGGGAACATCTATAAGCAATCTTTGCTATGGTATCCCCACTTAAAGAATGCCGACAAAGCCCAACGCGAAAGATACACCATTGGCTACGACGGCTTACACTGGCGAGAGCTTGACGAAGACGTGAGCTTTGAAAGTTTTGAATATGACGACGCAGAGCCTACGCCTTTACAACGCTTTTTCATGACACATACAGAGATTAACGTGGCTGAGTTCTCAAAAAAGTGTAACATCAACGCCACATTGATGAGAAATTACATTAATGGATTCAAAAAGCCTTCAAAAGAAAGAGAGAACCTCATATTTGAAACTATACACAATCTTGGGAAAGAATATATTAACGCATAATACTGCAACGATATTTACTTGGCCCTGCCTTTTTTCGAGGTGGGGCCATTTTTTGTGGACCAGGGAAGCGACATTTGTCTATGAAAACATGGGGAATGTCTATTGAATTTTGAGCACACGAAAAGTATTTTTATTTTTGTGTATTTCCTTTTTGGAGGAAATGCACTATATTTGTACTGATTATTAACTAATATTCATCTCTCAACTCAAAGTGGGAAAACAGAACATCGACAAACGCAACCTTGCCATCCACGTCCTTTGCTGGGGATTGGTGATATTCGTGCCTTCAATTCTGCGACCATCAGAATCGATGGACGAGCGCCTTTTGCACACGTTCCGTTCGCTCGGTCCTACGTTGTGCTACATGGCTGTGTTCTACATCAACTACCTTTACCTGGTGCCCCTTCTCTACCTCAAGCACCGAAGAAACAGATTTTTCTGGGAAAATATCGCCCTCATCACACTCGCTATTTTGCTTCATTCGGGATGGTGGTGGCTGATGTCGCTTCTGTTTCCCGACACACCTCGCCGTGGGCCGCATGCCCCAGTGGCTTTTGCGCTTTGGCAAATCACGATGATGAGCCTGATGGCTGCTTTAGCGATGGCAATCCGCATGTCGCAGCACTGGAAAAAGATGGACGACATGCGACGCGAGGCGGAAAAAGCAAGAAGCGAAGCCGAGCTGAGTAACCTACGCAACCAACTCAATCCACACTTCTTGCTCAACACACTGAACAACATCTACGCTCTCATCGCCATAGACCCCGACAAGGCGCAAGGCGCGGTGCACGATTTAAGTAAACTGCTGCGCCATGTGCTCTACGACAACCAACAAAACTTCGTGCCGCTCAACAAGGAAGTGGCTTTCATCAACAACTATATAGAACTGATGAGAATCCGCGTAAACCAAAGCGTGAACATCAGCACCAACATCAGCGTTGACGAAAACGACTCCACCCCAATCGCTCCGCTCATCTTCATTTCGCTCATCGAAAATGCATTCAAGCATGGCATTTCGCCATCGATGCCAAGTTATATCAACATCAAGATAGCGCAGGAGGACGGAATAATTACTTGCGAAATTCGCAACAGTTGTCACCCTAAGAGCACAAACGACAAGAGCGGTTCGGGCATAGGCCTCGAACAGGTGCAAAAGCGCCTCGAACTCATGTATGAGGGGCACCACGAATGGCTGCGCGGCACCACCGACGACGGCAAAGAATATTATTCAATCATAAAAATCAACAGCAATGATTCTGAAATGTGCAATAGTTGACGACGAGCCTCTGGCAGTGGAACTTCTGGCGAGCTATGTGGGCAAAATCCCATTCATGCAACTGGCGGGAAAATACAACAGCGCCATGGATGCCATGAAAGGCATCGCACATGAAGCAGTCGACGTCATTTTTCTCGACATACAGATGCCCGAAATCAACGGACTTGAGCTCTCGAAAATGATTCCCGAAACCACACGCGTCGTATTCACCACGGCTTTCGACCAATATGCAGTCGACGGATTCCGCAGCAATGCACTCGACTATCTGCTCAAGCCTATCAGCTATGTCCACTTCCTTGCCGCCTGCAACAAGGCGCTGCAGTGGTTCTCGCTCGTGCGCCAACAAAACACAGAAGTGGAGAAAGACAACGAGCCCAAAAGCATATTCGTGAAGAGCGAATACAAATTGATTCAAATCAGCCTCGACAGCATCAAATACATTGAAGGGCTGAAGGACTACGTAAAAATCTACACCGACAACTCGGCTAAGCCTGTGGTATCGCTGATGAACATGAAGACAATGGAAGAAATGCTACCATCGTCGCGCTTCATTCGCGTGCACCGTTCTTTCATTGTACAGAAGAGTAAGATTCGCGAAATCGAGCGCAACCGCATCGTGTTTGGTGATGTGTACATCCCCATTGGCGACAGTTACAAGCAAGCCTTCCAAGAGTTTATCCAAAAAACTTAGCGAAATTTCACTCCGAAAATTAAACTTTTTGAACTTTCCGACATCTTATTGAGGATTTCAAACATTACTTTACAGCATGAAATTCTACATCATCAAAGACGATTTACGCCTTGGCCCATTCACGCTCGAGGAGGTGAAGCAACAAGGTCTCGCTTCCGACACGCTGGTGTGGCATAAGGGCATGCCCGACTGGAAAGAAGCGTGCACCGTGCCCGAACTGGTGGATGCCATCGTGCCCAGTGTACCCGATGAATACAAGCAGGAAGAATACAGCACTCCAGAAGAAGTGGTGGTCGACGACTGTCCGCCCATCCCAGAGCCTCCGCAACCACGAGTGCAACCCCGGCGATACAGTTATGCCCCCACTCCTGCACCAATGCCTGCAGAGCCAGAAAAGAAATCGAAGGCAGGTGTCATTGCCCTTGCCTCGGTGCTTGTGGTTTTGATTATTCTGTGCATTATGATGCTCACAAAGCCTTCGCGTGCCGACTATATCGACACCATCACACGCAACACCACCGAATATATCGTAGAGCGAATCGACGACAGTGCACACTCGGCATCAGAAACACTTGCCGGAACGGCGAAATTTGCCACTTCCAAAGCGGTGAGCGCCATGCTTGAGCACGGCATCAATGTAGACGACTATTTCATCTTCAATACGGCAAGCGTGAAAATAGGCGACAGGACTTTCACTGTGGGGTTTGGCATGTTCAGCCATGTGTTCACATTCGACAAGGAAGACTTGGCCAAAGCTGTGAATGAATATTTAGAAAGAGAACGCGCAAAAGAGAACAACAGCACTATTGAAGCTGTGCAAGGTGCCGTGGACGATGCCATCGAATTTGGCAAACAAACTGCCGAAAAACAGGGTATTGATGAGCAAGACATCAACAACGCAGTTGACACCATCAAGCAGCGCGCCATTGAAAAAGGGGGTGAAATCGTGGACGAAGTGATGGAAAAAGCAAAAGAAAAAGGTAAAGAAGCCATCGAAGATTTATTGAATTAAACCGACGGGAATGAAAAGACAACATCTCACCACGCTCCTTACAACCGCCATCGTGGCGATGGTGTTCGGCATCATGAAAGGCACATGCCCATCGGAAACCGAGCATCGCGACACCATGGGCCAAAGCGTGCGCCACTGCATCGAGGCAAGTATCGACAGTTCTGCAATTGCAAAAGTTCCACTACTCGGCAGCCTCATGGCGGAAGGAGGAAAAATACTGAGCGACCAGGCCATTTCCACCTACCTCAGCGACAATTACACAGTGTCGGACTACTGGCTGTGGTCGGTAGGTAGAACAAACATCGACGGCGAACAAGTGCGCACCACCTTCGGCATGCTGGGACATGTTTGGACTTGCAACGAAGACCGACTTCAAACCGCTATCAATGCCGCCATCAAGAAGTACATCATCGACAAGGCCTCTACAGCGGCGGCAGCTGCCATTTCCATTCTTATGTAAAAGATAGTGTAAACTATACAGACAGCGGGAGCGCTTTGCAATGGCGCTCCCGCTGTTATTTTTCACATGGATGGTGGGGCTACAAATCTGCCACCAGCGTTTGCTTGCCCCACACTGGATGCTCCCGATATGCCTTGAGCGATGCTTTTTTCACGTGCACACGCACTTTCGGGCTCTCGAACAATTCATTTGCATCTTGAGGCAAAGAGGCATAGTTGTACACATCTTTCAAGTTCGGGCAACGCAAGAACACATAGTCGCCCATCTCCACAACTCCTTCAGGGATATTCACCTCTTCCAATTCCGAGCATTCCCAAAACACGCCTCTACCCAACACTTTCAGCGACGATGGCAATTTCACTTTTTTAAGTCCCTTGTTGGATGCAAGACAATCTTTGTCAAGCACTTCCATACCTTCGGGTATGATAACACTTTCCAGTGCATCAAGAGCAAACGTTCCTACCGAAAGAATTTTCAGATTAGGAGAGAGCACCACCGAAGACAATCCATCGCAGCTACCGAAAGCCGACTCATCGATGGTTTTCACACTGGGTGGTAAATGTATTGACGATAGGTTTTGGCAATTAAAAAACGCTCCATATCCAATATGCTCCACAGTGGAGGCGAAATAGACCGACCTCAATTTTTCATTGTTCATAAAAGCGGAATCGGCTATCGCCACCGTCTTATATTTTTTACCATTGATTACAGCTTCGCTTGCGATATGAGCTGTATAATACGCCCTGTCCTCAACCACTGGTTGCCAACTCAAAACTTCACAAGTGCCTTCTTCCTCTGAGAGGATACCATATTGCACACCCGAACTCAGCACTATTGCAGATCGGTTGGCATTATTGAATGCATACAGCAGAGCTTTTCGCCATGGCGTGTAGAGCATGGTGCTCGCCAATCCGATCACCACCACCCATATGCGCGACAGTTTGCTCTGGCGCCGCATGTTCTGCAACAGCGCTTCAGCACTTTTTGGGCGTTTTTCTATTTCATCGTTCAAACACCGCTTCATGATTTTGCGGTATTTGCGCGGAAGGCGCTTCTTCGTCACGCGTTCAATCTCTTGGAGAATACGCCCGATGGCATAGAGGTCGGAGCCCACGCCAATCTGCCCGTATCGGCTCTTGTCGCGCTGTTCGGGCGCCGCAAAAGTGATGTCGCAGCCAGGCGTGGTGTTGAAAGTGTCGCTATAGCTAAACCCTAAATCAAGCACCTTCACATCCGAATTCAGATTGGTGATCATGATATTGCTGGGCTTCAGGTCGAGATGCAGCACTTGGTGCTTATGGAGATAGTCGACGCATGCGAGAAGTTCGTTGAGCATGCGCTCTATGTTTTCTGATTTGCAGAAGTAGGATGGCGACGATTCGAGAACCTCCTCGATTGTGAGCCCGTCGACGTAGTCGAGCACAATCATCACGCCCTCTTTCGACTGAATAAAGTCGCGATACACCACCAGGTTGGGATGTTTCAATTCTCTACCCAACTCGTACTCCTTTTTGAAAATAGCCACATAGTGAGGGTCGCCCTCAAATTCGGGCTTCAACTTTTTCACCAGCACACGCCTGCCATCATGAATAGTGAGATACACGTCACAAGTGCCCCCTTCGTGCTCATTCAGTTCTTTTGCAGTGGAGGGGTCAAGGAAAATTGGAGAAGAATATGACAAGAATAGCGACATAGGCTACTTAATTGCTTTTATAGTCATGCCACACTGCTTTTCACCGGCCACAAATCTGCCAAGCAACTTGCCGTCACGCTCCACGCTTAACACTTGTAACGGGAAGCCTGTAACCATATCGGTAATTTCACAACGGTCACCCACCTTGAGTTTGCTGTTCACACTCGCATCCACAACAAACATATCATCCCCTTCGTAGCGTAATTCAAGTTCTCGGTCGGGAGCATAAGTGATGAGCACCACACAACCTTTCTGAAGTTGCTCTGCACGCACCTGTTCCACGTCCTCCATCATACAAAACCCCGAATTTCCTTTCTTTGTGTCTTCCAGCAGACGGCTATAGGTTTTGCTGCCCAAATAGTGTGCCACTGTGTCGAGCGTGTAGCGGTGAGGCTTGCGTTCATCGCAATACAACCCCAGCAAACGCTTCAGTGTATTGATGCCGATGGTCTCGCCTGTTTCCTTAATAATGGCTTCTGCCAAACGCTCGCCAAGGGCCGATGAATTCATCGTCAGTCCAGCTTTCTTTAGCATATTATCCACTATTTCTTTCGGCAGAATCATTTATGATAATAATACAGTGTTTATTCGTACTTTTACTGTTGCATAGCTCTGTTATTACTGCAAATTTAAGCAAAAAATTCATTTAGATACAACGAAACTTTATATTCGTTTTTTTTCGTACCAATATCTTTGAATAATCATTTAAAAACAAGCCAAATACGATTATTTATTGTATATTTGCAAATAAAAAAACAAAGGTAACGCGATATGAAAACTAAATTATTTCTTTGCTTTGCCATCGTGGTGATGGCGATTGCTCACACTTCTTGCAAGAAGGCGACATATCTGAAAGCGGATAAGCAAACTATCAACTTTTCGCGCGCTGGCGGATCGCAAAGTGTTGTACTTAGCAGCGATGTGGAAGGATTCAAGTTGGAGAGCGCTCCAGAGTGGGCAGAAGCGGCTGTGGAAGGCAACAACCTCAATGTCACGGTTAAGGAAAACGATGCAAAAGCATTGCGAACAAGCACCATCGTGGTGTCGGTAAGTGGCATGCAGCTTGAGATTCCCATCCGCCAGTCATATAAGGCAACATATCTGCGTGTAAACCCATCAACCGTAACATTCTCTAAAAACGGCGGCGAAGAAACACTGCAAGTGGAATGCGACGGTGATGTGAATGTGGGAGCAGCGGAAGACTTGACTGTTACTCTCGAAGGCAATATCCTGAAAATCCAAGCTCCTGCCAATAGCGGGTCAGAGAAAAAGGCGACGGTTTCACTCTTTGCCGACGCACAAAAGGCTGTAGTAGCCATCATCCGAGAAGGTAGCGTGTGCTCCACCTGTGGAGGCTCTGGCAAAATCTGGTGTAGAGAATGTGGTGGCGACGGATGGTATGGAGATATGCCATGCTACAATTGCGGTGGTTGGGACGACGGTTGGGAATACCACGGAGGCTCTGGCAAGGTAACTTGCCCGACTTGCCACGGCACAGGACATTGATATCCAAGAGAAAAGGCACATGTTTCAATATCATCAATGAGCGGAAGCAGCAATGGTTGTTTCCGCTCTTTTTTAGAAAACATGATTATATGAGTAGTATTTTTACCATTTTATTAGAGATTTATTTGCATTTTACCTTGTTTTTGTATTATCTTTGTGGTCGGAAATGGTAAACACCCCGTCACGAATTGGCCAGCGATGACGCCTCCACTTTCCAACACACACACACCAACCAATCAACGCACTTTAAATCTTCAACACTGATGACGAACACAAACAACACCAAACAAGAAAACTGTCTTGCGAGAGACAAAGAGTTTATGAGCATCTATAATGATGCCGTCGACTTCATGCTCAAAAACCATGTGACCGACCCTTTCAATTCTGCACTTCACTGGGCAATTGAACACGGGCAGCCACACTATAACCTGAGTTACACCCGCGCCTATCGTGTGGTGTGCCAAATGCTTACCGAGGGGAATGTGGCTTTCACAAGTCCATTGCGCAAAATGATGTGGGAAGAAATTTGTGAGAAAGTACGCGCGCTCATGGCGCTACGACCATCCATGAGCATTGCACATGCCCTCGATTTCGTGCTATCGCATTCGCGCGCGAGCCGATTCTTCTTCACTCCACGCCAAGCGAAACGCGGCATTTTGCGATGCCGCAAGCAACGATGGCAAAAACTGCAACAAACAATGAAACAACACCAATCTTAATTCACACACTTCCATGACAAACACAATTCGACCTCGACACTCGCTCACCGTCAACATCGACAAGGAGCAAATCCTCAACATTATCTATGCCGAAAGTTCATGGCACTGCATCGTTCACCCAAAAGAAAAGCGACTCACGCCCGACCTGGAGCGCATTTGCCTCACACGTGTAAAAGAGGGATTTGAAGACTTCCGCTCCCGATTTCAGGGCTACATCTATTTCTCCAACTTCAATCCCAACCTCGACAACGGCAACCTCACGATAGAGTTCCGCTTCTTCAACTCCTACCCCGACTCGCTCACCGACACCATTCGCGAGGATGTGACGCAAATGCTCGCCTGGTTTGCGCTGAAGCGATTCTACGGCGAGCACGCAAGCTACTACCACACGGCATGGCTAAAGCACCGCGCAAGCCTGATGATTAGTTTCGCCCGCGATGCCAATTTCCAATTCCTGGAAGAATAGCTTCCGCCCCAACAAAAACACGCACTCCCCCCACCACTCCACCGACTATAGCTAAAAGGGACATTAAGTTTGCAGCAGAAAAATATGAGCCATAAAAACTTTCTCTATCTTCCCAAGGTGTGGAGAACTTTTAATGGCTAAAGGGGACGGTTCTTTTGATGTAAATATCACTTGCAGTTTTTTACCACACAGCACATTTGCATACACTTATATATCAATGCATTACAAATGTTTACATCAAAAGAACCGTCCCTTTGATGTAATGTTTGAATGCATTTTTAGAACGATTTCAACAAAAAAAAGCGATGGCATCTGGCCTCAAAAGAGAGGTGATGCCATCGCTTATGATTTCTGTGTCCAGGCTCGCGGACTCTGTCTTATTTCTTGAAGTGATAGAGGAAAGAGGCAATCCCCTGGAGGGCTGGCTTGCGCTGACCTTCAATCTCAATCTTGAAGTCGATTTCGGTCTTGGCAATACCGCGGAGGTCTTGGATATTGTGGAGCTTGGTGGTCATGCGCACACGGCTGCCGGTGATCACAGGCTGACCGAAACGCATCTTGTCCATGCCGTAGTTCACGAGCATGGTGATATTGTTCACTTGAATAATCTGTTCCCAGAGGTAAGGAAGCACTGAAAGGGTGAGATAGCCGTGAGCAATTGTGCTCTTGTATGGGCTTTCTTCCTTGGCACGCTCCACATCCACATGAATCCATTGGTGGTCGAGTGTGGCGTCGGCAAACATGTTAATACGGCCTTGGTCGATTTCGAGCCATTCCGATGTTCCGAGCTCTTTACCAAGGTAAGATTCAAATTCTTCGTAAGAATTGATAATTAACTTTTCCATAAAAGTGTATTGTGATAATTATTGAATATTTGATTAGTATAGCAGTTAATAGCCACAAAGTTACACATTTTCAGCCACCCGAGCAAGCGACACCGAAAAGAGATTTTCAGATAATACCAAATTGACATTGATTTTTGGCGAACGAAGTCGCTAACTTTGCACTGTGAATTTTTTAAAAAGAAAACAACCATGAACGAAAACACACAACCACCTACCACTATCCCTGCCCAGCCCTCCGCTCAATGCCGCTGGGAAGAATGTGTGGACAAGCTCCACCTCGACGAGAACACAGATTCTCGCGTGCGCCAACTCATCACCCAACTCGAAAAGGGCGAAGTGGACGAGTCCACTGTTGAAATTCTTTCGCATGCCGTGAACCGCAACGAGGAATTGAAAAACGCCGAAACCGAAGGCTATCTGCGTGGCCGAAACGAGAAAATCGAACAAGCCACCCACCCGATGCCTATCGAAGAACCCGCACCAGAGCCTGCCACCTTTCCGCGCTACAATAGAAGGAGCGTGTGGGACCGATAGGATCATTAACCAACCTTATTTTCAACCCTTTATTTTTATATTCATCTTTTTAACAACACGCAAAATGAAAAACAAATTTTTAGAGAAAATCAAATGGATCAAGAGCAACTTCAAACTCATCCTCGTGCTGCTGTTCACCCTCGCACTGCTCATGGTGTCGTGCTCGATGAGCGACGGACAAACCACCCTCGCACTGGCCATGGTTGCAGGTGTGGCTGGTGGCAAGCATGTGGTAGACGGTCCGCTTTCCACCGACGTGACTCGCGAGGCTTCACCAGAATTGCTCCTCAACGAAATCGACAGCCAAATCGTGAAAATTCGCCCTATGGCCACCCCGGTGGACCAACTCTCGCGATGCGCCGGGGCCAAACGAACGGGCAGCATGACGGTAGACTACTACAATGTGGACACCAAGCCCACTACCGCCACCATGAAAATCGCCAACCCTGCACCAAACCCTGAAATGGACCCTTCCAACTATACGAAGGTGAAGATTATGACCTCCAACAATGAGATTTTCGATGTGAGCGACACTATCTTGGTGCAAGGCGTGAATGGCTACGAGCCCGATGGCACCACCTATTCGCTCAACGACCTGGTGCTCTATGTACTGAAAAAGGAGGAAAACGACGGTGGCATCTGGGTAATGCCTGTGAATGGCATGAAGGTGGGCGATACCGAGGGTTGCGTGCCTGCTATTCCGAAAAACAACACACTCATCCGCATGGGTCGCGCTGCCAGCGAACTTGATGTGATGTCGCCACAGTTCGAGGCGCTACCACAGAAAGCACGCAATTTCTGCCAAATCTTCAAATGCCAGGTTGAGCAGAGCACACTGATGAAGATGAGCAACAAAGAGGTGCCCTGGAACATGAGCGACCAAGAGGAGGCAGCCATCTACGACATGCGCCTCGGTATGGAGAAATCATTTCTTTTCGGCGTGAAGAAAAAGCTTTGGGATCCAGCGAAAAAGGAAAACATCATGCTCACCGGCGGCATCTGGTATCAGGCTGGAAAGGTGTTCAACTACGACGACGGCCAGTTTACCCAAGACGAAGTGGTAGACCTCATGCGCGAGGCTTTCACCGGAAATGCCGGCAGCAAACGCAAAATCCTCATCGGTGGCAGCGGACTCATAGGCCGTCTCAACAAACTGGAATACTCAAAAGTGGTAACCGCCGGAGAGAATGTGGCAAAATGGGGTATCGACTTCAGCGAATTGCGCTCCAAGTTTGGCACACTCTATGTGCTGCTGAGCGAGGTGTTCGATGAGGTGGGCATGGCCGACAACGGCATGGTCATCGACCCTGAATACTTGCAGAAGTATTGCCACATCCCATTCAGCACCGAAGCGCTCAACCTCAAGGCAAGCGGTGTGCGCAATGTCGATGCCCTCGTGCTCACCGAAGCCAGTTGCCTTGTGCTCCGTTATCCAAAGGCCCACATGCGCATCGTGATGCAATAACGCATAAAAATCAATCCTACTTGTTCATTTTCTTGATTTTGCTTCGTTAAAGCAGGCAGCCTGGAAGTTGTGAAACCTCCAGGCTGCTATATTTTAGAGCTTCGATGGTTGTAGGTAACGACTGTTACATAAAAAATCAAAAAACACATTTGCTTCCTGAAAAGCTTTCAGCCTATCCTTGTCTGTGGTGATGCGACCAACCCTAAAGCGAGCTTTAGTCTTAATCGCACCCCCACAGCCAATGTCGGGAGAGCCCGACATATCAGAAAACAAATGTGACAAAAAGTGCTCTGCAACAAAAAGAGCCTTCGGCTACAAAAACACTGATAGTGATTACCGGTAAAATTCGCTTTTAAAACGAAGTAATGGTATTATCTTTCTTATCGAAATAGAATTTGTGTACCACTGCATTTGGAAAGCTGTGGAAATTCACGATAATTCCAATAGGATACTGTGTTCCAATCATATAGGAAAACAACTGTTGGTACTCCTTAGAAGTAAGTTCCTCAATCGCCTTACATTCAATTATCACATTGCCACGAGAACGAGGTATCATAAAATCCATCTTAAGGAACGATTGCAGCTGTCGGCCTCGGAACTCGGGGTGGTGACGATATTCCCTCACAGCTTTCACGCCGTCCTGCTCAAAGGCCACCGCCAAAGCCTCTTGATAAACATATTCAGGCAAGCCATTCGGGAGTTCTTTGAAAACATCTTGAATGACACCAACAATATCAAAAACATACGCCTTGAGTTCTTTTTTCAAGGCTGGGTCGAGGTGCTCTTTCTGCTTAATTATCACTACTGAATACATTAATGGTTATAACACAAAGATACAACTAATCAACCGACCTCAAAAAAAAAAACACTAACTTTTTTCACATTTACCCCCAAGCAGATTGGTCTTGTGGAATAGGTTGAGGCTCTTTTTTGTTCGCGCAGCGATTTTTGTTCGGGGGAAGATAGGCAAGAGGCGTGCGGTAGCACGACGGCGAAAGCAGTGTGGAGGTGGTGCAGAAAGTGTACTTTCGGCGACTCGTCCACACTGCTTTCGCATGGGCATTTGCCCTCTTGCCTATCTCCCCCCGACTTTTTGATCTTTTTCCAACAAAAGCCTTTGGTTGTTATGATTTAATCTAAAATGTTTTAGCGGAGGAGGGTTTTGAAATTTTCGGGGATGGGCGACTCAAAGGTCATCTTCTTGCCTGTGATAGGGTGTTCGAAGCAGAGCCGAGTGGCATGGAGCGCCAAACGATGGATGCCATTAGCACGGCCGCCATACTTGCGGTCGCCACTGATTGGACAACCCAAATCCTTCATGTGCACACGCAACTGATTCTTATGTCCGTGGCGCATTGAGAGTTCGATGCGGGTGAAACGCGATGAACGCTCAATCACTTTGTAGCGAGTCTTAGCCAATTCGCCACCGTCTTCAGAGTCTTCGCTCGACACCACCTCATAGTTGTCGGCATCGCGCAGATAGTTTTGCACCAACCCCATATCCTGCTCCACAATGCCTTCCACAATAGCCTCGTATTTGCGCTCCGACACAATGGTGGCCCACTGAGTGAGGAACTTTTCGCGAGCCTTGGCAGTGCGAGCCACAATCATCAAGCCCGAAGTGTCGCGGTCGAGACGGTGCACCATATACACGCGCGCATGCTCGCTGCGCAATTTCACATATTTACGCAGCACATTATACACGGTTTCATCCTTGATATTGTTGCCGGCGGCAGTTGAGAGCATACCGTAACCCTTGTCCACCACCATGATATCGTCGTCTTCATACACCAACTTTATTTTGGGGTGAGAGAAGATGTGGAACGAGCCATCGAAGTTCACCCACAGTTCATCACCAGCATTCACCGGGCGGTCGAATTGCGAACTTGGAGTGCCATTGATAGCAAACTGATGATGGCGGAGCATCGACTTCAGTTTGGTGGGTTTATGGTCTTTGAGCACAGCGGCGGCAGCTTCCAGCAACGGAGCATCGGACTTAACGGTAAACTTCTGGATATTGTCGACACGGCGACGGCGCTGTGGCTTGTTGGGTGAGGTTTGTCTCATTATATCGAATAGTGGATTTAAATTGAGTTAACAAATTGCGTTTTGCGGTGCAAAGTTAGTGATTATTCGGAAAAATTCAGTAAGTTTGTCGGCAACAAAACTCAATTATTATGAAAAAGACTTTGTTATTAGCCGTAATTGCCTTAGTGCTTTGCGCTTGCGGCACCACTTTCAAAAGCGCAGAAGAAAAGGCCGCCTATGAAGCAAAACTCGTTAAGCAAGTGAACGACAAACTCCATGACCGCCACTTCACCATCGAAGTAACATATATGAAGCCCCTCGGCAGTATGCCCGCACGAGAGGTGAACGGATTCACACTCCAGTTGAAAGGCGACACTGTGGTGTCGTATCTGCCCTATTATGGCAGAGTGAGCAGCGGCATGTTTGGCTTCGGTGGCGACACCGGGCTCAACTTCACCAGCAAGGTGGAAAAATACTCTGAAACCCACCCGAAAGCCGACCTCACCCGCATCAATTTCGAGACGCGCAGCAAGGAAGACCGCTACCAATACGAGGTGGAGGTGTTCACCAACGGAAAAGCTTCGATTAGCGTGATTGGCGACGGACACCAATCCATCAATTTCGATGGAGAAATGAAACTTGACTATTAAGGCCATTCGCAAAATTTTCACTATCTTTGTAAACAGTTGAGTGATTTCTAACCACTGAACATCAACTCACCTTCTATACATCACATTTTTTACACTATCAACTTATGACACGATTAATCCGACTCGCACTTCTCTCGCTCGCCATCTTCTCAACAGTGGCAGCATGTGCAGCCCCAAAGAAAACCGAAGTTAAAACCGATGCTCCCGCCGCCAGCGCTCCCGTGGTGCTCGGCGCCGACCGCACCGACCAATATGTGCCTCTGCTCAAGGGCAAGCGCATCGCTCTGCTCAGCAATCAGACAGGTATCACCTCAAAAGGCAAACATGTGCTCGACGTGATGCTCGAAAACGGCCTTAAGGTGACCGTGATTTTCTCGCCCGAACATGGATTCCGCGGCAAAGCCGACGCTGGCGAACACGTGAGCAGCAGCGTGGACGAAAAAACTGGTATTCCCATTGCTTCGCTCTACGATGGCAAATCAAGCGGACCAAGCAAGGAGAACATGGACAAATTCGACGTGCTGGTGACCGACCTCCAAGATGTGGGTCTGCGCTACTACACCTACTATATCACCATGGCGAAACTCATGGAGGCATGCATCGAGCATGGCAAGGAATTCGTGGTGTTCGACCGTCCTAACCCTAACGGCATGTATGTGGATGGTCCTATCCTCGACATGGAACTCAAGAGTGGCGTGGGCCGATTCCCTATGTGCACTGTCCACGGTCTGACCATGGGCGAAATCGCTCTCATGGCCAATGGCGAAGGTTGGCTCAAGGATGGAAAGAAGGTGAAACTCACCGTGATTCCTTGCCTCAATTACACACATCAAACTCGCTACACACTCCCTGTGGCTCCATCGCCCAACCTGCCAAACATGCTCAGCATCTATCTCTACCCTTCTATTTGCTACTTTGAGGGCACTACTGTGAGCCTGGGCCGTGGCACCGACCTGCCTTTCCAAGGCTACGGACACCCCGACATGACTTGCCGTCCATTCGACTTCACCCCTACAAGCCGCTTCGGCGCAAAGACTCCTCCACAACAAGACAAACTTTGCCACGGCGTGGACTTGCGCGGAATGAAAAATGAAGATGTGATTGCTCGCGGTATCGACCTCACCTATGTAGTAGACGCATACCAGGATTTGCGCAGCCAAGGCAAGCAATTCTATCTCAAGACTGGCAAGCGCAACTTCTTCAATCTGCTGATGGGCAACACCCAAGTGGCAGAAATGATGGAAGCTGGCAAGAGTGCTGCCGAAATCAAGGCTTCATGGCAAGGCGACGTGCTCAAATTCAAGAAGCAACGCAAACCTTACCTCCTCTACGCCGAATAATCACGAACGAAATTCAATCATAATACCCTGCGAGGCAGCCCCGATGTGTGGCAGCCTCGCAGCCGTTTTTCCACCACCACTAACACCGCTACTGACACGTCCTCTGATTTAATTGTGCAAGAAAGTTGCACAATTGGGGCATTTGTTGTAATTTTGGGTGCATTTGGCGACCTTCTATTCTCCATTGCTCAACTGAAAATATTTAAAAACTCAAAAAACATACATCAACATGACAACTCCCTGGATTGTATTGGCCACTATCGTTGGCTATTTCATTGTCCTTTTCTTGGTTTCGTGGTTTGCATCACGCAAGAGCGATGCCAACACAGCGCTCACAGGTGGGCGCGAAGCACCTTGGTATATCGTGGCTATCGCCATGATTGGCGCCCCAATTTCTGGCGTCACCTTCGTTTCGGTCCCTGGCATGGTGGCAGCAAAAAGTTTTAGCTACATGCAGATGGTGCTCGGATTTATGGTTGGCTATTTTGTGATAGCCTACGTGCTTGTGCCCCTCTTCTTCAAGCGCAACCTCGTGTCGATTTACGGCTATCTTGAAGAGCGCTTCGGCGGCAAAACCCACAAAACGGGTGCATGGTTCTTCTTCATCAGCAAGATTTTAGGCGCTGCAGTGCGCTTCTATGTGGTGTGTGTCACCCTTCAGGCCCTCATGTTCGAGCCTCTGGGCATCCCATTCATCGTGAATGTGCTCGTCACCATCGCCCTCATCTTCCTCTACACCCTGCAAGGTGGCGTGAAGACTGTGATATGGACCGACACACTCAAGAGTCTCTGCCTTATCCTCAGCGTGGTGCTTTGCATCTTCTTCGTGGGGCAAGCGCTCAACTTCGACATTTCTGGCCTTTGCACAGCAGTGGCAAGCAGCGACACCTCTCGCATCTTCTTCTTCGACAACCCAAGCGAAGGTACCTACTTCTGGAAGCAATTCCTTGCTGGTATCTTTATGGTGATTGCCATGACAGGCCTTGACCAAGACCTCATGCAGCGCACCCTCGCCAGCAAAAACGTGAAGGAATCGAAGAAGGGACTTATCGTGAGCGGTATCACTCAAGTGTTTGTGGTGGGCTTGTTCCTCGTGTTAGGTACGATTCTCGCCCTCTACACCAGCAAGATGGGCTTGCAATATGAAAAGAGCACCGACGAAATCTTCGGTCTCGTGGCATTCGACAGCAAGATGAGTATTGCTGTGGGCATTCTCTTCATCCTCGGCCTTGTGTCGGCTGCATATTCAGCAGCAGGTTCTGCCCTCACCGCACTCACCACCTCGTTCACTGTCGACATCCTTGAAAGCGACAAGAAGGAAGACGCCGTGACTCTCGGCAAAACCCGCAAGAAAGTGCATGTGGGCATGGCTGTACTCATGGGCCTTGTGATTGTGGTGTTCTACCTCCTCAGTAGCCAAGACGCCATCAGTGCCGTCTACAGCATTGCAAGTTACACCTATGGTCCAATTCTCGGTCTGTTCGTCTATGGCATGTTCATCAAAGGCGACGTTCGCGATAAGTGGGTGCCAGTGGTTTGCATCATTTCCCCAATATTGAGCTGGGTGCTTCAATGGGCGCTCCTCACCTATTGCGAATACACGATGAGCTTCGAGCTCCTGCTCTTTAATGCAGCATTCACAGTAATCGGTTTGCTCATGCTCCGCAAAGGCAACACTGCAGAAGCATAATCGCCTACAATTCCAATAACATAGAAGGCAACTTGCCGCAGGTTGCACACCGCCCTCGCAAGTTGCCTTTTTCCTTTTTCATCAACCAAATTCAATAGCACTCTCACTATGGCACGCAACAAAGTAGCAATATATGTATGGATTGTCGACACCATCGAAAGTCACCGCCGAATCTCGCTCGAAGAGCTCAACAGGCTGTGGTGCAATTCGTCGCTGAGCGATGGCAACCCCATTCCACGACGCACTTTCTTCAACTACCGCAATGCCATTGAGGAAATGTTCAACATCAACATCCAGTGCAACCGCTCCACTTTTGAATACTACATCGAAAACAACGACAACGAAGCCGAAAGCCGCATGCACCACTGGCTGCTCGACACCTTCTCGATGACGGGCATGCTCAGCAATTCGCGCGACCTTTCGGGCCGCATCATCGTGGAGGATGTGCCGTCGGCTCGCGAGCACCTGCCCGTGGTGATTCAAGCCATGCGCGAAGACAAGCGCATCGTGTTCGACTATCGCACCTACACGCGCTCACAGCCTTCGAAAGATGTGGTGGTATGCCCCTACTTCGTGAAAATCTTCAAGCAACTGTGGTACATGATTGGCTACAATGTGGCTGATGGAAAAATCAAGACCTATGCGCTCGACCGCATGAGCAACCTAAAGATTTCAGAAGTCACATTCAAGATGCCCGAAGAGTTCGACCCAGAAGCGTTTTTCGCCGATAGTTTCGGCATCATCACCAATCAAAGCAATCCAAAAGAGATAGCCCTGCGAGTGAGCACCACTCAGGCTAAATACTTCCGTGCGCTCCCGCTCCACAGTTCGCAAACCGAGGAAATCCACGACACCTATTCCATTTTCCGCTACCGCATGCTGCTCACCTACGACCTTTTTGAGGAAATCCTCTCACATGGCAGCAACATCGAGGTGCTCACCCCTCCCGAACTGAAGGCACAAGTGGTTTCCGACCTCAAGGTCAACCTCGCCCAATACCAATAGACGTGAAGCGCAAAAACAGTAGCTGGCGTTAAAACGCCGCTTATATTTGGTTAAATATTCTTTTATATTCTTAAATAAATATAATAAATTAGCAAGTTATGCGATGAATTCGCCACGCTTCTGTGGCACAGTTGCATAACACAGCATTTTTTGCTATCTTTGTAGTGCAATTCGATTAGAGGAGGCTCTCAGCTTCTTCTTTTTTATTTATATACACGCAAGAATGATTAACAAACAAGAACTTACCGACGTAATCAACGCCGCTCTCGAGGGAAGCGAAATATTCCTCGTGGAGGTGAAAGTGAGCGCCGACAACATTATCGATGTGGCTATCGATAGCATGGGCTCTGTGACCATCGACGACTGCATTGCTCTCAACAACAAAGTGCTCGACCACTTCGACCGCGATGTGGAAGACTACGAACTCACCGTGGGCAGCTACGGCATCAGCGACCCATTCAAAGTGCTGCAGCACTACCAGAAGAATCTTGGTGGAGAGGTGGAAGTGCTCACCAAAGACGGCAAGAAGCTGAAGGGCATCCTCAAAGACGCCAATGAAGAAGGATTCGTGCTCACCATCACCAAAAAGGTGAAATTGGAAGGCAAAAAACGCCCAGAAATGGTGGACGAGGACCTCAATTACAAATACGACGAAATTAAATATACAAAAAACATCATACAGTTTTAAAACCAAATTATGGCTAAGAAAGAAATCGAAACTATAAGTTTGACCGACAGTTTCAAAGAATTCAAAGAGTTGAAGAAAATCGACAAGACCACTATGATTAGTGTGCTTGAAGAATCGTTCCGCAGCGTATTGGCTAAGATTTTCGGTAGCGATGAAAACTTCGACGTGATTATGAACCCCGACAATGGCGACTGCGAAATCTACCAAAACCTCGAGGTAGTTCCCGATGGTGAAGTGGAAGATCCCGACCGTCAAATCTCACTCACCGACGCTCGTAACGACGAAGAAAACCCCGACCCAGAATGTGAAGTGGGCGAAGAGCACACTCGTAAAATCGAGTTCGCGAAATTCGGACGCCGCGCCATCCTCAACTTGCGTCAAACTTTGGCAAGTAAGATTCTCGATCTTCAAAAGGATGCTATCTACACCCAATTCAAGGCTCAAGAGGGCGAATTGGTGAGTGGTGAAGTGTACCAAGTGTGGAAACGCGAAGTGCTGCTCCTCGACGACGACAAGAATGAATTGCTCCTTCCAAAGGACCAACAAATTCCTACAGATATCTACCGCAAGGGCGAAACCGTGCGCGCCGTGATTCACAATGTCGACAACAAGAACAACAATCCAAAAATCACCGTATCGCGCACCAGCGAAAACTTCCTCCGCCGCTTGTTCGAACTTGAAGTTCCCGAAATCCACGATGGCCTCATCGTGATTCGCGCTGTGGCTCGCATCCCTGGCGAACGCGCTAAAATCGCTGTGGAAAGCTACGACGACCGCATCGACCCAGTAGGTGCTTGTGTGGGCGTGAAGGGTGCTCGTATCCACGGTATCGTAAGAGAATTGCGCAACGAAAACATCGACGTTATCAACTACACCAGCAATCCTCAACTCTTCATCCAACGCGCGTTGAGCCCTGCAAAGATTTCTTCAATTCGCCTCGACGAAGAAAACAAGCATGCAGAAGTGTTCTTGCGTCCCGACGAAGTGTCGTTGGCTATTGGTAAGGGTGGTTTGAACATCAAACTCGCCACTATCCTCACCGGCTACACCATCGACGTTTATCGCGACCTCGACAGCGACGGCGAAGATGATATCTACTTGGATGAATTCAAGGACGAAATCGATGAATGGGTAATCGAAGCCCTCAAAAACATGGGTTGTGCCACTGCAAGAGCCGTGCTCCACACCTCACGTCAAGACCTCATCGACAAGGCCGACCTTGAAGAAAACACTGTCGACGACGTTATCGCAGTGCTCAAGGCCGAATTCGACGAAGAGTAATCATCCTCACCGATTCTTGCAGGCCTAAACGCCTGCCAATGGCGATAGGCCCCTCAAGTGCGACCCAAGCCACTATGTGTGCAAGAAAACAAAACAAACGAGACAATAACTTAAAAGAATTATATGCCTATAAAGATTAGTAAAGCAGCAAAAGACTTAAACATCGCAGTGCAGACTGCTATCGACTTCCTGAAAAAGAATGGCACCGAAGTGGAAGGTCTCAACGCGCGCATCAGCGACGAAACCTTCGACATGCTCATTCAGAAGTACAAGCCCGAAATGCTACAAAAGAAGGCAGCCGAACAGATCACTCACGACCGCAAGGAGGAGAAAGCTGCTCAAGCTGCTGAAAAGAAGCGTCGCGAAGCCGAAGAAATTAAAACGGCAGAAGTGAACATACAGAAACCTAAAGTGCTGGGGAAAATCGACCTCGACACTAAGGGCAACCCTGTGGCTCAAAAACCTGCTGCAACCGAAGCGCCTAAAGCCGAAAAGAAGGCCGAAGAAGTGAAGGTGGAAGAAAAAGAACTCCCTAAGGCTCAAGCAAAGCCTGAACAGCCTAAGGAGGAAAAGCCACAACCAAAGAAAGAGGCTCCTGTGGAAGAACCAAAGAAGCAAACTGCTGCTGAACCCGAACAGGTGAAAGAGCAACCTACCGAGCAACCCGCTACCACCCAACCAGAAGTGGAAGAGGTGACTACCAACACCCCACGTGTGGCTGGTCCGAAGGTGGTGGGAAAAATCGACTTGGCTGCGCTCAACCAGTCGACCCGTCCTAAAAAGAAAACCAAGGAGGAGAAACGCAACGAGCGCATCAACAAGGAAAAGGCTCGCCAAGGTGCTGCTGGCGAAGGCGAAAAGCGCAAACGCAAACGTATCGGCAAAGAAAAAGTAGACATCGAAAAGAGCGTTCAGCAACAATCGCAAGGTGGCAACAACAACCAAAAGCGTGGTCAACAGCAAAATGCTAACAACGCACAAAATGCAGGCGCAGGTAAGCGCAACAAAAAAGATAAAAACAAACGCCCATTCAAGGCTGAAGTAAGCGAGGAAGACGTACAGCGCCAAATGAAGGAAACGCTGGCTCGCCTCACCAACAAGCAGCAAAAGAAGGGCGCTAAGTGGCGTCGTGAAAAACGCGAAGCTATCCGCGAAGAAGAACGCGCTGAAGCTGAAGCAGTAGCAGCAGAATCACAAATTCTGAAACTCACCGAGTTCGTAACTGCTAACGACCTCGCCGCTATGATGAATGTGCCTATCAACAAGGTTATCGGCACCTGTATGAGTATCGGCGTGATGGTATCTATCAACCAACGCCTGGACGCAGAGACCATCAATATCGTGGCTGAAGAATTCGGATTCAAGACAGAATACGAAAGCGCTGAGGTGGCTGAACAAATCCAAGAAGAGGAAGACAAGCCTGAAGACCTCGAAACTCGTCCACCTGTAGTTACCGTTATGGGTCACGTCGACCACGGTAAGACTTCGCTGCTCGACCACATTCGTAACGCCAACGTTATCGCAGGTGAAGCCGGTGGTATCACTCAGCACATCGGTGCTTACAATGTGAAGCTGAAAAACGGCCGTCGCATCACCTTCCTCGACACCCCTGGTCACGAAGCGTTTACCGCTATGCGTGCTCGTGGTGCAAAGGTGACCGACATCGTTATCATCATCGTGGCTGCCGACGACGCTGTGATGCCTCAAACTATTGAAGCGCTCAACCACTCATCGGCTGCAGGTGTGCCTATCATCTTCGCCATCAACAAGATTGATAAGCCAGGTGCTAACCCCGACAAGATTAAGGAAGAACTTGCCAACCTCAACTACCTCGTGGAAGACTGGGGCGGTAAGTATCAAAGCCAAGATATCAGTGCCAAGAAGGGTCTCGGCGTAGCCGACCTTCTCGACAAGGTGCTCCTCGAAGCCGACATGCTCGACCTCAAGGCTAACCCTAACCGCAAGGCCACTGGTTCTATCATTGAATCATCGCTCGACAAGGGCCGTGGTTATGTAGCCACACTGCTCGTCGACAACGGTACGCTCCATGTGGGCGACATCATCCTTGCCGGCACACACTATGGTAAGGTGAAGGCGATGTTCAACGAACGCAACCAACGCATCACCGAGGCTGGTCCTTCTTCTCCAGCTTTGATTCTCGGTTTGAATGGCGCTCCTACTGCGGGCGACAAGTTCAATGTGATGGACACCGACCAAGAAGCACGCCAAATCGCCAACAAGCGCGAACAACTGCAACGCGAACTCGGTCTCCGCACCCAGAAACGCTTCACCCTGGAAGATATCGCACGCCGCAAGGCTCTGGGCGAATTCCACGAACTGAACGTGATTGTGAAGGGCGACGTAGACGGTTCTATCGAAGCATTGAGCGACTCACTGCTCAAGCTCTCTACTCCTGAAGTTCAAGTGAACGTGGTTCACAAGGCTGTGGGTGCTATTAGCGAAAGTGATGTAACCCTCGCTGCCGCTTCCAACGCCTACATCATCGGCTTCCAGGTGCGTCCAAGTGCCGATGCTAAGCGCCTTGCTGCTCAAGAAGGTGTAGACATCCGCATCTACTCTATCATCTACGACTGCATCGAAGAAGTGAAGAGCGCGATGGAAGGCATGCTTGCTCCTGAAATCAAGGAAGTGGTTATCGGTAGCGTAATGGTGAAGGAGGTTTACCGCATCAGCAAGGTAGGCACAATTGCCGGTGCCATGGTGATGGAAGGTAAGATTAAGCGTGGTTGCAAGGTACGCGTCATTCGCGACGGTATCGTGCGCTACACTGGTGCCCTCGCTTCACTCAAGCGCTTCAAAGACGACGCAAAAGAAGTTACCAACGGTTTCGAATGCGGTTTGAGCATCCAGGGCTACAACGACATTGCTCCCGACGACATGCTCGAAGTATTCGAAGAAGTGGAAGTACAAAAGACACTCTAATTGCTTCATCAATAAGCAATCAACCTACACGAATGGCTCGGTTAGACCCGCTCAAGGCTAATTGAGCCATTCTATTTAATAGAAGTTAGAGATTAGAAATAAGAGATTAGATTTTTTGCACACTATCATCTAACATCTAATCTCCAACATCTAATTTCTAATCTCTAAT
>JAUNNJ010000116.1 GCA_030531495.1 Bacteroidales bacterium
GCCTCGCCAAATTATTCGACGAGAATTTTTGGGTGACACGATGACGAAGTCAGGACATGCCATTTAAAGGCTACCTAAAGAATGACTCTATTTGGGTCGTCTATGGAAGTACTCCTCATTTAATAGAAAGTGGATATCCATATATTGAAATCAGCAAACATGATGGACGCATTTTAAAGATAACTCATACAAAATGACGGAATACACCTACGATGCCAATGGCAACATGACGCGCGACCGCAACAAAGGCATCCACAGCATCACCTACAATATGCTGAATCTGCCACAGACCATTATTCTTTTCAACGATGGGCACGAGACGCGCTACACCTATGCAGCCGACGGGCGCATGTCGGAACAAACGGAATCAACAGTCATTGGTTCTTCTCATCCAATTACGGCAGGTTACCTATATGATGGAAGTTTAGAGTTGAACGAGAACACAAAAATCCCATATGCACAAAGTGCACAAGCAAATGAATATAAAATTTCGACATCTGGAAGTGATCCATATATCATTAAAAATGTGAGAATAACCCCATTTTCTATTACATGGGACTACCAGATGCTATTTATTTCTGATGTACAATACTATTCAAAATGAAAATTCTTAATTACGCAATAACGTCATTTTTACTATTGTTTGTGATGTCACTTCCTTTTATGGCACAAAGTTGCAAAAAAGGGATTTCTACCACAAAAATGACAACCAGTTACTATTCAAGCTTCAATGAGTTCTCATTAAATGGGAATCCATGTCCTCCTTCCGAAAATACAGTAAAAATGATATCCTGCGGAGATTCCATCACGGTTTTTCTTACAAAAATGGACTCTGTTTCATTTAATAAGAAAGGTGATACATACTATCGTGAAGTGCTATTTCACATGGATAATTGGAATCAGAAACCTTGCAAACACGATTGGAAATTCCCTCGCATCTACCATTGCTATACACGAAACGATACCATAGTCGAGCTAATGCAAGAGTTTTGTGAGAAGCAAGTTTCTTATTCCGAGATCTATCTTAAAACGAAGGAATCTACAGTGATTACCGTCGTCAGGATGAGAGGTCCTATTCAAGATTATGGTTTTGAACAATTGCTTGAAATTATGGCTAATAATCAGCACAAGACGAAACTGAGTAGTCGTCAGATTGCCAGTGCAAAGGATGTGGAGGGCAATTACTGTGTGTCCTTCTCAATCTCAAGTGATGGAAAAGGCATCTACACCAATAGTGATTCGCCATCGGATACACTGATGGTCAGAAAATTAAAATACCCTCACCATTTCGGTTTAAATTGCGGTGTGTTTGAGGATGAATACTTACCCCGTGTTACTGATATTCATCCACACCATTCGGTGACAAACATTAGCACATTTGTTCAAAACAAGCTCAACCCAAGAGCTTTATCATCAATCAGCACACCCGATAATAAAAGGCGGGCAATTGTGGAAGTGTTCGTGACGGAGAAAGGAACAGTTTCCGACATAAAAATTGTAAGAAGCATCCATCCAGTCATCGATGCAGAAATAATTCGAGTATGCAAAGAATTGCCCACATTTGCCCCCAAAACAATAGACGGCAAAGCAGTGGCTTCATCAATAGTATTTCCAGTCCTCCTCCCAAGGTGTTCGTAGAGAGATACTCCCCTGCTATTGCCAGGAACAGGAACAAGCAATGTCAATTCCATTGATGAGAACATTCATGTAATTAAAAATAGAAATCCGTCTCAAGAAGGTGCTGCAGCAAATGTGTCCCATGAAGTTAATGGTCATGTGTTAATGTATTTGCGAACTCACGATCGTCAATTGTCTGGACATGATTATGATGGAAATATAGAAAGAAACAGAAAATTGTATGAATTGATTTTTAATTCGTTAATAGAAACTATAACAAATATACGCAACAATGAATAAAATATCAATACTTTTTATACTCTTATTCTTTTGTCTCTGTTGCTTTGCATCAAACAACGATGCAAAGATTGAGATGAAATTAGTATTAGAGACTAATTATTCTAAGGATAAAACAGATAGTAGTTCTATTGCTGTAAAATGTTTTTCTCTAAAAAACACAAGCAGCGATGTGCTTTGGGTTCGCTTACTACAGGATGAAACTAAAGCCCTTACTGTGGATGATTTATATCGAGAATTGTTCAAATATAGTAATCAAGAAGGAGGCCGAAGATTAATGTTTTCACTTGATCCAAATATCACCATTAATAGTTTTCATTTGTTTGGTACTGGAGGTTTAATTAAAAGAATGAAACCCGAGGAAACATTTTCTATCATTGTTTTTGATTATAAAAACAATGCAAGCACATTCGGCAATCGTTTTGATGATTATGATATACCTTCTTTATCCAATCATATCCAAATTTTTAACGAACAAGATATCATCTCATATAGAAAATCTGGGGAATTATTAAAGAGCATTGACGAGACAAACAAGGTCATGTTCTTTCAAGGTACCGAAGTATTTATTCCTATAGACTGGTTAAGGTAAATAACCTTTTTTAAGGTTGTTTTTCAATAAATGCAAATACATTTTGAGCAAAATTGTTAAGATGTTGTGGAATGGAAACACTGCGTTATACTTATGATAATATGGAACGACAGCTCACTACATCGGTTGAACGTGACGGCGCGGAGCCAGTTTTGCTCTGCAGCAACACGTATGACGCGCTGGGGCGCTAAAAACATCGATTTTATCCAGCTTAATATTCAGCACGGTGTGGGGCACGAGCGACCCTCTACGAGGCTCTGGCTTGGGAGGGCGCTTTGGCTCCAAGCTGCGCGCACTTTCGTGCGCTTGCATGGAGTTTTGCATAATCAGCCGTCGCCGACGGCTTTATATGTGGATGTTGGGGCGAGTGGCACCGATTTCACCCGATTAATACACGATTAATTCCTATAGATCAGCGTGTGTTTTTGAGGGGATACGAAAAAGAAGCAGTTCCAAACGCCAAAGGTGCTCGGAACTGCTGTATGTATCTATATGAATTCTTACAATTCTACGATGAGGGTGGAGAATGGGGCGAGGGTGACCTTGCCGTTCTTCATTGAAGCCTTGCCGGTGCTGGAGAGCACTTTCTTTGCTTCGCCTTCCACAGCCATCACTTGCTGCTTGGCAGAAGGGTTGAGAGCAACCATGATTTTTTGACCTTTAGCACTGCGGACATACACCATTGGGTAGGCCTGACCGCCCTTTTCATTCAGGAGCTGCCAGTCGCCGTCGTTGCCGAGGGCAGGGTTTTCGGCGCGGAGTTTCAGAAGGGTGCGCACATAGTTGAGCAGCGATGCCTTGTCGGCTTCTTGAGTTTCCACAGTCAACTTGCCGTTTTCGGTGTCGACGGGGAAATAGAGTTGGCTTGCATCAGCCACGGTAGAGAAACCAGCGTTCGCACCGTTGGTCCACTGCATAGGGGTGCGAGTGCCGGCACGCTCACGGCTACCTTCCTTTGAAGGAAGATTCATCTGATATTTCATACCAATCTCGTCGCCGTAGTAGATGAATGGCACGCCAGGCATGGTGAGCGAGAAAGTCATCGTCACTTTGAGTTGCTCTGGTGTGTTGCGTTCTCCCACATTGGGGCGTTGGAAATCGTGGTTAGCAGTAGGAATAGCGATATAGCCATCATTTTTGGTCTTTGCGAAATTGTCGGCATACACCTCTATGAATTTCTCCAAGTTGCCCTTTCCTTTTGCATCGAAGAAACATTCTTTGTCGGGATTTGGGTTGTTGCCTTGCCAAGGCGAGCCTTTTGGGAAGAACAAAGTGGAATAGCACTTCTGACCGATGTGAATCATGAAGTCGATATTGAAACCTGCGGGAATCGACACCTGTGGGTCGCACCATTCGCTCACGAGAATGTGGTCGGGATATTTAGTGTCCATCCAGGTGCGCATCTCAGCCCAAAGCGCCTTGATGGCCTTTTTGTCTTTATCGCCTTTCACGAGCGATGCAGCCATGTCGACACGGAAGCCATCCACGCCTTTATCCATCCAGAACGCCATAATGTTGCGCAATTCGCGGCGCACAGCCTGTGGACCCGGAGCATCACAAGACTGTTCCCATGGGCGTTTAGGGTCGGGATTAGCATAGCCATAGTTGAGCGCCGGCTGGCACATATAGTAGTTTTTTTCAAAATATTTTGCACGAGGCGCATCGGCTTCCACCCATTTACCTTTCTTGCTCACAGCAGGGTCGGCTTCCAGTTTGCGTTCTGCAATGATTTTCACTTCCTTTTCAGGAATTTCATTGCTCCAGATGTAGTAGTCGCTATAGCGACCATCCACGCCTTCTGCCGACTCCTTAAACCATTGGCACTGGTCGCTTGAGTGACCAGCCACGAGGTCGAGCAGCACACGAATGCCGCGCTTGTGTGCCTCGTCCACAAGGTTTACCAAATCGGAGTTGGTGCCAAAACGAGGGTCCACTTTATAGAAGTCGATAATGTCGTAGCCACCGTCAAACCATCCCGACACAAACACAGGATTCAGCCAAATCACGTTCACGCCCAGGCTCTTAATATAGTCGAGTCGGTTGGTGATACCGGGAATGTCGCCAATACCATCACCATTTGTGTCTTGAAAACTTGAAGGATAAATTTGATATGCCACTGCATGGCTCAACCATTCAGGACCTTTATTGCCCGCAAAAGCCATTGCTGGCAACGATGCTGCAACGAGGGCAACACCTATTTTCTTTAACATTTTTCTCATTTTCTAATTGTGTATTAAAATAGAGCATAGCCTATATGGCGCTTCAGCCACACAAGCCGAAGGATAATTAATTTTGTTGCAAAGTTAACGAATATTTCGATATCACCACCAATCAAATTCCCAAAATGATGGTAAAATCTGAAGTTTACAGGGTGACGATGGCTCGGAGGACGCCAGCCATTCTTTTTTCATACACACCCGAGATGTATTGCACCGATGGCTGAATGGCTATGTGCTTGCACAAGTTAAACAATGCCGTGACCTCAAAACTCTGTTCTGCGCCCACGTCAAAGTTAGCCCTGTGCCACATCATTCCAAATTTAGAAAGCGGCATCACTTCGCCTGTATCAAAGACCATACCAAGCCCTTGATAATCTTTGGCTTCAAGTTCTTCGCCGAAAGCCCACGAAAGTTGCCCCACCAAAGAGATGGTGCACGGTCCAGCCTTTGCCACTCCCTGCTCGCCAAGCAGCCACAAAGCCCCCACATTGTCATTAGAGTGATAGAGCCATCCGAAAGTGTAGTCGACCGGCATCGCCGACGATTCTTTCACAAATTGCAGTTGCCCCATATCGAGCACACCATCATTCTTTGGATTCACGCGAAAAGCCGAGCCATCGGTAGTCTTGCCCGCCTGTCCGTTATAAAGCGAGTTTTTTATCAAAAAATTTTTGTAGGCAAATTCCAGATGCACGCCCATTGCCGCCTGCATAAAATTAGGCAGAGAGCAATTGTTTGCCACATTGGGGAAAATGGCATCTGAACTGTTGACGAAAAACGATGTGAGAGGAGAAATGAAATAGTCTTCATTTTCCGTCCTTACACCCAAAAATGCGCTAAGAGAGGCATCCTCGCCCAGGTCGGTGGTATAGCCATATCCCAATTTTGCTAAAGCCAGCGGAGTGTTTTCGTCGCGGATGTTGGAGAAATACTGCAATTCATCCACCACTGGGTTGTCGCCCAAGCTATAGATGTGCTGAGTGGCCACTTGCAGACTGTGATGCTTATTGATATTCCATTGGCCATCAAGGCGCAAATAGTTGGCCCATGCAGCACGCTTTCCAAAGTCGGTCTCCAATTCGGTAATCAGCATTGCGCCGTATTCGAATTTTGGAGTTTCTTCTTCTGCATTCTGTTCTACAATATCATTTTGTGCACACAAATGAGTTTGCGCACATATCAAGCACAGAAGGAGCAACAAGTGTTTCTTCATCAAGTTATATCAGTGTTTATTAGTGTAATAATTCCCCGCAAAGTTCGCAATAATTATTCATTTTGGCAAACATTTTCCACTAACTCCTAAGCAATCTCATCAAAATAGAAGCAAGATTGGTTTTGTGGGAGGGTTGGGGTTATGGCAATCCGCACTCTTACGAAATAGGCAGGCAGAGAGCTGGAGGCCCGATTGGTGAGCGGGAGCGAACGATAACCTCGGTCGTAGCGAAGCGAAGGCCGGGAGGGGCGGGTTATCTGAGTTTTGAAAACAAATTTGAAAAAAAATTGCAGCACCAACTTAATTCGTTAATAATCATCCAATTCTATAATCGAAAAAATCGCGAAAAAATTTGGAGGTTATCCAAGTTATTTTCTACTTTTGCAATAAGCAACAAAAAGAAAGAACATGATGAAAAGGATACCACCGTCTGGTCATGCAAATACCCAACACATCAGTATTAATCACACAAAACACCATCAACACTCCCCAATGGTATTAGTCTAACAAAACTATATGTTTTATCATTATAATAATTTCAAATATGCAAATACATAAATTTCAAAGGCGCATTCTCTGTTTCATATTGTATACAGGCCTCATGTTACTGGGAGCTTGCGCCACATCACATAGTGTTGCACAGACCACACCCTCTTATGTTGTGAAAAGTATCAAGGAAAATAATGACTGGTATGAAATTATTGTAATTAAAGATGGCATGACACGCAAAATCATATCAAAAAAGACAGTTGAGCACTTGGATAGGGACACAATTCAAGTTGGCAAAGAATACCAAATGGATTTAGTTGACCTTCGTGAAGGCAAAGTATTAGGAACCAGTGTACCGAGAAACCATAGAATTGGAGGCCAAGAAGTTTCGCATGGCACCGTCATAGAGTGGACGGATGTTGATGTCCGCACGTTGTTTGAAACTAAACAATTACAAGGATTATATTATATCCCTTATTGAACAATATCAGCTATCATTCTATCTTAAGCCTTAAATCCGTAAGTGGTTCACAAAAGTGGTGACAGGGGGGGGGCGCAGGGGGCTATAAGCACCGTCAAGCTGGGAGAATCGGGGATTTTGTCTCGTATGTGCCTTCCCCTTACCCCACAATGCGGCTTGAGGCAATACGAAGATTTTAACCCCAAATTAAAAATCTTACCCGATTTCAGTTTTGAAGGGTTTTGCATAAGCGAGGTTCTCGGTGTAGATATTCAGCACGGTGTGGGGCACGAGCGACCCTCCGAGGCTCCAGCATGGGGGGCTGTGGCTCCAAGCTGCGCTTCGTATCGCTTCGCTCACTCGCTTGCATGGTGTTTAGCATAATCAGTCGTCGCCGACGACTTGTGGCTGGCGAGGCGTGTGTGTTTAGCGTCGTTGGGAGGGGCGGGTTATCTGAGTTTTGAAAACAAATTTGAAAAAAAATTGCAGCAC
>JAUNNJ010000014.1 GCA_030531495.1 Bacteroidales bacterium
TTTTTGCCATTGCCATCGCTTCGCGATTTCCCTATCTTCGCACCAGAGTTCTTTTACGTATTGGCATCTTGGTATCGTCTTAACTTCACAGCTCCGCAGGAGCGATAACTTCACTCCTTAACTCCCGCGCAGCTGTTTCACTTGAAATAAGAAAAGTGTTTCGACTTCCGATATGGACCAGAAAAGTGGAGGTTTTTGGTCCAAAAGCGAAATATAAAAGGGTGTTTCAGGTGTTTCGGGTGTTCTGGGTGATTCTTGTATTTCGTACTCGGAAAATGGAACAGTATTCCTGGAAAACAAAAAAACACCATCCACACATCACACGCAAAAATCTCTTTCGGCACATTTATCCCCTTGGGTCAAACAAATCATATTCATCACGATTTGATGCGGTTGCCCTGCACCGACAACGCGAAATTCAATGCCGAGTGAGAAAAATTTTGTATCTTTGCGGGCAACTGAAATGCAGAAGATATGGAATTGATGACATTGGAGCAAGTGAAGCAGAAAGAGCATGAGATACTGAAATACATTGTTTCGGTGTGTGAATCTCATGGCCTGCGCTATTACCTGAGTTATGGCTCACTACTTGGCGCCATTCGCCACAAGGGGTTTATTCCCTGGGACGACGACATCGACATTTCCATGCCTCGTGCCGACTACGAGCAGTTGCTGAAGGTAATGCTCAGCAATCCCGACAGGCGCTTTGTGGCTCTCACTCCGAAGTCGAAAGGCTATCCGTATCACTACGCCAAGGTGGTGGACCTTTCCACAAAACTGATGGAGGAATCGCTCGACGATTTCGCCGGCAATGGTCTGTGGGTGGACATCTTCCCTCTTGATGGCGTGGACACTGCAGCACCTACGCTCCAGAAGAAGCTGGCGAAGTATTTCAACTCTTGCCGAGCATCGGCTTCGTATAAGCAATGTCCACCAGGCAACAAGCCATGGAAGTGGAAGGCGTGCAAAATCATCGGCACCCGCACTTTTGCCCGACTGGTGACGCTGTGCAGCCGCCGCAAGGCTTTCGATGGCGCAGAATACGTGGCACACATGCCCACATCGCTTCAGTATCTTTTCCCGCGCCGCCTGTTCGACGAGGTGGCGAAAGTGGAATTCGACGGTTGCTTCTACGATGCCCCTGCTGCCTACGATGAATATCTCACCATTCTCTACGGCAACTATATGCAACTCCCACCCGAAGACCAGCGCATCACCCACTGCGTGAAGGCCATCGAGGTGGCCAAAATTAAAAAGTAAATTCAGCAGTATAAATATTTTTGTATACACAAAAAAGCGCTCATTATGGCTATATCTTCAGAGCAAAAAAAATTGACAGCACAGAAAAATGGTCAATTACAACATGACGATTTCGAATATGTGAAACTTGTCTCACAAGTTTCGGACCTGTGGGAGAATGCAAAGAAAACAGCACTTCTTTCTGTCAACACCCAACTGCTTGAAGCAAATTGGATGACTGGCCGCTACATCGTTGAATTTGAACAAGGAGGTCATGTTAAAGCAAAGTACGGCGACAAACTATTAGCCAATTTATCCAAAGATTTAACCCGACTGAAAGGTAAAGGGTTTAGCCGATCCAACCTCGTATATATGCGCAAGTTGTATCTCACTTTCCCAAAAAGTGAGACGCTGTCTCACCAATTAACATGGAGCCATTACTTTGAGTTGCTCAAATGCGACGATTCCATGGAAATGCAATTCTATATGAAAGAATGTGTAAAGGAAGGGTGGACTGTCAGAGAACTGAAACGACAAATCAATTCATCACTATTTCAACGACTTGCTTTAAGTACCGACAAAGAGGGAGTCCTTGCTCTTGCCAACCAAGGGCATCAAGTTTTTTCTCCTACAGACATCATCCATGACCCATATGTGTTGGAGTTTACAGGAATCCCACAACAAAAACGTTACAAGGAGACTGATTTAGAAAAAGCCCTTAAAACCAATATGGAACATTTTTTATTGGAATTGGGAAAGGGCTTTGCATTTATCGGTAGGCAATATGTTATTCAAGTCGGAGCCCGACGTTTTAAAGTGGATTTGGTGTTCTACCATGCTATCTTGAAATGCTATGTTTTAATTGATTTGAAACGAGCTGAAATAAAGCATGGAGACATTGGACAGATGAATGTTTACCTCAACTATTTCAAAAACGAAGTGTGTCAACCAGATGACAACCCTCCTATTGGCATTGTGATGGGAGCAAAGAAAGATGAACTGTTGATGGAATATGCTTTACAGGGAATTGACAACAAACTTTTCGCTGCACGCTATCAACTTTATCTCCCGAATCGCGATGAATTGCAAACACAATTAAATTTGCTGTTGCAAAATAATAAAGAATAAAAGATGGCTGAAAATACATGTAATTAGACAACTTGCGTTTAAAGGCAATAAATATGGCAGAAACTTATATATCCCAACCCCGTGCCTATTGGATCGACGCAGTGCGTTCCACAGCGTGCCTGTTCGTACTTGCCACACATGTGGCGATGCCCGGCACTCCTAAAGGCATGGCAATGGACCTCTACAACCACATCACCATGGCAGGAGCAAGCATTCTGTTCTTCATGATTTCGGGTGCGCTGGTGCTCTATAAGCCGAAGCCTGCCATCCCGTTTCTGAAACAGCGCGTGAGCCGCGTGGTGCTTCCGATGGTGATTTGGACGCTGGTGTCGCTGCTTATCGACAAGTTCACCACATCGCTCACATGGGAGGCATTTTTCACTAAAGTGATGCTCATCCCGTTCACGCCCCAACAGGGCATCTACTGGTTTATCTACGCCATTTTCGGCATCTATTTGCTCACGCCCATCATTGCCACATGGCTGCAACACACCACCAAGCGCGAACTCCAATTCTATCTTGCCGTGTGGACATTCACGCTCACCGTCCCCTATCTGACACAAATCCACAAGGACATTCGCGGACTGATTGACTACCAGAATGGCATGGTGTATTATTTCTGGGGTTACCTCTGGGCTGCCGTCATGGGCTACTATCTTCGCAAATATGTGAATATCAAGCAATTTAAGTGGTGGCATTTCGCCATCATTATCAGCGTATTTGCTGTGCCGCTGGCGCTCCATCTATTCACAAAACTACCCATCCGCACCCTCAACCACCGACTCAGTCTGCCCACCGTGGCCATGTGCATCTGTTTTTTCGTGGTTATCAAGCACATACCGCTGAAGCGATGGGCTGAAAAAGTGCTCTACAACTTCGCCCAACACAGTTTCGGCATCTATCTGGTGCACATCTACATCATCCGCCACGCTCTCTGGCCTGTGTTCCAGAAATTGGCACTGCCCACCCCCGTGGCCATTCCTCTGCTCATAGTGAGCGGAGCCGCAGCGAGTTACCTTGCCGTGAAACTTCTGTCCTATCTGCCAAAAAGCAAATACATCGTGGGGGTGTAATATCGCCCCACACCCGAAGACATCACTGCGATTTCATCCTATTTTACCACGAAATGGATTGAAATCGCATGTTTTTTCGGGCATATCCCACAATTATTGAACAAAATTCACTAACTTTGTTTGTTACGGACATCATTTTTTTGACTGACTTTTAAACAACCACAATATATGCAAGCCATTATTCTTGCCGCCGGTATGGGCAAACGCCTCGGCGAATACACTAAAAACAACACCAAATGTATGGTGCCGGTGAACGGTACGCCGCTCATCGACCGCGCACTCGACCAACTCTCTCGCCTCAACCTCACCCGCGTGGTGATTGTGGTGGGCTATGAGGGGCAAAAACTCATGGACTATCTGGGAAATGAGCACAATGGACTGAAGATTGAATACGTGAACAACCCCGTTTACGACAAGACCAACAACATCTACTCCCTGGCTCTCGCCAAAGAACAACTGCAAGCCGACGACACACTGCTGATTGAGAGCGACTTGATATTCGACGACTCGATGCTCACAAAACTCGTGGAGCATCCTTTCCCCAATCTGGCGCTGGTGGCGAAGTACGAAACTTGGATGGACGGCACGATGGTGTGCATCGACAGCGACAACAATATCGTGAATTTTGTAACGAAGGCTGCATTCAACTATCAGAATGTGGACCAATATTACAAAACGGTGAACATCTACAAATTCTCAAAGGAGTTTTCACAAACCAAATATGTGCCTTTCCTTGAGGCTTACAGCAAGGCGGTGGGCAACAATGAATACTATGAGAATGTGCTCCGCATCATCACTTTCCTCAACAGCCAAGAGCTGAAGGCGCTGCCTATCGCCAACGAGAAGTGGTATGAAATCGACGACAAGCAAGACCTCGACATTGCCGAGGCGCTCTTTGCCGACGAAAAGGACATTCTTCGCAAATATTACGGCCGCTTCGGTGGCTTCTGGCGTTTCCCAAAAATGCTCGACTACTGCTATCTTGTGAATCCTTATTTCAACGAGTCGCGCATCATCGACGAAATGGAGGCCAACTTCCGCACCCTCATCGCCGAATATCCTTCGGGCATGAAGGTGAACACGCTGCTGGCAAGCAAATGCTGGGGCGTGAAGGAGGAATACATTATTCCAGGCAATGGTGCTGCCGAACTCATCAAGGCGTTGATGGAGATGCTGCCCGGCACACTGGGTGTGACTCGCCCCACCTTTGAGGAATATCCTAACCGCCGCGACAAGGACAACCTGGTCACTTTCGTGCCTCAAAACCAGGATTATCGCTACAGCGCCGACGACCTGATTGAGTTCTTCGGCAAAAACCATGCCGACAACCTCATCCTCATCAACCCCGACAACCCTTCGGGCAACTTTATCCCCAAGGACGACATTCTGAAATTGGCGGCATGGTGCGAGGAAAATGGCACACGACTGATTGTGGACGAGAGTTTTGTTGACTTCAGCGTGGGTTACCAGAACAACACCCTGCTCCACGACCACATTCTCGAAGCCTATCCACACATGCTGGTGATGAAGAGCATTTCGAAAAGTTATGGCGTGCCAGGCATCCGTCTGGGCATCCTCTGCTCTGCCGACACCGACATTATCGCTCGCATGAAAAAGGTGGTGAGCATCTGGAACATCAATTCGTTTGCCGAATTCTTCATGCAGATTTTCACAAAATACGAAAAGGAATATCTGAAGGCTTGCGACAAGTTTATTGCCGAGCGCAACGACTTTGAGAAGCAGCTTCGCGAAATCAGTTTCTTGCGCGTAATGCCTTCACAAGCCAACTATTTCCTCTGCGAGATTCTGCCTCCATACAATGCCAATGCGCTGGTGCTGAAGATGCTCAAGCAATACAACATCCTCACTCGCGACTGCTCTACAAAGGGCGGATTCGACGGTAAGCAATATATGCGTATTGCCGTGCGTAGCCATGCCGACAACGCGCGACTGATTGCGGCATACAAGGATATTGAACAAGGAAAATAACAGAGAAGTGATGACTAAAGTGTGTATTTGCGGCGGCGGGGCGCTTGGGCATGTTTGTGCCGCAGTGCTCTCATCTCAAGAGGGAGTGGAAGTGCGCATTCTCTCGGGCAAGCCCGAGCGTTGGCAACAGCGCATTGAGGCGACCGACAACGATGGACGCGTGTTCAGCGGGCACATAGCCAAAGTCTCGAGCAATCCTGCCGACGTGGTGGCGGGATGCGACATCGTGTTCCTTTGCCTCCCCGGCTTCATGATAGCCCGCACACTGGAAAACATCAAGCCTTTCGTGGGCGAAGCCGTGGTGGGCTCTATCGTGTCGAGCACAGGATTCTTCTTCGAGGCACACCGCATTTTGGGCGAAAACGCACGCCTGTTTGGCTTCCAGCGCACGCCATTCATTGCCCGCGTAAGCGAATACGGCCGCTCAGCCAATTTGCTTGGCTACAAGCCAAAGGTGTATGTGGCAGTGGAGAATGTGGCCGACCGCGAGGCTTTCCGCCAAACGGTGGAGCGTCTATGGATTACACCCACCTCTTTGCTCGACAACTTCTATCAGGCTGCGCTCACCAACAGCAACCCGATTCTGCACACAGGCCGCCTCTACACCATGTTTTGCGGCCATGAAACCGATGTTTTCGACCACAACATTCTCTTCTACAAAGAATGGACCGACGAAGCATCGCAGATGCTCATCGACATGGATGCAGAGTTCTTTCAGTTGCTTGACAAGATAAGTGTTGACGGCATCCCCACCCTACTCAACTATTACGAAAGCCACGACGCGGCATCACTGACGCGGAAAATCTCCAGCATAGCAGCATTCCAGACCATCCTCTCCCCAATGAAAGAAACCGACGGCGGATGGGTGGCAGACTTCAACAGTCGCTATTTCACAGAAGACTTCCCCTACGGACTCGCCTTCATCAAATCGCTATGCGACAAGCACGGCATCCCCGCCCCCCACATCACCAAAGTCCTCCAATGGGCCCTCCCCCACATCCCAAAATAACAACACCATTCCAGCATTCCCAAGAAAATCCCGTTTTTAAGTAAAAACCACCACTAAAACACCATCCATTACACATTTTTTAGTATCTTTGCGTAAAATGCCGAGATATACAACATTTCGGTTAGTAATAAGAAAACAAAAAAATTATCAGATAAGTAAATTCATCATCAAACCTATTGTAAAATGAATTTACAACAACAACTATATAATGACAGAGAAAGTCGAATTCTTATCCAATAGAACAAAAGTAACTTATTTAGATTTGTTTGCTGGCGCTGGTGGCTTCAGCGAGGGATTCATGCAAGCATATACAGATGATAAGTACTATGACTTCTTGTGACATAACTGAGATAATATGAATAAAGAACAACTCATATCAAAATGGAAAGAATTTTGCTTTGATCTTGTTGACGCGCGCAATAAGAATCTACTTGAAACCCTTTACCAAGAAAGGCTTCAGTCTTTGAGTGGCGAGTATAGAATACGAGTTGCAGATCAATACTAAACACATTTCTTCAGTTATGAACAATATTAAAATTGTCAAGGCAGACACCATACAGCATTTGCAAGACCCTAAACTTTTGCAACTTGCAAATACTATCTCTGGCATAGTCAACAAGACCAAGCAAGGGATAGCCGCAAGTGTCAATACAGCCATAGTTGAGGCATACTGGAATATCGGAAAACATATTGTCGAGTTCGAACAACAAGGTGAGGTTAGAGCTAAGTATGGAACAGGCCTGCTAAAACAACTGGGCAAGATTCTTCGCATCCAGATAGGGAAAGGTTTTGGGCATTCCAATCTCTATGCAATGAGAAAATTCTACGTGTACTATCCAAATTTCCAGACAGTGTCCGGAAAATTGTCTTGGTCGCATATTTGTGAGTTGCTAAAGGTAGATGATGAGTTGGAACGCAACTTCTATGAGCGTGAATGTATCGCTGAGCATTGGTCGCTTAGAGCTCTTCGTCGCCAAATGGATAGCGGTCTGTTTATGCGTCTTGCATTGAGTAAAGAAAAGGAGGGTGTTTTAGCATTGGCACACGAGGGTGTGAATCCATCTGACATTCAAAAACCTGAGGATGTTGTCCGTGACACTTACCTTGTGGAGTTCCTTGGCTTGCCTGTAAAGAAAAGAATCAAAGAAAGCGAATTGCAGCAATTACTTTGCAAAAACATGAAGACGTTCCTGCTGGAACTGGGCAAGGGGTTCTTGTTTCAAGAGGAGCAGTACGGCATGACCATAAACAACCGTCATTATCACGTTGACTTGCTGTTCTACCATCGTATTCTGCGCTGTCATGTACTGATTGATCTGAAACGAGGAGAGGTAACGCATCGTGATATTGGTCAAATGAACCTATATCTTGGCTATTTCGCTAACGAAATAATGATTGAAGGCGAGAATCCTCCAATTGGTATCATACTCAGTAGATACAAGGATGATTTGATGGTAGAGTACGCAACTTACGGAATGGACACAAATCTGTTTGTCTCAAAATATGAATTACTTCTCCCTAATATCGAAGAACTGAGAGCGATGGTCAGAAGAATTGTAGAATAACTCACAAGGTATACTCTCCCAATTTCACTGATAAAAATTGGGTAAACCAAGCAAAATTCTTAATTTTACATTGTAAATCAAATTATTGCGGTATCGCTCTCTTGACTACCAACTTTTTATGATGAGAGTTTCGATTTTAGTGCCTGTTTACGGCGTGGAAAAATATATCGAGAAGTGCGCAGAATCACTTTTCTGCCAATCATACGAGGATATTGAATATATCTTCGTGGACGACTGTTCGCCCGACCGAAGCATTGAGGTGCTGCGCGCCACCATCGCCCGCTTTCCACAGCGCGAAAGCCAGGTGCGTATCATCACACACGATGTGAATCGTGGACTCGGTGCTGCACGCCACACTGCCACCGAGGCTGCCACCGGCCACTATGTGATGCATGTCGACAGCGACGACTATCTGATGCCGCAAGCCGTGGAGCACTTGTGCGCAAAGATGGAAGAAACCGGTGCCGATGTGGTGGACGGCGGCTATGTGACCGTGAGCGACGGCAACGAAAGCGCTCTCATCCCTCCATTCCACGGCAAGAAGGAGACCTATCTGAAATTGATGCTTTGCCAAAACATCGTGTTCAACCGCATCTGGGGACGGATGTATCGCCACTCGCTTTTCACCGAAGGGGGTATCAATTCGGTGGAGGGCGTCAATTATGGTGAAGACTATGTGGTGGTGCCTCGCCTGCTCCTTGGTGCACGCCGCGAATATATCGATGAAGCGGTGTATGCCTATCGCGACGACAACGCCACTTCCTACACCCACAGCATCAACGAAAAGCACAACCGCTCGTTCTATCGCGCGCATGCGCTGGTGAACGAATATTTCACCCTGCACGACACCACTGGCACTTACCACACAGCACTGCAGATGGCTATGTTGGCGATGGTGCGCCATGCCCGCCGTTACGAAGGCCACTTCCGCAATCTCGACGAACTCTGCCCCGTGAAGGTGAAGGGGCTGGTGCCACGCATGTGCAACGCCTTATTGCGAAACCGCCATTTGCCACTGGGCTTCAGCAATTTCGTGTATTTGGCTGTTCGCCGTATCTATAAAGAATGGATTAGCGTTTTTTCTTGAGGTAAGAGAGGCACTCGTTCATCATCTCAGCTTTCAGCAATTTCATCGCGGCAATGTAGAGCACTGCTGCCACCACGATGCGCGCCACCAGCACAATCACATGGTTTGAAATCCAGAAGGTGCTGAAGTAGGTTGCAGCCATCACGCCTGCCGAAATCAGCATAAAGGGCACCACATCGAGCAGCGTGTCGAGCATGCGAAGGCCTATCAGGTGCTTTGCCACCACTTGCCAAGCCAACAGCCACAGGACGATAAACACCGAGTAGGCAATCACCATCACGGTCAAGCCCATCGACTTGAATGCGAAAATCACCGCCACCTGAAGCACGATTTGCGCCACATTGCACCACAAATAGAGGTCGCTTCGGCCTCGGCTGATGGCCAAATTCTGATACATGGTGTAGAACGGCACAAAAGCACCAGCCACACACAGGATGCGCAGCAACGGAATACTCCCCACCCACTCGTCGCCAATGGTGCAAAGAATGAATTCCTCAGCCACCAAAGCCAGGCCAAACATCAACGGGAACGACATGAACGCCGTGAAACGCATCATCTTCCGGTAGACACGGCAAAGGCGTTCCTTTTCATCGCCCGCAGCCACAAGCACAGTCTGCACCACTTGCCACAGCGTGTTGGCCACGAAAGAGTTAGCCATCGTGTTCCACTTATACGCCTGTGTAAAGTTGCCCACCTGCTTAATAGGGAAATAGCGTCCGAAAATGAATGTGAGAATGTTGCTGCTCAGCGTGTTGATAATATTGGTAAACAGAATCTTTACACTGAAATTAAACATTTGGCGCACAGGTCCGAAATCTATGTTCAGCGACGGACGCCACTGCACCACATAGTAGCGCCCAATGTTGAGCACAGTGATGTAGATAATCTGTTGCCACGCAAGGCTCCAGTAAGAATAGCCATTGAAAGCCAAAGTGATGCCCGAAACGCCAGAAATGGCCAACGCCAAACAATTGATAAACGCCTGCTGACGATTCATCAGATTTTTGTTCATGTAGGCGGCATGGGCGATACCGAACGACGAAATCACAAAGCCCAAGAACACGAATCTTGACAAATCCACGAGGGCTGGCTGATGAAAGAAGTCGGCAATGAGAGGCGCGCAGAAGAAGAGCACGCCATAAATGAAGAAACTGGCAAGGATATTGAACCAGAACACCGAATTATAGTCGCGGGCAGTGGGATTCTTCAGATTGATAAGTCCCTGCGTGAAACCGCTGCTCTGCAGATTGCCGGCGATGAGCGTGAATATGGTGAGCACCCCCACCAAGCCATATTCGCCCGGCGAGAGCAAACGCCCAAGGAAGATGCCGATGAGCAAATTGAGCACTTGCATGGTGCCATTGTTCATCGCACTCCAAAATAGGTTTTTTGCCGTTTTATCTTTAAGTGAGTCAGCCATAATTCGCAGTTAAGGCGAGCAAATCATCTGCCCAGCCAACTGCAAAGTTACAAAAATGTTTTTGAACGCAAGCCAAAACCCACCCAGTAGAAAAAAACTGGTTGATTTTTTCACCCAAAACGGCAGCGCCGTCACCAATCCATTTCACATTGCAAAAATTCAGAACAGTGTGTGCACAAATCAAATTTAATGACTAACTTTGTAGTATCACTAAAATCATAATACTATATGCATATGTTAAACGCAGATTTATTTGATGAAAAAGACAAAAAAATTTATCAGCTGAGCAAAATAGTTGAAGCCTACAAAAAATATGATGAAGAACAGAAGGCATACCGTCACTCATTAGAAAGGGAAAACCAAGATTTGAGATACCGTGTTGAGGATCTTGAAACTGAAATGTCGGAAATTACCGACGATTCGGGCATCGAGGAACTAAAGAAACGGTATAACAAGCTTATTGCAGAGTCAGAAAAACGCTTAAAAGAATATACAGATTTAAGAAACGTATATAATCGCAAGATATCGCTATTGAGCATCCCCGGCGATCTGCAAAAAGCGATTGATGAACTATCTGACGACCAAGCAAAACTTTTATTGAATATTGCCTCTTCAAAAAAGCAAATTCAAAAGCTTAAGGCCAGAGAAAGGCATAATAGAAACATGTTCTATACATTCATGTCAAGTTTTAACGTAAAAGGGCACGTCGACCAAGAAAAAATTGAAGAGCTCATTGAATGGCTCAAGAAAGAGCACGACACAGAATCCGAATAAGCCCACAATCAAATCAAAATAATTAGCCCTCCGGCATGAAGCATCAGTTGCTCACATTGCCGGAGGGCTAATCACAGTCGGTAGATTCCACGCACTTTATTCAGCCACGATAGTGAAGTCGAAAATATTGTCGAAGTCATAAACACCATGTTGTGCCATCTTGAAAACGAATGCATATTCGCCAGCAGGAAGCTCGGTGGTAATGGCAAAGGCATTGTCGGAAATGCGTTGCCATTCAAAGCCAATGGTCTTGTTGTCCTTTGTTTTAAAGCCATTGATTCTTGTTCCTTCCTTGTATTCACGATTCTTTTTAGCCACTTCAAGAGGAACGAGAATCATGTTTTCAGGGCTCATGCTCTTAACGAACAAATCAAAGGTTTTAAATGTTTGCTTGATGGTTGTCTTTTCTAAATCAATCACCATAACGAACTTTTGTGTCTTGCACTGGGTGTCGCTTGTTGCACCCTTATACGATTTCTTTTGCTTGCCGATGTCAAGAAGCGTACCGAGTGAGAAGCCCGAGGTTTTTGTGGTGCCTGTAATATATGTCAGCTTAGTATATGTTTCACCATCTACATTATATAAACCAGGTTCGCGTTGTTCATTCTGTGCAAACAATGACATTGTTGAAATGATAGCCAAAACTGCTACTGCAAAAATCTTTTTCATAATTGTAAATTTTAATATGTTATACATTTTTCGATTAATTATCGCTTGATTTGTTTTCGTGCTGCAAAGTTCGGCGTCACCATCACCCGTTTTTTTATAAAAGCGGATAAAAAATTTATAACTTTTTATAGAAACAATCGCAAACCTATATTTTCGGGGCAATTTGAACGTTTTTATAAACGCAAAATCACTTTTTTTCTCTTGAACTATTTTTTTTCAAAAAAAAACTTGACAAATTTGGCGATTAAAGAAGGCATAGAAAAAAGAATGAGCCGAATTGCGTGGAAACAATTCGGTTCATTTGCCTAATTTATGATGAAGCCTTTTCGGCTTAAAGCTGCATTATCAATCTCGCTTACTTCATCACTTTGGCGGTGGTGCCATCGGTGAACAGGATGATGTTAACGCCTGGCTGCATCTTGCTCAACTGTTGGCCAGCCACATTATAAATAGCTTTCACTTCGCGGCCATCTACTACAGGAATTTCCTTCACACCGGTAGGCACCTCATGAGAGATTACATACATGCTCACTGGCTGTGGTGAATCGAAAGCGAGATAAGCACTGTTGGCAGCCACGGTGCTACTTGGGAAGAAACCGATATCCGAATTTTGGCATTGGCCGAAAGAATAATTAACTGCAGGATCACATTCCATAGCTTCATCGGTGCCACTCAACTGGCTTTCAACGGAGGCAGGCTGCTTATTGACCGATGGCAAAAGTATCACATCACTTTCGTCTGACTCAACAATTACAGGTTCGCCCATATGAATAATCCGATTTCCAGCACCTGTGAGAGCTGTGAGTTTCAAGTATCCGATGCCGTCACCGTCAACACGCGCCACACGGGCCGTACAAGCAGTAGCTCCAGTTTCTGGCACTTTCCAGGCACACTCCGAAGAAAAGAATGTGCTATAGTTTTTCCCTTCGCTTGCCTCAAGAAATCCATGCAACTTATATGCCTTGCTTGGGTCGATGCGAAGTGTGTCGGTCAAAGCTATTTCATATTTGCGTTCCGAGCCATCGGCAAGGGCAAGAACGGGATTACCGTCGGCATCAAAAGTCACCTTCATGGTGTCGGTTTCACAAAGGAAACTTTCATCTACCGCCTTGCCCGACTTCGAGCCCGAAACCAGGACAGCATCGGTGGCAACAGCATTTTGTGCGCCGCTCATCAGTGCAAAGCACAAGAATGCGAAGATAATAATTGACTTTTTCATAGTGATGTAGGATTTCACTGTTTTACTTTAATGTATTCAACGCTGGCGGGAGCATAGAAGATAAACGACTTGCCGTCGCTGCCGGTCAATCTCACTGCAGTACCTTCTTGCTTAGTGCCCAACGACCCGAGAATCCCGGCAAGCGTTTCCTCAATTTCTTTCTGCTTATTGATGATCGACATCGCGGCATTGTAAGATGAGTAAGCTGTGTAGAAGTTGCGAGTGCTCTGAATGGTTGCGATATAAATTTCGATTCTTTCCATATCGGCATCAGAAATAGTGTTGGGAGTCTTCACTTCTTCAGCAATGCTTTCAAGGGCACCCTTCCTGTAAACTTCAAGATCTACCACCATGCGGATTTCGGGATACAGCGCCTTAAATTGCTCATAAGGTTTGAACGGAACATACATGGTGATTTCGGCGCCGCAATCATTGAAAGCGGTAGCATCAAAGCCCGCCACATTTTCAGAATAATTGTAAACAGTATTCAGTTTGTCACAACGTGCAAAAGCCTCTTTGCCCACGATTTTTACAGTAGAAGGAATATTGACCGTCGACAAATTTGTGCCCCAAAACGCCGTTCTTTCAATGGTTTCTAATTGCGAATTGTCACGGAAGTTCACAGTAGCCAATTCACTGGCATAGAATGCGCCATCTTCAATTTTCTTCAACGACGATGGCAATTCAATGGCGGTGATACCGGAAACGTTGAATGCAAGTTCTGCGATACACTCCAGCTGGGAGTGCTCGATGTCGGCAAAGGTGAAGTTCTTAAGGTCGCTGGTGTTCTGGAAAACCATTGAGCCGATAAACCTCAGCGATGCAGGAACCGTGAATGATGTTAATTTTGTTGCAGAGAATGAGCCATCCTGTATTGAATCAAGTGCAGAATTGGCAGGGAAAGTGACTTCGGTCATTTTTGTACAAGAGCCGAAAGAATATGAGCCTATCACCTTTAGTGAAGCCGGGAGTTGAATGCTTGGCAGAGCGGTGTTGAAAAATGCAATTTTCTCAATCACCTCCAATTGTGACTCGGATTCAAACCCTACGCTCGTGAGTGCTGTAGCCTGATTGAAAGCCAATTCACCAATGCGCTTTACCGATGAAGGAATTGTGACAGAGGTCAAATTGTCGCAAACATTGAATGCATAATTCCCAATCGCCGTAACGGCATAGTTTTCACCACCATAGGTCACTGTTGCAGGAATTTTGATATCGCCAGTGTATTCGGGAGTTGGAGCATATTCATAGTTCACTTTGTTGTTCCATGTCACAGCAGCCGTATGCGTGGCAGCATCTATTTCGAAATACATAACCTTTCCAGATTCGTATTCAATTTTGGTGGCTTTTGGATTCTGAGCAAACCCTAAAACCGCGCAGCACATAGCCGCTATAGTAAAAAATGTCCGTTTCATATCAATTGTTTTTTTTGATTGAAAAATTTCTGAATAGTAATATCGCCTACTTCATCACTTTGGCGGTGGTGCCGTCGGTAAAGAGAATGATGTTCACGCCAGGTTGCATATTGCTCAACTGCTGGCCAGCCGCATTGTAGATGGCTTTCACTTCGCAATCACCGACTGGAATGTCCTTGATGCCGGTTGGCACACCGTAGTGAATCACGAGATGGCTTGCTGTGCTCACACCTTCTACCCACAGGCGGTAAGCATCGGCAGAGGCTTCGCCTTCGTTCTTCAAGATATCGCTACCGCTCACGCTATAGTATTGCGCCTTGCCCTGTGCAGGGTCGAGTGCTGCAGGAGCAAATGCGCCCTTCACTGTCCAGTTGTCGTTGATAGGCTGTTCTTCCATAGCGTTGATCACTTCGGTCCAGTGCCCCTTTACCACGAAGGTGGCATTGGCTTCGGGAGCCTTGGCGGCCTTGCTATCATTTGCTACAATACGCTTAACGAGCAGAGGAGTGCCTGCAGGAATGTAGTCGGGAGCATCTTCAATGCAGAGATAAGTGGTGTTGCCCGAAGTCTTCACATCGCTGATGGTGTAGAGTTTTGCATCACCTTCCACATCATCCAAGCCGAATGCGAAAGGCAGGCAGAGGGTTTGCCATTCTTCACTTTCTTGGAACTCTCCGCTATATACAGCCAGCGATGCATCGAAATTCACAGGCGACTTGAATGGGCCGTAGAAGTTCACGCCATTGGCCATATAACCTTCTTCATCCTTAGGAGTGACTACGATATTGGCCTCGTCGTTCACAGCGTGGCGGATGTATTTGTATTCCTTGCCACAGATGGTGCAAACTGCACGGTAGAGTCCGTTGGCATCGGCATGGTCAGCGCACAGGTGCAGTGAGTGACCGCCTTCCGTTACATGTGGCTTTATTGCCACCTTCACTGTGTCTTTGTCATAGAAAGAATTTTTGGAGACTGTGGTGACGATTCTAATCACGTCGCCAGCCTTAAGATTCTTCACAACGAATGGCTCTTCCCCGTGGTGTGGTATAGTATTCAATCCGACATGGTCGTCATACTGCTTATAAGGCTTGCCGTTCACATAGAATGTGAAGTATACATTGGCTGGGGATACAGATGTTTGACCTTCAATTTCAAATGTCATTTTCTCGATTTCTGCTGATGAAACCGTGTGAGTGAACTCGGCGAAATCTACTTCTACACCCTTCACGGTGCTTTGGTCGAAATTGTAGATTGCTGCTGAGCCTTCTTTCATGAATTTGAATCTCCATGAATCAGGGTTGTCGATGCTGCTAAAGACTTCAACTTCGGGTAAGGCAGTCTTCGCTTCCAGCTCAATGTCGGCGATACCTTGTGGGTCGACAAATGTAGATTCGAGAGCAAGCATATTGTCGTCGGTGGTGGCATCATCGTTGCTGAACAGGTTGTCGCACTCAGTGCAATGCCAAGCCTCGGTGCGGCCGCCTTGCTCACAATCGTAGGTTGCAGCCCAATGTTCCATCGTGTGCTTCTTGACATACTCAACGGCGCCGTCAACGCGTGCAGTCACGCCGTCGGGCATAAGTACAAAGTTAGGCATGCTGTTCATACACAGGTCACACAAATATAAGTTCTTGCCGCTTGGGTGCAGACACGAATGGTTGCGCTGGTTGGGTGAAGCCTTGGTCATTGTCTGGTGTCCCACCTTGTGGTAACGAACTTCATCGCCAGCTTTGCGGTCGCTCACACCGGTTTCGGTGGCTGTGCTTTCGCAATCTGGATAAACGGTTGCATCAGCATACAGGGTGTTGTGTGATGGGTCGGTAACGGGAAGTACATCAACGCCAAAAGTCTGATGCCATACGCCTTTGCCTTGAATAGAATCGGCGTTGAACAGAACAGCCATTTTGCCATTGGTAACATCGGCATGACGAATTACGGTGCCATGCTTCTGGTTATCCACCATCGCCTGAGCTGTGAGTCCGTTGCAAATCGAAGAGAAATCATAGAACACATTGCTAACTTCACCAGGAGCAAAAGTTACATCGCTATTTGACCACAGTGCGCTACTCTTGATGCGGTCATGCTTGCCTTCAACTCGGCAATTTGCATAGATGTTGTGCAACTTGAAGTCTGCTGTCCACAAAGCACCAACGACACCTGCAGCACATGGGCGGTCAACGCTCTCTTCAGCAGTTCCGACAACGTGGCACTTTACTGTGCAGTCATTAATTGAGCATGGTCCAACGACACCTGCAGCACATGGGCGGTCAACGCTCTCTTCAGCAGTTCCGACAACGTGGCACTTTACTGTGCAGTCATTAATTGAGCATGGTCCAACGGCAGAAGCTGCATGACCCACCAAACCGCCAGTAAAGAGACCACCTATCACGGTGCCACGCACATGGCAGCGCATAATACTGCCACCACGCAACCATCCAGCAAGCAGACCAACGCGTTCTCCGCTTGGTGTATTGTTTACGCCTTCAAGGGTGAGGTCCTTAACCACTGCCGCACCCGTAAGAGTGCCAATGAATCCCGACACTTTCGCATCAACATTGTTGACCATTAGGTTGGTGATGGTGTGATTGTTGCCATCAAACACGCCTGAGTAATTTTTAATGATGGTCCAAGCCATATCCTTGAAATCAACATCTTTCATCAAGCGCGCGCAGAGGCTGGTTTCGCCACCATTCACGCGATTTGCAAAGGAAAGGAGGTCGGTGGCCGAGTTGATGAGAATAGGATCATCCTCGGTTCCTGTTCCAGGATTCACATAGGCATGGCAGTCGGGGCACTGCCAGCGTCCGTCCTCGAGTTGAACAGGGGCAGAGCGGTGATTGTCGGGGGCAAAGTCGCCCACTTCTTCAAGTTCGCCATAACCGTGGCACTCATCGCATCTGTAGCCTACGAGTGCGCGTTCCACACAATTGGCAACTCGTGCAATGCCTTTGATTTCATGGTCGCAGTGGTGTTCTTCAATCCACTCGCTGCGAACCAGTCCGTGACTGCAGCAACTAAAATATTTCTTGTGATAATTGCCATCCACATTCAATACGGTTGGAGCAACTGAATGGGTGTGGAATTCCATAGTGAGGTATGTACATTTGCCTAATACGTGTGCACCATCGTCCATACACACATCGCTGGTCCAAGAGCCATCGCTATTGACCTTTCCCACATAGGTGCCGCCGTTATTTTTCTTGCGACGAGCAAGGAGCGAAGTGATTACTTGCCCATTTTGCTTTTTGGAGCCGTCTTTGGTGTAGAAAAGATAGATGTAGCTACCACTGGCACCCGAATTGAGGTCGTAAGCCTCGTTTTTTCCGTAAATGCCTACAGGATAGTAAGTGCGACCACCGTAAGTGAAAGAAGTGACACCCTTGTACTTCTTGCCAGCAAGCACGATAAAATTAGTGATGCCTTCTGCTGCATTATCGCTAGTGGTGTAATATAAGCCCAAACTTTCAGCTACACCCAACATTTCTTTGCAGTTCATGGCTGCATGGAAGCCGTCCTCGTCCATGACGATATTGAAATTCTTCTTAATATAGTCAAAATCGCGACCTTCGCCTGGGTCCACTGCATCGCTCCATACATATATTTTGTCGATGTAGGCATAGGCATTGTTCACTCCAAGTAATGCCTGCAGCGCAGCGCATATAATATATTTATAAAGTTTCATAGCCGTTGCTTTTAAAATCTGTTTGTCATTTTCATTGTCTCTAAAAAAGTCGTAATCTCGCGAGCATTATTCCTCTGCCTCGAAGTTTTCATAACCAGGTTCTATGTCCTTCGTTGAAACCACGAATCTAATTCCCACCGTCTTGTCGCCTTTGCCTTCAGGCAGACAGAAGCCACGGTAAGCGGTGCGGCACTGTTCGGGATTAGAGATGTAGCTACCGCCACGAGTGACGATGCCTAATGCAGTCTTGGGATTGCTCACGGCATTGTTGCAAGGCTCGTACCAAGAATTACACATTTCGCTCACATTGCCGCTCATGTCATAGATTCCCAAAGAGTTGGGCTTGAGTTTATTCACCTCCTGTGAAGCATTTCCTTGTGAGGGCTCTATATACCATGCCACATCTTTGATGGCATCGCTGCCGCTGTAGCGAGTGCCTGTTGCACACTGACCTCCGCGGGCTATATATTCCCATTCAGCCTCTGTGGGCAAACGGAAAAGATGGGTGTTTGAGACGAAGTCGTTCAGTTTCTTGACGAAATCCAAAGCTTGGTTGTACGACATGCCATAGGCTGGATATCTGTCGCCCAATCCCTGTTCGCTGGTCCACAGATCGGAAACAGCCTTATCGCCACCCACAATTTTCCATTGCTCTTGGGTGATTTCTGTTTCGCATACATAGAGGTCTTCAACTTCCACCTCTCGAGCAGGCATCTCGTCGTATTCTGCGCCCTGTTGCTCTGCAGTGGCACCAATGGTGATTTTGCCACCATGGACAAGGTACATACGCATTCCTGAGTTACCAATTCCTCGGAAAAGCTTCTTGGCGGGATATTTCACATCTCCGTTTTGTGCATTGCCAGCCATAGCCACAAGCAGCAACATCATTGATAAAAATAATTTTTTCATTGTTATAATGATTTGAAATAGTTGTTCATGATTTTAAGTATATGTTTACATATCCATATTTACGCATTTCATCCCTTGAAGAATTCAAAAATTGCGGCAAATGCCACCACCAACACTGACAATACAATGATAATGTGGCTGGCATTCTGCAAAATGATATGTTTTAATTGCTTTTTCATAGTTAAAGCAGTTTTATCGTTTACAAATCTATTAACCGATGCTCTTACTGCTGGTTTCACCCAGCGAAAGCATTACCAATCGTACTCGGTATAGCTAAAGACTGCATACATATCTTTATTCAAACTCTTTCGGGTGGCAATGGTGATGTCGGTGTGCTTACCTTTAAGCGTGGTGTCCCACATATCGTATTGGTCAGATATTGACAGAGGGTGCCATTCGCCCACGCCATGCGCTGTAGACAGCTGCTTTTGGAATTTGGCGAAGTCGTTGTTTTTCGAATATATCACAATGCTCATCACAAGCCCGTCTTTACCGATATGGTAAGAATAGGAGCGTCCATCCTTGTGGTTGAAATCGTATACAGTGTTACCACTGTCAGTATAAGTGTTAGGATCTTCCACGAATCCTTCATAGCTTTTCATAAATGCTCGCACATCAGAGATAGTGCAGTGCCACTGAATGCATGGAGCCTTGTAGACAAATTCTTGGGGATCGGGAACAGGCTTTGGTTCATCTTTATCATCACCACAAGAGCAGAAAACTGTTGTTGCGAAAATCATCGCCATCAACAAAAATAAATTCTTTTTCATAATCGTAAGTTTTTTTATCGTTAATAATTTTTTTGTTCGATTTGTTTTCGTGCTGCAAAGTTCCGCATCGGCCATACCCGTTTCTTTATAAAAACAGGAAAAAAATTTATAAGTTTTTATAAAAACCTCCACAAATCTCCAATTTTGCCCGAATTTGAACATTTTTATAACGACAAAACAGATTCTTTTTTTTAATTTTGCATACACAACGAAAAAAAATCAACAATGCTATTACCTCTAATATATTTTCTGCCCTGCATCGTTTCGCTTTTGTGGTTTGTTTCGTTCCTCCTGAAGAAGAACAACAATCACCAGCGATTCTTCTGCTACGCAGAGGGATTCTCTGTCATCTTATATATGATTTTCGGGATTTATCTGTTTCCCGACATCGACTACAGCACGATGGTGAAGATGGAGGCGGTGTGCCTGCCGTTAGGGTTATTGTACCCCGTGCTACTAATCGCCTGCTTGTACATCCATCTTACGGGCCGACGGCTGAAAGCGCAATGGATGTTTCTGCTCATCGTTCCAGCCATTGTGGTAGGCGTGGCAGTGAATTTGCTGTGCTTCATTATCGGCTTCGACAAAGCTGCCATAGTCAGCAAAATGTTTGCATCGCCAGAAGGGCTCACAGGGCAATTCGATACACAACTGAATCAGCTGTACTGCTTCTTTACATATTATGTGTTTGTGGTATTAACAGCCATATTTTTGATTGTCACCTGCTGTGAATGCATTGCCATCCTCCGCAAGCAAGGCTACCGACTGGGCGATGTGTGCCGATTCCTCTTCAAGAAAAAAGCCACTACAAGGGCACGAGTCATCGCCATTATGGTGCTGACAGAAATAGTATTGGTAATTCCGCCTATGGCGATTGGGAGTGTGTATTTCTCTCATAATATGATTTTAGGCGCCACAATCGTGATTACACTTGCCGTGACCAAGCACCTCGTGGCATATCTCGAATTTTACAGCGACGACAACCGCCCTGTAACGCTTTACGAGCTGTCGCACCTCTCGCTGTTTTACGGCAAGGTAGAGGGTGAAGAAGAACACGTGGTAGAAAAGCAAGCGGAAGTGAAAGTTTCTCCCGCACAACTGAAAATGGACAAACGTTTCGAAAAATTCAAAGAGCTGATGGAAGTGCAGCAAGTGTGGAAAGACGAAGACCTCACCGCTGCATCGCTGTGCGAAATGATGGATGTGGGCCGAACCACACTGTCGGCCATGATTAGCCAACACTACGATAAACCGCTGCGCGACCTCATCAACCACTATCGCATAGAGGAAGCAAAAAGATTTATGATTGAGAATCCTAAAGCCACTCAAGAAATGGTGGCACAAAATTGCGGATTCAAAAATGCCCAATATTTCAATACGCAATTTAAAAAAGTAGTGGGCGATACGCCTGCCATGTGGCTTGCAGGAAGAGACACAAAGAACGACGAATAGATGGTACATCGGCCAGGTCACTCTACAATATCAACAATCGAAGGAGCGCACTACTGAAATTTATCGCCTAAAAGCGAGGAGATTTCACGAAAAATGTGTAAATTTGAACTTTAAGACTCCACTATACACAAAGATTATGAGCAACATCAAGAAAATCGTACTCACAGGCGGTCCTTGCGCAGGTAAGACCACTGCATTAGTAAAAATCATAGAGTATTTCTCAAGCCGCGGCTACAAGGTGTTTACCGTGCCCGAAGTGCCCACCATTTTCCTCCAAGCCGGTATGGACTACCTGACTAAAAACAAAGCCCTTTTCTATGAAGGCGAAAAGGCCACTCTTGAAATACAGATGGCAATGGAACGCTCGTTCATGAAAATGGCTGAGCAATGCGAAGAGCCTACCGTAGTGATTTGCGACCGTGGCGCGCTCGACATTTCAGCATATCTTCCTGCAGAAATGTGGCAAGAAATCACCTCGCTGTGCGGAACAACTTCGGCAGAACTTCGCGAATCGTACGATGCAGTGCTCCACCTCGTGTCGGCTGCCGACGGTGCTGAACAATTCTACAACACTACCAGCAACGAAGTGCGCACCGAAGGCCTTGAACTGGCCCGCACACTCGACAAGAAGGTGATTGAAGCATGGGCTGGCCATCCACACTTGCGCGTAATCAACAACCACGAAGACTTTGACCACAAACTGGGCCGCGTGCTTCAAGAAATTTCGAGCGTGCTCGAATTGCCTCAACCAATCGAGGAAAGCAGAAAGTACATAGTGGAGGTGCAGGGCGAAATAGAAGGCGCTGTAAAGAGCGAAATCACACAAACCTATCTGGTGGCAGAACCCGACTGCGAAGTGCGTCTGCGCCGTCGCGAATGGCAAGGAAAATCGTTCTATATCCACACCACAACCAAGCGCATTTCACAGAACGAACAGCTGGTGACCGAACGACAAATCAGCAAAAATCTCTACACTTCACTGCTCCAGCAAGCCGACCCATATCGCCAAACCATCCAAAAGACTCGTTGCAGTTTTATCTGGAAAGGCCAATATTTTGAGCTCGACACCTACAAGACTCCTTGCGAGGGTCTCGTGATTCTCGAAACCAGAGATGTGGCCGCAGGCGAAGCGGTGAAATTCCCACCTTTCTTGCGTGTGCTTGAAGATATCACAGGCAACAAGAAATACTACAACTACACGATGGCTGTGAAGCACTAATCAGCTACACTCGAGGCTATAAAGAGCATACGTTATGAGCAAACTTATTCTTGCAATTATTATAGCACTCGTTGCTTTCAGCGCTCGCTGCGAGAACGGAGTGGACCAAGTGATTGCCATCAACGGCATTACCACACATTATGTGACAGCCGGCCCAGAAAACAGTCCTGCTGTGATTATGGTGCACGGCAACGGCGGTTCATACAAGTCGATGGAAGTGCCAATGAAAGTGATGGCCGATGCCGGATATCGCGTCTATGCCCTCGACTCTCGCGGACAAGGTCAAAATGCCCCTCTCGACGAATACCACTATTTCGACATGGCGGAAGACGTGAACGCCTTCATCGAAAAACTGCATTTGCAACAACCCGTGGTGCTGGGATTCAGCGACGGAGGCATCATTGCCATCGAATTGGCGATGATGCACCCAGGGAATGTGAAGGCCATTGGTGCTTGCGGCGCCAATGTGCAGCCCGACGGTATTGTGCCTAAAGCTTATGCCGATTTCAAGAAATGGGTGGACGATGCACGAAAAGCAGGGGAAAAGATACCGGCACTCACCTTGATGCTGATTGAAGAACCCACACTCACTCCTGAGCAACTGCAAACTATCAGCGTGCCCGCACTGATTATGGCAGGTGAAAACGACCTCATCACCTTTGAACACACCGTGCACATCCACAAATGCATCAAAGGCAGCAGCATGCTCATCCTTGGTGGCGAAGACCATGGCTCATATGTGAACAGTGGCAAAGCGGCTGAATGCTTCATTACCTTTCTTAAGGGGCTTTAGCCATGAGCTGCCATGCATGAAGAGAGGGATAGATGTATGACAGCCCCCTAATTCTTACAAAATTCAACAAAACCTGTAAATTTTATTACAAACAGAACATAGAAAGTTTTAAAACATTTAAACTTTTCACTAATTTTGTACAAACAATAAGCATTACATGCTTTTTTTACGAAAATATACTAAACAAAATTATTATAAACACTCCTAAAACATTTTTTATGAAGAAAATCTTTACTCTTCTCACAGTGGCTTCGATGGCTACTGGTGCTTTTGCACAAACTATCAGCCCCTCTAACGAAGAGGTGCAACTCGTGGGCGAAGGTATGTCGCACAACACACAATATGTGGTGGGCACAAATTATGTAACTTTTGCGCCAGCTATCTGGTGTGTGGCAACCGACAAGGTTATCGACTTTGTAGAACTTGAAGAAGCCCAATTCCACGGCGTGAGCAATGCCGGCGTGGCTGTTGGCTCTCACACCTACGCCATCAAAGCCAATCTTGATGGCTCGGTGGTGGAACTTTATGCCGACAAGGGCAACCTCGTGGAAGACGAATGGGGCTCGTACTACGACAAGGAAGCTGGCTCCGACGCTTGGGGCATCACTCCTGACGGCAAATTCATCGTGGGCGACTACTTCGACAATGCCTACAAGACTTTCCCTTGTGTTTGGACTGCCGACAACCAACGCATCGACCTCCCAATGCCTGACTTCGCAACATTCCCATTCGAAATCGACGGTGCTGGCGCTCGCTGGATTAGCGACGACGGTAAGGTGATTCTGGGCTATGTGAACGACAACTTCGGTACTTGGCCAGCAGTTTACTGGACCATGAACGAGGATGGTTCTTACACCTGCCACCCACTTTGCACCGACTACTATGGCGAAACCCCTGATGCTGGCAAGCCATATATGTTCTTCACTCCAACCGCATTAAGCGGCAACGGCGAATGGATTACACTGCAAGTGGCACCACCTTACGACATCTACAACTGGGAAGACCCAAAGGTGCAATGTGCTCGCATGAACCTCAAGACCATGCAAATCGAAACGTTCGGCGACGGTTCAGAAGTGTTTGACATGGCCGCAATTGCCAACAACGGCACTGCAGTCGGTTACCTCGACCCAGGTTCTATGTTTGGCCGAATCGGCACCATCTGGTTCCCTCACAAAGAGCCAACCATCGTAAACAATGTGTTCCCTGGCAACGACTACTTCGACGCCACTCTTGGTGGTATGGGTTGCAACACCCCTTGCTTCATCACTCCTGACGCAAGTTGCTTTGGCGGTTTCGCAATGCCAAATGAAGACGACCCCGACATCACCAGCTACATTATGGACCTCCCAGAGCCTACAGCAATTCCTGATGTAGTGGCCGACAAGAAGCAAAACAGCGACGTGAAGGTGAAGGGTACATTCGACCTCAACGGCCGCCGCTTGCAGGCCGACAAGTCGAAACTCGCTCCTGGCATCTACGTAATCGACGGCAAGAAGGAAATCGTTCGCTAATCGCGAATCATTCTCTCAAAAAATATTTTCTATCACAAATAATGGGATTGTGCCTCACTGGTGCAATCCCATTTATTATGCCCACACAAAATTTCTACTGACCCGGTTTATCTTGGTTTTTGTGCTTCATCCCCAACATTTTTCCACCAAGAGCGTTTCCTCTCCATATTGCTGCTACGCGGGGAATTTTCTGTTTTGACAATCCGCAAATGCGATTACCAAATCATTATTTGCGAAGTTGGGAGAATCAATTTTTAAAATGAGAGCAAATACCAATAATCGCGATTTATCTTTGCAACGTAATCAAAAATTCGGCACCACACGCAGCGGACCGACTTGAGATTTCGCCGCCCAACACGATTTGGGATTGGCACATAGCATCACATGTTTTCTTCATTCCGTTTCTATAAATTTAATTTATTGGTCTTAAATCTAATAGTAGAAAACATTCTGTGTTTTTAGAGGAGTAGTTATGAACCAATCGTAGGCAGGGATGCTAACGATTGGTTTTTTCTTATACCCCAACCCCCATTCTGCTAATCCAAAACAAAATTGCCCAAAAAGGATTATCCAAAGAGAACGAAGCCGGTGAGGCGAGGATGGGAAACAACAAACATCATGAATGCCCGAATCACATGAAACTACAGAAACACCTGAAACACCCGAAACACCAAATTTTTGTTCGCTTTTGGACCAAAAACCGCCACTTTCTTGGTCCATATCGGAAGTTAAAAGAGATGTTGTGTTTTGGGTGAAACACCTGTGTGGAAGTGAAGAATGAAAAAGTCGTCGCTTCTACGCCACTAAGAAGTTAGGCCGATACCGATATGTCAAAACGTAAAAGAACTCTGGCGCGAAGTTAAGCAAATCGTAAGGCGATGACAATGGCAAAAAGGGGATTATAGAAATTAGAAATTAGAAGTTAGACTTGTTGACTCGCGGGCTTGTTGACCTGTTGACTCCCCAAAAAACCACACCAATTATATCTGATTCAAACCCAATTAACACCTAATTTAATAGCCCATCTGCTTATGGACTGTGGGCGTTATCATTTTTTTGATGCAGTTGCACTCCGCACACACTGCAGGGCAACTGCATTAAAATAGACTAAACCACAAGTCGTCGGAGACGGCGGATTATGCCAAACACTATGCAAGCGAGTAGAACGAAGCGATACTAAGTGCAGCTTGGCGATATAAGCACACGCCCTTATGCGGGAGCCTCGAGGAGGGTCGCTCGTGCTTACCAACATGAGGGGGCTATCGCGGACTTTCAGCCCGCATATTTAGGGGACTTTCCGTTCCCCGGCCTTCAACCGGGGTTATCGTTCGCTTACGCTCACATATCGGGCACTCAGCCCTTCCTTTGGCTACAAGAAACCTTCGCAACCTTCGCCATCCTTGCCACGCCATAAAGGCTACGCGACGGGAGGGGGATTTGAAGTTAATATTGTCTAAAAAAGGGAAAGGGAATTTGTGAGTTTTTTATTAATTATGTAAATTTGTAAGATATTGTAGACATTATAACCAACAACTGCTATTTATATGAATAGATTTCTTTCACTTTTGCTTTTTATCGCATTGAGCGTCCCCATGTGGGGTGTAACCTACACTGTCGACAACCTGCTCTATGAGCTTGTAACATCTTCGTCGGGCTCTACTCCTGGCACTGTTAAGTGTATCGGCTTTGACAAGGACTTGACCACTAACACAGCGCTCTCGATTCCGCATGTAATTACCGTTAACGGCAGTTCGTTCTACGTGAACACTATTGCCAGCAGCGCATTTGTCGGCCAGACCAAGATTACCAGCGTGCGCCTGCACTACGGTATCAAGGAAATTGAGGCCGATGCTTTCAAGAACTGTACAGGAATCACCTACGTGCGCCTGCCGAGTTCTATGGAGTATATCTACTCCAACGCTTTCGGCGGCTGTACTGCACTCACCAGTGTGTATTTTGCAAGCACAACAGGAAAGCTGAAAGGTTATTCAGCTTCGGCGTTCCCCTCAAGCACCAAGTGTACGCTGTATGTTCCGAAAACTTTGGAAAACACCAATGACCTACTTACCCAGAGCATATGGGGAGCTGACAAATTCAGGACCATCGAGAAGTCGAGCTATGCATGGGACATCTACATGGGCGATGGCACAATGGCTGTCGTCACCAAGCCTTCTACCGGTACGAGCGTTGACCACGAGTGCGCCATTATCGGTTTCAACAAGAACGGCGGTAACACAGGCGTTGCCGAAGGTATTTATCGCCCCTCAAGTTATCGCGTGAGGCCTTCAAGTCAAGACCGCTACTTCAAGTATGTGACAGTGGCAGACTTCGCGTTTAGAGACAACACCGACCTCACCCAGCTCGACCTTTCAAACCTCACCGCTATCACCAGTTACGGACGCTCCATGTGCTTGAAAGCCACCAATCTCACCACTGTGCGCCTGGCTGGCGGTAAGCTCAGCGGCACAGCGTTTAGCTCTTGTAGCAAGTTGACCAGCGTAGACTTGGGTAGCGTGACTAATATTGGCGAAGCTGAGTTCTATGATAATGCAAGCCTTACCCTGCTTAACATTCCTGCAACGGTAACAGCTATTGACCCAACTTTTGTAGACCTGTGCCCTGCACTCAAGGAAATCAAGGTGGCAACGGGCAACTCTTACTACGAATCTTTTTCAAGCTCGCTCTACACCAAGGGACAGAAAGAACTCATCAAGGTCCCCCAGGCATACCAGTTCTCGGCTTACAAGACCTCTCCTCTGTGTGAAACCATTGCTGATGATGCGTTCCGCAGGGTTTCTGAGATTCAGAATATTTATGTCACCTATGGCTGCAAGACAATCAAGAAAGCCTTCCACTACTGCAGCGCGCTCAAGGTTGTAGAGATCCCCTCATCGGTACAGTCGCTTGACCCCTACACATTCTTTGAGTGTCCGGCACTCTCCGACCTGTATGTCAATGTGAATACTAACTATATCCCCACCATCAACAAGACTGCGTTCCTGGATTATTGTGGCAACCCCAACCTGTATGTGCAGCGTGGCAAGGAGGCAACCTTCCAGTCTAAGGGTTGGACTGGCTTCAAGAGCTACAACAAGGACGGCATTGTACCCGCCGACTATCTCGTCGGTGGCCTGGGGTACACCGTGAAGCAAGCTGGCGCTGTGACTGTGAACGGAACAAAATTCAGTGGCGGCACTTGCAAACTGGTGCGCCGCACGCACAACTCGCTATCGGGCACCGTCAATGTTCCTGGATACATCTATATCGGTAGCAAGGACTATGTTGTCGACGAGATTGCCGAGGAAGCATTCAGCAATACATCGTCATTCTCTATCACTGGTTGCGACTATGTCACTACCGTGGGTTACAAGGCTTTCGACAGCCAGCCCATCACCAGCATCCAGCTGCCTCGTGTCACCTCTATCGGCTTGAACGCCTTTGATGGCTGCACCTCGTTGCGCACAGTGAGCTGGGGTGCCGACCTCAAGGAAATCAAGGCATACGCCTTCCGAGGCTGCCCTATCACCAACGATATCCTCCTGCCCGTGGGCTTCACAAGCCTGGGCGATGATGCCTTTTCTGGTGTCAAGAGCAAGACAATACTGGTTCCCAGCACGGCTACCAGCATCGTTCCCCGGTCGTTCTACGGCATGTCGTCGCTCACATATCTCATCCTCAACAACAGTGCAGCCAACAAGCAGAGCATGGTGCTTACAGGTGTTCCCTCTACATGTATCGTGAGAGTGCCCGTTGAGTGCCGCGATGCAGTCAAGGCCAACACAAGCTTCAAGAACTACACCGTCAATGCCGGTGCCTACGACTTCTGCAAGGGTGGTACTTCAAGCATGACCAGCACCGCCTACAAAATGGCCGTCACCAGCACAGCTCCTGTGACAAAGGACGGTGTGACCTATGCAGGAACTGCCAAGTATGTCTACAACAATGAATTGAAAGGTGCAAGTGCTTTCTATGCAGCACTGAGCGAAACCGACAATATGTTCAACAGTGGAAAGAAGTACTTGATTACCGAGGTAGGCGACAGTTGCTTCAATGGGGCGATGGTATCGGTTGTGACTCTCAACGAAGCCAAGTATCTCTCAAAGATAGGCCGCAAGGCATTTAGCGGTAGTCTGGTGCGCGATATCACCGTACCTGATGAGGTGATGCGCATTGGAGCAGAGGCATTTAGCAATGCCAAGTCGCTCAACGACCTCACGCTGCTCAACTCCAACGTGAATTATGACACTCAGTGGGTGGGTGGCAATGCTGCCGACTTCACGCTGTATATCAACAATTACATATTAGCAACGGTGCTCAACAGCAACCTCAAGAACTGGACATTCAGCGGTACTACCAACATGGTTAGGTCTCATGTCGCGCCTTATTTCACACCACAAGGCGATACCTACAACATGGGACAAAGCATGCCTCTTGACTTTGGCGCAAGTGGTGTAAAGGCTTATATTGTGACAGGCTACGACGCTACTGCCAAGGTGCTTAAAACCGCAGAGGCTAAACAAGTGCCTGGAAATACGGGGGTTATCATCACCGATCTCACTCCTGGCAAGATGTATAAGATTAAGCGCCCTACAGCATATTCATCAATCACCAGCAACCTTCTCGTGGCCAATACTGGAGGCGCAGCAGACATCAGCAAAGTGTCGAATTCCTATTATTGGAACTACACCAGCAAGAAGTTTGAGAAAGTTTATGCAAGCTATACCCTGCCTTCGGGACTTTGTTATCTCAAGCTTGACTCGAGTGGTGGTAATATAGGTGCTTATACCCTCGACTTCATGTCGACGCCAACAGGCAAAAAGGGCGATGTGGACGGCAACGGCACTGTGGACGTAAGCGATGTGACTGCGCTTATCAACCAAATTTTAGGCGAGGCTTCATACCCAACCGAGCGTTGCGATATCGACGGTAACGGCGAGGTAAACGTGAGTGATGTGACTGCGCTCATCAACATTATTCTTGCCCAGTAAGACATCTGAAATAAACAATCTGACAGGAGGCAAATGCTAATCACAAAAGGCATTTGCCTCCTATTTTCACATCTACCACCATCCCCAACATTGTAGGGAGGTGTATTTGGGGGATGACGTGATGAAAAAAATCGCAGTGTGAAAATGTTTCGACACTACGATTTTTAATTTGGATTGCTAATTAATTATGTTTTCACTAAATCATGGTATTGAACTACAATTATCTACTATATTCATCAACTAAGAATCTTATTAATCAACATTGTCACATCCGACACATCCACTGTGCCATTTCCGTCCATATCGGCAACCGATTTGTCGATAGAAGTGCTACCCAACACCATGTTAATGAGCGTGGTAACGTCGGAAACATCAATCACACCATCTTTATTGGTGTCGCCAAGGCTGTATTGTGGCTCGTAGTGCTGGCGGGTCCACTTGAATGAAGACACCACTGGGTAGTGGTCGCTCAATGGAGTGCCGCTTGCATCCATGAAGTCGGTATCAATTTTGTAATCAGTGATGGAAAGTTTGCACGAACCGCCATCCACATTGATGTAGAACAACTTATCTATTGCCTCTTCAGCCACGCTTGAACCGTGGTAAGGAGGATACACCTTAGAATGGTTACGAAGCACCCAAGCATCGTAAAGGTGGAAGCGAGAGTTGGCAAGAATCGGGTCAACGAACAGTTCCTTCAATCGGTCGTCGGTGTAATGACTATTGAAGTCGCCCATCACGATTACAGAATTTCCTGTGTTATTATTCAAGATGTCGTTGGCAAGTTGTGTGTATTGAGCTTCACGCGATGCATAGTCCTTTTCGTGTGCTCCAGCTTCCATGTGAAGGATGTACACATCGAGAGTGATGCCAGTAGCCACCGTCACTTGATACATTCTGTAGCCCTTGGCAATCATGCCATCTGCGCCATCGTTGGTGTAGCCGTAGTGCGTATTCCACTGCTGCCATCTTTCACCAGACACTGTCACCTTACTGTTCCAGAAGAAGTTCAAGCCATCGGTATTGAACAATGGCGATTTTTGAGCCAAGAACGAGCCCAAGATATCAAAACCTGGTGAAGTGGGAATACCACCACGGTGCGTGCCCTGGCTGTAGCCCGTGAGCTGTGTTGTGAGTTCGTTATTGTAATTGAAATCCTCACTCACACCAAAGAAATCCCAACCTTTGCTTTTAATTTTCTTGCCCACAGCAGTGGCACCTTCGGCTTCTCTTGCATCGGGATTGAGTTCTACACTATAGAATCCTGCTACCTTAATGCTTTTGGGCATGCCATCAACATTCATGGCGGCGCAAGTGAATGTACCGGTTTCTTGTGCACGGCTCATCAAGGCTGTGAGCAGAAATAAAATCAGAAAAAGAAGGTTGGTTGGTTTCATAGTTTTTGGTGTTTTGGGTGCTGGTACAAAATTACTCCTTATTTCTCTCCTAAGCGAGCACTATGGTGCCAAAAAATACAACAAACCTACCACACCCTATGCCAGAAAATGCTACGATGGTAGATTATACAAAAAAATAAGACTTGCTAAGACAATGATGAGGTGCTCTTACCAGAGAGATAAAGTGTCAGGACATGGCAGAAGGGCCTGCAGAAGTGGCCGTAGCCACCACTTGCTCGTAGAATACGTGGTCGGTCTTCAAGCGTTCGAGCGCTTTCTTTGACGCACCTTGGTGCGATTCCTTTTTACTGTAGCCCGTGGCATCGGCAGCAAAGATTCCGCCGAGCAGCACTGCGGTGCGGAACACGGGATTGTTTTCGGCATCGTTATAAGTGTCGACGAGCTCGTATTCAATGCTCACATGGAACTTTTGAGTCCATTCAATCAAGCGGCTTTTGAAGTTTTTCTCGGTATTGACAAGGCTCACGATATCAATGTTGTCGCGAATGATTTTATTTTCGATAAAATTCTGCGCGCAAGCATATCCACGGTCGAGATATATGGCACCAACAAATGCCTCAACGGCATTACCGCTGATATAGCTATTGTGCGACGAAGAGTGTGCAGAAGCCTTTACATGCTGGTCGAGATGAAACAGTTTACCGATGCGGTTCAGGCTCTCGCGTTGCACAATCTTAGCGCGAGTGCTGGTAAGGAACCCTTCATGCTTATCGGGATAGTGGTGATAGAGGTATGCAGCCACCACGAGGTCGAGCACGGCATCGCCCAAATATTCAAGGCGCTCATTGTTCACCCAGTTGCCGTTTTCGTCTTTCACCGGCATAGAGCGGTGCACGAAAGCCAGTTTGTAGAGATTGATGTTTTTCGGGTAGAATCCAGTAAGGTCATGTATAAAGACATAAAGCCCCTTATCCTTAGAGGAAAGGAGCTTTATGAATGATATGATACCGTTAAACACGGGATATTAACCTTTGTACTTCTTAACGATAATAGTAGCATTGTGGCCACCGAAACCGAAAGTGTTAGAGAGCGCTACGTTCACTTCGCGCTTTTGAGCCTTGCCAAAAGTGAAGTTAAGGTCGTAGTCAATCTTTTCGTCGCGGTCGTCATCTTCGTGGTTGATAGTTGGAGGAACGATATCTTCCTGTACCGACTTCACGCAGAACATAGCTTCCATAGCACCGGTAGCACCGAGCATGTGGCCAGTCATAGACTTGGTAGAGCTAATGTTGAGTTCATAAGCGTGTTTGCCGAAGAGGTCAACGATAGCTTGAGATTCGCTAAGGTCGCCCACAGGAGTAGAAGTACCGTGCACGTTGATGTAGTCGATATCATCAACGCTGAGACCAGCATCTTCAACCGCACGCTTCATAACCAAGCGAGCACCGAGGCCTTCAGGGTGAGTTGCAGTGATGTGGTAAGCATCTGCGCTTGTACCGCCACCAACAACTTCAGCGTAAATCTTAGCGCCACGAGCGAGAGCGTGTTCGAGTTCCTCGAAAATGAGGCAAACACCACCTTCACCCATCACGAAACCATCGCGAGAAGCGCTGAATGGACGTGAAGCGGTTTCAGGACTGTCGTTGCGGGTTGAGAGGGCGTGCATAGCGTTGAAGCCACCCACACCAACTGGGCAGATAGCTGCTTCAGCACCACCAGTGACGATGGCAACAGCCTTACCCATACGCACTTGATTGAAGGCATCAATCATGCCGTTGGTTGATGATGCGCAAGCAGAAACCACACCGTAGTTAGGACCGCGGAAACCATACTTGATAGAGATGCGTCCAGCTGCGATGTCGCCAATCATTGCAGGGATCAAGAAAGGACTGTACTTAGGACCTTGCTCTTCGTGAGTTGCATAATAAGCCACTTCTTGTTCAAAGGTGTGAATACCACCGATACCAGAAGAGAAGATTACGCCCACTTCGTCGCGGTCGATGTTTTCGTCAAGAAGATTGGCATCTTCAATCGCTTGCTTAGCAGCAGCCAAAGCATATTGAGTGTAGAGGTCGTTCTTCTTGAAATCTCTAAGTTCCTTACGATCACCTTCAGCCACATAAAGTTCAGGTTGGAAATCCTTCACTTCACATGCAAACTGAGTTTTGAAAAGGCTTGCGTCAAAATGAGTAATAGGTCCTGCACCGCTCACACCATCAAGGGCATTTTTCCAAGTAGATTCTACGTCGTTGCCCAGTGGAGTGATTGCTCCAAGACCTGTTACCACTACTCTTTTTAATTCCATATTGAAATATTACGTAGCGGAAATGAAAAGATTATGCTTGTGCTTCTTCGATGAACTTGATAGCGTCGCCAACAGTTTGGATACCTTCAGACTTGTCGTCTGGAATAGAGATACCAAATTCCTTTTCAAATTCCATGATGAGTTCTACAGTGTCGAGTGAATCTGCACCGAGATCTTGTTGGAAAGTTGCTTCTGGGGTTACTTCTGCTTCGCTAACGCCTAACTTGTCAACGATGATTGCTTTTACTCTTTCAGAAATTTCAGACATAATGTTTAAATTTAAGAATGTTATTAATATTTACGTTTCTTTTGTTTTCTAACAAATTTGATGCAAAGTAAGTAATTATTATCCAAATATTAAAGAAAAAATTCCATAAAGTGAGCATCGTTGCACTTTTTTAGATTTCTTGTGCAATGAATATTAATATTTTTTCATAATTTAACACTTTTTGTCCACTTATTGGTCCATATTTCTTCAACAGTGGTAAAAACGAATTACTTCTTTGCTGGTTTTGCGCCCTTTCTTGATTCGGCAGGGAGAGGCTGAGCATCAGCCTTGTCCATATAGTAGTTGATGCGAACGATGCCACTCTTATAGCCCAGAGCCACAGCCGTACCATTCTCACTTTCAAACACATTGCCACCCACGCTCACGAAACCGTTCTTGCCCATATTGGCAGCCATAAACTGCACGAGGTCGTCTTCTGTGCCATCGGCATAAGAAACAACCGGGAAGTCGAAACCAACGAGGCGAACAGGAGTGCCAACATTGAAAGTGACTTGACCATCAGCGCCTTTCGATGCAATAGGGCCTGCAAACGAGATAAGTGTGGAATTCACAGCCAATGCATCGTGGTCGACATACGCTTCAGGGTGAGCTGCGTCGATAGCTTGGAGCATGCTGCCCACGGTTGCGCCTTTAGCCACAGGCACGAAGCCATTTTCGTTGAACATGCTCATCAAGTTAGTGCCGGTGATAGCCAAATCGATGAAGCCACGGGTAGCCACAGAGTTTGGAGTGCCGTTGGCATGAGCAATCTTAGCCTTACCTACAGGCTTGCCGTTTTCGTCGGCAAGGAAATATACGCCTTGCTTTTCGCTAATCAAATAACGATTAGGGCACACGTCAATGATATCGAAATACTTGACAGGAATCAACACGCCACCTTGCTGGTCAACCACGCCAAGTTTGTCGCCCTTCACCACCACGAAAGTACCCTTACCAGTGGCAGAGTGATGGTTGTAGCCATCCTTCTTCACAGCTTCAGGCACCTCAAATGGGTTAGGAGCGTCCTTGCCTTCCACATCGAGACAAACCACGGTGTCGGGCTTGCTTGCATCCACCACTGGAAGTACACCCTTGTTGAAAGAAGGGGTCACAGGATGATACATAGTGGAATTGGTCTTGAAAGTTTCGGTCCCTTTCTTGTCGATAAAACTGATGTCGACGATAGAGTCGTTTTCACGTTGAGTCATCACAGTGGTATGGTCTTCATACATAAACGCATTGGCCTGGTCGTACTTAGCAGGAATCACAGTTTTGCCTTCTGTGTCGATATAACCATATTTGGAGTTGATGAAACGAGCCACAGCCAAGCCGCGATTGAACATAGAGCATTCAGCAACGCTGTCGCTCAATTCCTTCACCACTTCGCACTTGTCGTTGATGATGCTGATAGGTTTGCCCTTAAGGCTGGCCAATGCCAGACCTTCTACACTAAATTCAGTGGCGCTGCCGAAGTGTTCCTTGTTGACAGGCTTCTTAGGGTCGGCCACATTATAATAATCGTATGTACCTTCGTCATTCATCACGAAGTACATGTCATTAACCACGGCAGAAGGAGTAGTCTTGTAGGCATCCTTAGCCACCACTTCGCCCGATTCAAGGTCGAGGATGCTCCACATCTTAGAGCCTTCGAGCTGCACAGGCAAATACTTCATTGGAAAAGGATACGCTTCGTTGGTTTTGCTACCATTGCAAGCCACCATCAACAGGAGCAAGGCTGCAGCGAAAACCGATTTCAATAAATTCTTCATATTTTTGTGTATTTATAATTTGCAGTTATAGAACAAATGGCGCACAATAGGCCATATTAGGTGCAAAACTACAAATAATTTTCCATATATCCCCTATTTTCGCCCCACTAACCACTAAACCACCCCGATTTTTCTTCACGATTTTTCGGTACGGGCGCAATCCTCATGCCGTGCAAAAGTCTTTTTTGCCTCCAACCATTCAATGAAATCGCCACTCTTCACCCAGCCCACTTCGGTAGGGACATGCCTTTGGCATGTTATTCGCGCCTCCCAATATGACTCGCATACCGGTTGACTTCTGGACTTTATAAAATAAACATTCCTGTTACCACGAATAATTTGAATTCCGCGAGGTGTGTGTCAAATATTGTTCTGCCAGACATGTCAAGCATATTGGTTTTTCGCCGCAGGCGTGGTTTATCGACCTTTGGCGTATGATACCGCGCGAAAGAGGGCGTGGTTGGTTTGTGGGAGGGCAGATTTAAGCTCGCTTAAAAATCTGAAGTCCCACAAATCAAGCGGTGGGTGTACAGCACCCACATACGCCAAAGGAGGTTTTGCCCGGTTTTTGTCTATTTGAAGTCTACGAGTCTACAGGTCTACGAGTCAACAAGGTTTTTGGTTTTTGTGAGAAATATAATCAACAGGAGATAACTATTCGTTTTACAAAATAACAAAAAAAAGTCACTCTCACAAAAATCTACGACAATTATCACACCCACAGCAAAACAACCGAAATCCTTAAAACATTCGGAGCGTGCAAAGGCGGGGGTTTTCAGCGGAGGCGGGCGGTGGCTTTTTTGATGATTTTCAGGGTGGATTTGTCGGCGGAGAACACGCTGTAGAGGCCTTGCTCTTCTTGTGCGGGGTCGCCACAGAAGTCGTCCCACTCTTGCCACCACAAGTTCGAGGGGCGTGCGTCGCCACTCCATGCCCAGAAGTTGCAGCCGGCAAGCATCGGGGTGTCGGTGAGAATGTCGAGAATATATTTATAATACTGGTCGCGGGCTTTGGTAGGGCTTCCGGGAGTGAACGAGAAAGCGTCGCGATGGTAGCCAAATTCTTCAAGCACTAACGGTTTGCCGTAGGGGCTGATGGCATCGTAGTGCTCTTTGATGTAGTTACGGCTGTCGGCGCAGGCTTTATCCACAGCAGTGAACACATTTTCACGCGTCACCCATCGCCATGTGCACGGCCAGATGTGGATGTTGGCATAATCAATTTCAGGGGCTGAATGCAGTTTGGTCCACCACTCAAGATTCATTTCAAAGCCCACCAGTCCTTCACTGCCAGTCGACACCAAATGATTGCTGTCGATGCTTTTGATGATGCGAGCCGAGGTGAGCAGAAACTCGCAGAATGCTGGCAAACCATCCTTGCTGAACGGACGAGGCTCGTTGGCAATCTGCCACGACATGATGGCGGCAGATTCGCTATAAGGCTTGCCGGTGATGGAATTGGTGCGTCCCACAATGCGGCGGATGTGGCGATAATACATTGCTTTCGCCGAATCACTCGACACGAAATGCTTCACATAGTCGACATAGGCGTCGTAGCCATCAACTCTTGGAATCTTGGCATCGCCGAAGCCTGCCCACTGAAGATATGCCGAATATCCCCCACTCCATTCCCACGAATTGGTGAGATAGAACACGCCGCGCAAATCGCGTTTTTCCATCTCCACGAGAAGTAAGTCGAGGCCCTGCAAAATGGTGTCGTTATACACACCGGGAGCTGTCTGAAGCACCGGTTTGATATGCGAGTTGAGGCCTTCAGGGCCTTCTGCTCCCACAAGAATGCGAACATTGCTGATGCCGACGCGCTTCAGGTGGTCGAGTTCGCGCAGCAACTTTGCACGATTACCGCCTCTTCCTTCCGATGCCATAATTGTGGCTTGCCACATGTTGGTGCCTACATATTTATAAGGTTTGCCATCAAGGATAAACCGGCCATCACTCACGGTCACAAACCCTTTCGCCGATGCAATCATTCCCATCAGCACAAAGATAACCGCCGTCAATAATATTTTTCTGTATTTCTCCATCACAGTGTTTACAATACGCGTTCAAGGACCAAAAGGGTGAAGAAGCCGAGCATCAAGGCGTAGGTGGCTTGCTTCTGGTAGCCGTGGATGTGGGTTTCGGGTATCATTTCGTCGCTGACCACATAAAGCATCGCACCGCCAGCAAAAGCCAGCATCACAGGCAATAGCACTTGTGAGATGCCACCTGCAAAGAAGCCGATGAGCACACCCACAATTTCGAGCAGACCGATGGCCAAAGAGATGAAGAAGGTGCGCATGCGACTCACACCAGCCACAAGCAATGGCGATATCACCACCATACCTTCGGGCACATTCTGCAAGGCGATACCAGCCGTCACGGTCCACGCATTTCCCACATTCTCGCCATTGAAACCAACGCCGGCAGCCATACCTTCGGGCAACTTGTGGATGGCAATGGCCATCACGAACAGCAGAACGTGGTTGAGGGTGGCGTTGTTGGTGTGTTGTTCTTGCTCAAGACCTGTGATGTGATGGAGGTGTGGCGTAACGAAATCGAGCACGTTGAGAAACAATGCCCCTATCATGCCGCCAATCACAACCCATGCTATGCCCCACCCATCGCCAGCCATGTCGGCAGCAGGAAGAAGAAGTCCGAGCACCGATGCAGCCATCATAATGCCGGCACAATAACCGAGCACTGTATCGTTCCATTTGTGGGGCAATTCCTTGAAGGCAAACCCTATAACAGAGCCTATCACAGTGGCACCACAAAGTCCGAGAGCACTATATATTACATTTTCTATCATTGGACGAGAGATTGAAAATTAGAAATTGGATGTTGGAATTTAGATTCTCAGCAAACTCGGAGGACTCTGAGTTCGCTAAGTTTTTTTAGCCAATGCCTATCAGCTCGATTTGAAAAATGAGAGTAGAGAATGCCGGGATTCCTGGCTGGGAGAACTTTCCATAGCCCATTTCGGCGGGGATGTAGAGTTCCCACTTGTCGCCCACATGCATACGCTGAAGTGCGATAATCCACCCTTCGATGAGTTCACGCAAGCGAATGGCCAATGGCGCACCGCCGTAACTATTGTCGAACTCCTTGCCATCGATGGTGCGGCCGGTGTAGTGCGCTACCACCACATTGCCGAGGTTGGGCATTTTTCCATTGGGGTCGCCACTTTCAAGCACCTTATATAATATGCCGCGTGGGAGCGAGTTAACGCCTTCTTCGCTTGCCTTGGCTTCGAGCCACTGCTCATTTTTACGCTTATATTCAAGTTTGTTCATCGTCGTTATATTTTTTACTACCACAAAGATACGCAATTTGTCGAGAAATGTTGTAACTTTGCCGAAAAGAGAACGCGGACAACACATAACAATGCGAAGAAAAGACTTTTTTGAATTCAAGCAATTCACCATCGACCAGCGCCATGCAGCCATGAAAGTGGGTACGGACAGCGACTTGCTGGGCACTCTCTGCGCTGGCGGCACACGAATACTCGACATCGGCACCGGCACCGGCATCATCTCGCTGATGCTTGCCCAACGCTGCCCCGATGCCTCGATTACAGCCGTGGAGATTGACGACAACGCCATTATCGACGCCAACACCAACTTTTCCGCATCGCCTTGGAGCGACCGACTCACACTTGTGCACGCATCTTTCCAAGACTTTTTCGCCCAACGCAAGGCGGAAGGCGCGCTTGGAGCCTACGACTGCGTGGTGTGCAATCCGCCCTACTTCGACAAGAGTCTGGAATGTCCCGACGACAGCCGCACCCGCGCACGCCACAGTTCGAGCCTGCCATTCGGTGTATTGGCCGAAGGTGCTTATGCCATGCTGGGCGACGAGGGGGTGTTTTCGGTATGCATACCAGGCGAAGTGCTATCCGACTTTTGTGCCGAATGCTATCTGAGAGGCTTTTGGCTTCAAGACATCTACAATATCAAAACCCTGCCCACGAAAGCAGCGAAACGCTTTGTGCTGGTGTTCAAGAAAGGCGGCTCTACCGCTCGCAACGAGCACACTCACTGCATGCGCAACGCCGACGGCACACGTTCAGAATGGTACTTACAACTGATGGCACCCTTCCACGCCGGCAGCACAAACAAATAAAGAAAATTATATATGGGTAAAATCGACAATATCATCAACGACATAGAGCGCCAGTCGACGCTTCTGATTGGGGAACGCAACAATTTCATGTTGCAACTGATGGCGCTTTCCGCCTACATCATCAATGTGGATGTGGATAGCGGTATGAGGAAATACACTTATGTGTGCAACTTTGTAAACAACTACTTCGGAACTGAAAAAGCACAAAGATGCCATTCGCTCCTGGGTAGAATTCTTAACGAACAACGAAACTACAATCCCATTATGTGGGCTTCGAAAATTGAAGAATGCGCCCGCGACATCGCCTCCTACACCACGGTGGAAGAACGACTGCTCATAGTGGACTACCTCATTCTTGTGGCTAAAGCCGATGGTGTGGCAACACCGCTTGAAGCGATGGGCGTAACCAATGCTGCGGCATGGCTCGGTGTGGCCCCAGTGGCTGAAATCAAAATCAATCAACTCAAATCTGAAATTGTGCAATAGATATGGAAACACTCATCATGCTCATTTGCGGCATTTTGCCGGCATTTCTGCTCATTTGCTACGTGAGATACCGCGACCGCAAGCACCCCGAACCCATGAGCCGCATCGCGCAAGGCGTGATCTACGGCGTGTTCTCGGCATTCTTGGCCGTGCCATTGGCCATGGGGCTTGAGGGAATCATCATCAGCAGCGACTTTGGCATACTGGCACAGTTGCCATTTATCAGGGGCGTGTTTGAAGCATTTGTGGGTGCAGCCATTCCCGAGGAATCGGTGAAACTGCTCATGCTTTGGCTCATGCTTCGCAACTGCGACGACTTCAACGAATCGATGGACGGCATCGTGTATGCGGTGTGCATCGGTATGGGATTCGCTGGATTGGAAAATATCTTATACCTTTTCCAAAGCGAAGACGGATGGGGAATGACAGCCTTGACACGCAGTCTGCTCGCTGTGCCAGGCCACTACATATTCGCAGTGCTAATGGGCTTCTTCTATTCGCTCGTGCATTTCCATCCTCGCCGCTTCAAAAAGTACAAATCGCTCATATGGGTGGCTCCAGTGCTTGCCCACGGTGTGTACGACGCCATCCTTATGGTGGGAGCTGAGGACGAGTTGCTGTCGCTATTGAGCTTCATCCCGGTTATCGCCTTCAGTGTGTGGATGCACCGGTTCTGCCTCAAGCGTCTGAAACACGTGGAGCAACTCGACGAAGACACTTACGATATCGCCACATTCTGCGACGCCGTGCAACGCGAACAATTCTTCGCAGCACAAAGAAACCAAAACCAACAATAGCTTCGGAATCAATCACATACAATAAAAAAATGGCTAAAAAGTTACTATGTTTGCAGTCGCAAGCGACTGGGCGGAATAA